>NZ_JAMHKS010000076.1:0-300000 GCF_025566055.1 Leclercia tamurae
GTGGCATCCATACCGGCCTTTCCGGCAAGATAGTGACGTACGGCCGCAAGTTTTACAGCAGAAGAATGTTTCATAAACTGCACCCTCAGATGTCAGATCGTGTCCAACATTTTGGGTGCAGTTCATACGCCTTACCCGGCCTACGGTTTTTGTAGACCCGGCAAGCGCAGCGCCGCCGGGCATGCAAACTTACTCCGCTGCCACCGGTTTCACCCTTACCCCGGCAAACACCATTACCATCGCCGCCACCAGCAGCACGCCGCTGGCAGTAAATACGCCGCTCGCCCCGTTGAGATCGAATACCGCCCCGCCGCCTGCCGCACCGGCGCTGATCGCCAGCTGAATCGAGGCGACCATCAGGCCACCTGCGCTCTCGGCCTCGTCGGTAACGGTAGTTGCCAGCCAGGTTGACCAGCCCACCGGCACCAGGCCGAAGGCGAAGCCCCACAGGCTCACCAGCAGACCGTCCACCAGCGCCAGATGCCCAAACGCCACCATCAGCCAGGCCAGGATCCCCATCGCGAACGGCACCAGCGCCAGGGTCAGGCGCAGGTTGCGCGCCAGCAGATGTCCGGCAATGGAAGTACCGACAAAGTTCGCCACGCCAAAGCCGAGCAGGATCAGCGAAATCGTTTCAACGCTCGCCTGCCCTACCGTCTCGAGGAACGGTCGCAGGTAGGTAAAGAAGGCGAAATGGCCGCTGAAGATCAGGATGGTCGCCAGCAGGCCGCCCATCATCCCCGGACGACGCAGGACCCGCATCAGCGTGCGCAGACTGCCGCTGTTCTCCGGACGCATGGAGGGCAACACCCACAGCTGCCACAGCAGCGCCAGCAGGCTTGGCACCACGCAGAGGAGAAACACGTTGCGCCAGCCGATCAGACTCCCGAGATAGCTGCCCAGTGGCGCGGCTACCACGGTCGCAATCGACACCCCGGAGAAGATAATGGCCAGCGCTTTCGGCACGTCGCTGGCAGGCACGAGGCGCATCGCGATGGCGGTGGACATCGCCCAGAAGCCGCCGATCGCCACCCCCAGCAGCAAGCGTCCCATCAGCAGGACATGCAGCGAGGGCGCGAAGGCCACCATCAGGCTGGAGATAATCTGCAGTACCGAGAAGAACATCAGCACCCAGCGGCGGTCGATGCTTTTGGTGGCGGGAGTGATCAGCAGACCGGTGACCAGCGCCACCAGCGCGGTGGCGGTAACGGATTGCCCCGCCACCCCTTCGCTGACCCCCAGACTGGCCGCCATTGGCGTCAGCAGACTGGCAGGCAGAAACTCGGCGATGATCAGGCCGAATACCCCCAGCCCCAGCGACCAGACCGCGCGCCAGGCGGGTCTGGCCGGGGCACTGGCCTCGTTAGCGACGATGGATGAATGCATCTGTTACTCTCCGGTTATAAAAATGTGATGTATGTCGCAAAGCATAGGCAGTTCACCGTGGACGATCTATGACATATAATCTCCACTTATTGATTAATCGTCCGGGAATCGAGAAATGACTATCCAGTCGCCTGATTTGATCAGTGAATTGCTGCGCGGCATGCGCCTGTCAGGGGTGAAATACCGTCGGATTGAAGCCAGCACGCCCTTTGGCGTGGCCTTTGGTTATGCGCCGGGCAAAGCACAATTTCACTTTATCAGCCGCGGCCCGGCGGTTCTGCGGATGCACAACGGGGCGCGGTTCGCGCTCAACAGCGGCGATGCGGTGTTTATCCCCAACGGTGATGCCCACGCCCTGCTCTCCGGGGATGACGCGACGGTGACCCCGGTGTCGGCCTTTCCCAGCGAGCCCATCTGCAACACGGTATGCGACATCCACTGCGAGCCCTGCCCGGACAGCGATAACGTAGTGATATTCAGTGGGTGTATGGATTTCGATCTCGGTGGGATGCAGCCGCTGATCAAAGCGATGCCAGAAGTGATGATGGTCAGTCGCCTGATGACTACGTGGCCGGAGATCCATCCCCTGCTGGAGGCGATGGAGCGCGAGTCGATGGCGCGCCAGGTAGGCTTTGCCGGGATCCTCGCCCGGCTGGCGGACGTGGTGGCGGCGCTGATTGTCCGCGGCTGGGTCGAAGCCGGATGCGGGAAAGCCACCGGCTGGATCCAGGTGCTGCGCGATCCGCGCCTCAGCCGGGCGATCTATGCCATGCACCAGCAGCCAGGGGTCAACTGGAGCGTAGCGGAACTGGCAAAACAGGCGGGAACGTCGCGGTCGGTGTTTGCCGAGCGGTTTCTCACCGCCACTGGCACTACCCCGGCGAAATACCTGACCGAGCTGCGAATGCGGCTGGCGATCCAGTATATCAGTCAGGAGAATCAGGCGATTGAAACCGTGGCATTGCGGCTGGGCTACGGGTCGCTGGCCGCCTTTAGCCGGGCGTTTAAGCGAATTGTCGGCCAGTCACCAGGGGCGTTACGCGAAGCCAGTCAGATCCCACAGGAGATCTGACCGGGTAACAGTTAAAGCCAGCTCTGCTGGGTCATTTTCCCTTCGGTGCGATCCTCGCGCGGCAGTTCGATGGCCAGGGTGGAGAGATGTTTCGACCACAGATCCGCCACCCATTTCACGCCGCGGGCGGTAAAGCGCGCCTGGGACCAGGTGTGCTGGTTCTCGCCCACGCCGCTGTGCAGGGTAAAATAGCCCGCGTCGATATGGTGCTGCGGCGGAACCAGATTGCCGCCGACGCGCTGCATGATATTGCGCTCCAGCAGAAACTCGCGGAACTGCGGCTCTTTGGCTTTGAGCATTTTACAGAGCTGACGGAACCCCATCGCCTCTTTTACCTTAACGAACTGGTCAAAGAACGCCGCCTTTGGGGCCCAGAGCGCCAGCTGCTCCTCCGCCCGATGGCATTTTTCATACTGCTCGGCCCAGGCGCGTGCCGCTGCTGCCGGGTTAGTGAAGTCCGGGATATTGGCGTTTCGTTCCCGCTCCTGCCAGCGATCCAACATGGCAGCCGTGAAGCCCGGAGAGATACGCGAAACCGTCAGCAGGGAGTCTCGTTTATTCAGCAAAAACTCCTGCCGCGTTTCACCTTCGCGCTCGTACAGACTGGCCGTTACCGGCTGCGAAAGACGCTGCGCTGTTTCCAGACTCGTCACCATGCGTTTCACCTCGGTATGGGCGATACCGGTCATTTTGGCGATTTCGCGGCTGCTGATGGTGGCAAGCCGATCGTTGGACTGGAAATTTTCAACAGGAATTACCATAGGTTTCACCCCTCACTCATACATTACATGGGTAATTTGCTCTAATAGTATACAAATACCTGTTCAAATATCCAGTATAATTTTTAGGCGTCTCCTCCGGAAAGCAGGCCACGCCTAAGTTGCAGTAAGTACGATGCTTTTGGATATCAGTGCGACTTCTGGCTCTGCTCGGCGGTGCCAAAATGCGCGGTGTCGCCGTGACCGTGTTCCCCGCTCCCCTGCACGCGCCGGAGCTGGATCACCTCGCCCTGCTGCCAGGCATTGGCGCCTTTCGCCACCGGGTGGGCGACTATATCGGCGCGCTGGCGTTTTATCTCCTGGGTATCAATATCAAGACGCCGATCGCGATCCGCCAGCAGCGCCGGATCGAGTTGCCCTTCCCCGGTAAAGCCCATCATCAGGGCCGGGATGCCGAGCGGCAGGGTTTTGTCGCGATCCGTATGCCAGGTGTGCCAGGTTTTGCCGTAGGTGTTGACGATTTTGCTCATCAGCGCCTTGTCGGCCACCGCAGGCAGGCCGGGCGCCACCAGGCTGCCGGATTTCACTTCATACTGATGGCTGTGCCAGAGCTTTTTCTCCTCCGGCGGCAGGGTGTTAAACAGGCGCTCGCTGATGATGTACTCGACCCCCATCAGCCGGGCATCCTTCGTATTGCCGTCATAGATGACCGCCTGCATGACCTCTTCATTGAGCACGGTCACGTAGTGATGGGCCTCCATCTGGCCGTTTTTATCCCCGCTGTAAAAATGAAAGCCATCAAGATAAGCGCTGATGGCCTCCACCGGCGGGCGGGACTGAATAACCTGAGCGCCCGTTTCCAGAGTGCGCATTTTGGCGGAAGTGCTTTCACCAGGGATGGGTGCCTGCGGCGGGGAGTTGTTCGCCCCACAGCCGACAAGAAGCAGGATGGCGGGCACGATCAAAGGTAACGATTTCATTGGCACTCCCTTTTGCTTAACCTGGTTATGAAGGTAGTGCAGATGTCGGGATTGATCCGGCATATATCAGAAAAAACAGCGGCTTCGCTGTGGTTTGTCCGCAACGGTAAATTGTCTGGTTATGCGCAAAATGCGCTATCCGACACGCTAAGTGGCTAAGATTCGTCTAAGGTTTTCAGGTGATTGATGACAGCGGTCACGCTGCCCAGCGAACTTAGGAGAACAACCATGATGAGACCTCAACGCCACCCTACACTGCGGCTGGCGATTGGCGGCATCCTGCTTGGGATCACCGCCTTCAGCTATGCGGACGACTCGTCCAGCACCCAGAAACAGCCCCCGGACATTCTGTTTGGTCCTCTGTTTAACGATGTGCAAAGCGCCAGACTCTTCCCCGATCAGAAAACCTTTGCCGATGCGGTACCAAAAAACGATCCCCAGGCGATCCTCGCTGATTACCACATGCAGCGAAAACAGTCCGGCTTCGACCTGCGGCATTTTGTCGACATGAACTTCACCCTGCCGACTGAAAATGAAAAATACGTTCCGCCAGCCGGGCAGAGCCTGCGCGCGCATATCGACGGCCTGTGGCCGGTGCTGACCCGCACCACCTCCAGCGCCGGGAAGTGGGATTCACTGTTGCCGCTGCCGAAACCTTACGTAGTGCCGGGAGGACGTTTCCGCGAGATCTACTACTGGGACAGCTACTTCACCATGCTGGGGCTGGCCGAGAGCGGTCACTGGGACAAAGTCGCCGATATGGTGGCTAACTTCGCTTACGAACTGGATAGCTGGGGCCACATCCCCAACGGCAACCGCAGCTACTACCTGAGCCGCTCCCAGCCGCCGTTCTTCTCCCTGATGGTTGAACTGCTGGCGACCCACGACAGCGAGGCGCTGAAAAAATACCGTCCGCAGATGGAAAAAGAGTACGCCTACTGGATGGAGGGGGTGGATGCCCTTCAGCCGGGTCAGGCCAGCCAGCGGGTGGTGAAGCTGGACGATGGTGCGGTGCTGAACCGCTACTGGGACAACCGCGATACGCCGCGCCCGGAATCCTGGCTGGATGACATCAACACCGCGAAAAAATACCCGAACCGCCCGGCGACCGAGATCTACCGCGATCTGCGTTCCGCCGCCGCCTCCGGCTGGGACTTTAGCTCGCGCTGGATGGACGATCCGCAGCAGCTGGGGACGATCCGCACCACCAGCATCGTGCCGGTGGATCTGAACGCCCTGATGTTCAAGATGGAAAAACTGCTGGCGAAAGCCAGTCAGGATGGGGGCGATAGTGCAGCCGCCAGCCGTTATGAGGGTCTGGCAGCCGATCGTCAGAAAGCGATGGAGCGCTATCTGTGGAACGACAAACAGGGCTGGTATGCGGATTACGATCTGAAAACCAAACAGGTGCGCGATCAGCTGACCGCCGCGGCGCTGTTCCCACTGTACGTGCAGGCGGCTTCTCAGGAGCGCGCGGACAAAACGGCCTCGGCCGCCGAGGCTCAGCTACTGAAAGCCGGTGGGATTGCGACGACCAACGTCAACAGCGGCCAGCAGTGGGATGCGCCAAACGGCTGGGCACCGTTGCAGTGGGTGGCCACCGAAGGCTTGCAGAACTACGGGCATAAAAAAGTGGCGATGGACGTCACCTGGCGCTTCCTCACCAACGTACAGCACACCTACGATCGCGAGCAGAAGCTGGTGGAGAAATATGATGTGTCCACTACCGGCACGGGCGGCGGTGGCGGTGAATATCCGCTGCAGGACGGCTTTGGCTGGACCAACGGCGTGACGCTGAAGATGCTGGATCTGGTTTGCCCGCAGGCCAACCCTTGCGACAAACTGCCAGCCCAGCAGCCTGCGGCGAATGATGAACCGGTGACCACCACCCCAGCGGCCACCAGTAATCAACCGGCGGCCAGTACCCCGTCCACCTCACAGCCAGCCGCGAATGATGAATCGACACAAACGCAGAAGAGTGTCGGGCAGTAAGGTTTCCCAGGACGGGTAAGGCGTAGCCGCCACCCGGCACAAAAAAACGGCTCTTAACAAGAGCCGTTTTTACGTGGGTCAGGCGCGTCGTACCATTCTGTAGATGAGAAGCACGAGAATAGCGCCAACCACGGCCACCAGAAAACTTTGCAGGTTAAATCCGGATACATTGCCGCCGATGCCAAACATCGTTGCCAGCCAGCCGCCGACAACCGCACCTACGACCCCAAGGATACAGGTCACAATAAAGCCACCACCATCCCGTCCCGGCATGATGAATTTTGCGATAACACCAGCAATAAGACCAAAAATAATCCAGGCGATGATACCCATAGCGATGCCCTCTTGCAGAGTTAAGCTTACGCAGAACACCCGTCTGCGCAGGTCAATTAAGTATAGGCAATAGCCAGAAAACCATTTTGAGTACACTGACTTAATTGCGGCTCTGACGAAAAAAATAATTGCTGGTTTGTATTAAGTTCCGCGCACAGATGCCGATAACGCAACCACAGACTGTCATCTATCGAGGAGCCCTGGGGCGTGAGTAATTACAGTGAGCAGTTCCTGAAAACTAATCCGCTGGCTGTATTAGGGGTATTACGCGATCTGCAAAAACAGGGCGTTCCCGTGCGTATCAGCTGGGGGAACAACCAGTTCATCAGCAAAATTCTGGATGCCACGCCAGAGCGGCTGGTGATGGATTTGGGTAGTCAGGAGTACGAAAACCGCTCGGTGCTGCGCGCAGAAATCATCACCGTGGCCGCCGATACCCAGGGGGCGAAGGTGGAGTTCGACCTGCCGCAACTGGAACAGGGAACCTGGCAAGGGCTACCGGCCTTTATCACCTCCCTGCCGGCCTCGGTATGGTGTATCCAGCGACGGGAGTTTTTCCGTATCAATGCCCCCCTGCATCCGGCCTACTTCTGCAAAGCCAAAATGCCGGACAAGAGCGTGATCCGTTTTCGTCTGCACGATCTCTCGCTGGGCGGCATGGGGGCGCTGATGGATAGCGCAAAACCTGAGGCACTGGTCGAGGGGATGCGCTTCTCGCAAATTGAACTGGATATGGGCGGCTGGGGTCGCTTTTTCTTCGATGCGCAGCTGATCACGGTGAGCGAACGTAAGGTCGTGGACAGCAAAAACGAAACCATCACCACGCCGCGTCTGAGCTTCCGTTTTCTCAATGTCGGGCCTGGCCCGGAGCGTGAACTGCAGCGGATTATCTACTCGCTGGAACGTGAAGCGCGGGAGCGCGCCAACAAGGTGCGTTGATCGCGACCGGGCAGCGCGTGGCTGCCCGGCAACGGATTACATGGCGTCCATCGCCTTCTGTACTTTCCAGATATAGCGCGGCGCCTGCGGGGCCGGGTGATTATTCACGACGTGCTCAAAGAACTCGTCTTTGTCCAGGTCGTTGATCTCGGCAATCGCCTTTTTGCGATCGGAGGAGAAGGTGCGCAGCAGTGCGCCTGCCCCATTAACATACGACACCACCAGCGCATACTGCATCACTTCCGGATCCTCTATTCCCTTCAGGATCCCGTGCTCCAGAATGCTCAGATAGGCGGTGCCCATCGAGATATTGCGCTCCGGGTTCTTCAGCTCGCTGGTGGAGGGCTGTCCGCTCCAGCCCATATGCCGGTAGACCTCTCGCCCGGCAGTGGAGGCTTTCAGCTGCATCAGGCCTACCGCGTTCGATTTGCTGACCAGATTGGGATTCCCGCCCGACTCCACCGCAATGATGGCGGTCACCAGACGCGGGCTGACGCCCCAGGCTTCACCGGCTTTTTCGCTGATCGGCATCCACTGCATCGCCCGTTTGACCGGCACTTCTGGGTTCCATTCGGTTTTGTTGTAATCCTGCTTTGAACTGCATCCTGCAAGCAACACAATCAAAAAAGCAAACCATCTCAATTTCACGTCATCTGTCCTTATGGTCATTCATCGCTGTTACCCTATCCTCCGCTTGATGAAGGATGCGCTCAGGCGGCATGATATATACATTTAGATTTATAAGTCAGCAAGGAAATGCCATGTCTCAGTTTCATCTCATCGCACCATCAGGTTACTGCATTAATCAGGAGGCGGCCCAACGGGGCGTTGCGCGTTTACTGGACGACGGGCATCAGGTGCAAAATCAGATAATTATACCCCGCCGCCAGCAGCGATTTGCCGGGACCGAGGCGCAGCGGCTGAACGACATTAACGCCCTCACCCGCCTCGAGGGGGCCAACCAGATAGTGCTGGCGGTGCGCGGGGGATACGGCGCCAGCCGCCTGCTGGAGCAGATCGACTGGCAGGGTCTGGCCGAGCGCCAGCAACGGGATCCGCTGCTGATTTGCGGTCACAGCGATTTCACCGTCATCCAGCTGGGTCTGCTGGCGCTGCATAACGTCATCACCTTTAGCGGCCCGATGCTGGCGGGCAACTTTGGCGCCCCCGAGCTGGACGCCTTTACCCTGGATCATTTCTGGCGCGCGCTGCAAAACAAGACCTACACGGTAGAGTGGCAGGGCGAGGGTCCGGCGTGTGAACGCGCAGGCCAGCTGTGGGGCGGCAATCTGGCGATGGTGGTGTCGCTGATCGGCACCCGCTGGCTGCCCGCCATTGAGAACGGCATTCTGGTGCTGGAGGATATCAACGAACACCCGTTCCGGGTTGAGCGCATGCTGCTCCAGCTGCACCACGCGGGCATTCTCGACCGTCAGCAGGCGATTATCCTCGGCAGTTTTAGCGGTTCAGCCGCCAATGATTACGATGCCGGATACGATCTGGCCACCATGGTCGATTACCTGCGCTCCCGGGTGTCGGTGCCGATTATCAGCGGGCTCGATTTCGGTCATGAACAACAGACCGTCACCCTGCCGCTCGGCGCGCAGGCGTCGCTGGTTCACGCCGCAGGTAAGACCTGTTTGACCCTGAGCGGTCATCCGGTGCTGAAGGCATAAAAAAAGCCCTTTAAGCGCCGGATTAGCACGCTGTAAGGGGCGTTAATATGATAGGGTTTTAGTATCAGTCACCGCGTCACGCAGGGAGTACGCACACATTGGATGCCGCAGCAATAATCAGTCTTTTTATCCTGGGTTCAGTTCTTGTAACCTGCAGTATTTTATTGAGTTCATTTTCGTCTCGTCTCGGCATCCCCATTCTGGTTATTTTCCTCGCCATCGGCATGCTGGCAGGGGTTGATGGTGTCGGGGGGATCCCCTTCGATAACTACCCGTTTGCCTACATGGTAAGTAACCTCGCGCTGGCGGTGATCCTGCTGGATGGCGGGATGCGCACCCAGGCCAGTTCGTTTCGCGTGGCGCTGGGCCCGGCCCTGTCGCTGGCAACGGTCGGGGTACTGATCACCTCCGGCCTGACCGGAATGATGGCAGCCTGGCTGTTTAATCTGGATATCATGGAAGGGCTGCTGATTGGTGCCATCGTCGGCTCCACCGACGCCGCGGCGGTCTTCTCCCTGCTGGGCGGTAAAGGGCTGAACGAACGTGTCGGCTCGACGCTGGAGATTGAATCCGGCAGTAACGACCCGATGGCGGTGTTTCTGACCATCACCCTGATAGAGATGATCCAGCAGCATGAAACCAGCCTGAGCTGGGTGTTCGCCTGGCACATCATTCAGCAGTTCGGCCTCGGGATCATCATTGGCCTCGCCGGTGGCTATCTGCTGCAACAGATGATTAACCGTATCTCGCTGCCGGCCGGGCTCTACCCGCTGCTGGCCCTGAGCGGCGGGATTTTGATTTTCGCCCTGACTACCGCGATGGACGGCAGCGGCATTCTGGCGGTCTACCTGTGCGGCTTCCTGCTGGGGAATCGCCCGATCCGCAACCGCTTTGGCATTCTGCAGAACTTTGACGGCCTGGCCTGGCTGGCGCAGATCGGCATGTTCCTGGTGCTGGGGCTGCTGGTCACCCCGTCGGACCTGCTGCCGATTGCCATTCCAGCCCTGCTGCTGTCGATATGGATGATCTTCTTTGCCCGTCCGCTGTCGGTGTTTGCCGGCCTGCTGCCGTTCAGAGGGTTTAACCTGCGCGAGCGGGTGTTTATCAGCTGGGTGGGACTGCGCGGCGCGGTACCAATCATCCTCGCGGTATTCCCGATGATGGCCGGGCTGGATAACGCTCGCCTGTTCTTTAACGTGGCCTTCTTCGTGGTGCTGGTGTCGCTGCTGTTCCAGGGCACGTCCCTGTCGTGGGCGGCAAAAAAGGCCAAAGTGGTGATCCCTCCGGTGGGCTGGCCGGTCTCCCGCGTCGGGCTGGACCTTCATCCGGAAAACCCGTGGGAGCAGTTTGTCTACCAGCTCAGCGCCGACAAGTGGTGCGTAGGTGCCTCGCTGCGGGATCTGCATATGCCTGAGGAGACGCGCATTGCCGCCCTGTTCCGCGATAACGCCCTGCTGCACCCGACCGGGAGCACCCGGCTGCGTGAGGGGGATATTCTCTGCGTGATTGGCCGCGAGCGCGACCTTCCTGCTCTCGGCAAGCTGTTCAGCCAGTCGCCGCCGGTGGCGCTGGATCAGCGCTTCTTTGGTGATTTTATTCTCGAAGCCAGCGCCAAATTCGCCGACGTGGCGTTGATCTACGGCCTGGAGGAAGGGCTGGAGTATCGTGACAACCAGCAGACGCTGGGCGAGATTATCCAGAAACTGCTCGGTGCCGCGCCGGTGGTGGGTGACCAGGTGGAGTTTGCCGGGATGATCTGGACGGTGGCGGAGAAAGAAGATAACAGGGTGCGGAAAGTTGGCGTCCGCGTGGCGGAGGATGCCGAGGAATAATTCTGTGCGGTCGGTTTGCCGGGTGGCGGCTACGCCTTACCCGGCCTACCACTTATATCGTGACTACCGGTACCCGCGGGGCGAGCGCCGTTAACAACTCGTACCCGATGGTGCCCGCCGCAGCCGCGACGTCGTCCACTTTCACCTCATTGCCCCATAGCTCAACCGGCGTGCCGATCCCGGCCTGCGGACAGGGGGTAAGATCAATCGCCAGCATATCCATCGACACGGTACCGACCGTGCCGGTACGCACGCCGTCCACCCACACCGGGGTGCCGTTTGGGGCGATACGCGGATAACCGTCGGCATAGCCACCAGCGACAATCCCGATCCGCTGCTCGCCCGAGGCGCGATAGCGGCTGCCGTAGCCCACGGTATCCCCTGCTTTCAGGGTCTGAACCCCGATAATCTCACTGCGCAAGGACATTACCGGCTTGAGGCCGCTGTTGGCGATATCCTGCCACTGCCCGGACGGTGACGCGCCGTACAGCACGATCCCTGGACGCACCCAGTCGAAATGCGCTTCCGGGTGCCAGAGGGTCGCCGCCGAGTTTGACAGCGAGCGCGGGCAGTCGAGCCCTTCCGCCGCCTGCTCTATGTGCATCATCGGCTCAGCAATGCCGTCCGGCTTTTCCGCATCGGCAAAATGGGCCATCAGCGTCATCCCGCCGATGTTCTTCAACGCCCGCAGCTGCTGCCAGACGCTGTGGACCCGATCCGGCTGGAAACCGAGGCGGTTCATGCCGCTATTCACCTTCAGATAGATATCGAGCGGGGCATGCAGCTTCGCATTCTGCAGCGCCTTAACCTGCCAGTTACTGTGCACGCTAGTGGTCAGGCGGTACTTATCAAACAGCGGCAGTTCATCGCTGTTGAAGAAGCCTTCGAGCATCAGGATCGGCCCTTTCCAGCCACGCTCGCGCAGGAGGATCGCCTCCTCCAGATTGAGCATCGCAAAGCCATCGGCCGCACTTAATGCGCTCCAGATGCGATCCAGACCGTGGCCATAAGCATTGGCTTTGACCACCGCCCAGACGCGTGAAGCGGGCGCAGCGCGCCGGACAATTTGCAGGTTATCTTTCAGGGCCTGCAGATCCAGCTGAGCCACAACAGGACGGGACATGACGACTCCTTGTTAGTTATGCGCGCCGTGTAAATGCTGTGGACGTGACGGAGTGAACCCGGGCCGGTAGCGCGCGACGCTTAAATCATCAAACGGAATGGCCGGTGTGCGCCCGGAGATCAAATCACTGAGGAGCTGCCCTGATCCGCAGGCCATCGTCCAGCCCAGCGTACCGTGACCGGTGTTGAGCCACAGGTTCTTAAACGGGGTGCGGCCCACGACGGGCGTGCCGTCCGGGGTCATCGGGCGCAGCCCGGTCCAGAAGGTCGCCTGTTCGATAAAGCCGCCGCGCGGGAAGAGGTCGCCCACGACCATCTCCAGCGTTTCCCGACGCGGTTGCAGCAACTCGGTGTTAAAGCCGACGATTTCCGCCATTCCTCCCACGCGGATCCGGTTATCAAAACGGGTGATCGCGATTTTGTATGTTTCATCAAGGATAGTTGAAACCGGGGCACCACTCTCCTCCTTCACCGGGATAGTGAGCGAGTAACCCTTAAGGGGGTAGACCGGAATATCCACGATCCCCTTCAGCATGGCGGTGGAGTAAGAGCCAAAGGCCATTACGTAGGCGTCAGCTTTCACCACCTCGTCGCCGCACAGTACGCCGTAGATTTTTTCTCCCTCGTACAGGAGCTTATCCACCGACGTGTTATAGCGGAATTTAACCCCCGCCTGCTCTGCCATCTGCGCCAGATTCTGGGTAAAGAGCTGGCAGTCGCCGGTTTCGTCATTGGGCAGACGCAGCCCGCCGGTGAGCTTGTGCGCCACCTCGGCCAGCGCCGGTTCGACCTGCGCCAGCTGGCTGGCTTCCAGCAGTTGATACGGGACTCCAGCATCCTCGAGAACCGCGATATCCCGGGTGGCGTTTTCATACTGCTGGGCGGTGCGGAACAGCTGCAGGGTGCCTCCCTGACGGCCCTCATACTGAATGCCGGTAGAGGCACGCAGCGCTTTCAGGCAGTCGCGGCTGTACTCCGCCAGGCGCACCATCCGCCCTTTGTTTTCCATGTAGTGCGAGGTGTCGCAGTTGCGCAGCATCTGCCACATCCACTTGAGCTGGAACTGCGTGCCGTCGAGGCTGATCGCCAGCGGCGCATGGCGCTGGAACATCCATTTAATCGCCTTCAGGGGCACACCCGGTGCCGCCCAGGGCGCCGCGTAACCCGGCGAAATCTGCCCGGCGTTGGCGGCGCTGGTCTCCAGAGCCGGACCCGGCTCCCGATCAATTACCGTTACGTCGTGCCCGGCCTGACTCAGGTACCAGGCGCTGGTTACGCCAACGACGCCACTTCCCAGTATGACAACACGCATAGCCACTCCCTTAATAAGCAAAAGAACAATCTTCTGATTACATATTGATAACCCAGCCGAAAATATTATTCAACATAGGCCTTTTTTATGGTGACTTACCTCACACCTTCCCCAGCTGACGGGGGTAGCACGGTTTTGGCATCTCCTGCTGCGCGGCATTTTTAACCAGAATATTATTCTGCCGGACACCCCCTTTTCGTCACGGAAAAAACGGGAAATCGCAAAGAAAAAAATAGCGTCCCAGCACGCTTTTGAATGGCGTGTTCTATGCTTGAAAAGAGGTTCTCCAGACAGAGAGAGCTACCAACAATGAGGGCGCGCTAATGGCTACTATTGATTCCATGAATAAGGACACCACACGTCTGAGCGATGGACCCGACTGGACATTCGAGCTGTTGGATACGTATCTGGCAGAAATTGACCGGGTAGCGAAACTCTACCGTCTGGACGCTTATCCCCATCAAATCGAGGTGATCACCTCCGAACAGATGATGGACGCTTACTCCAGCGTCGGGATGCCCATTAACTATACCCACTGGTCGTTTGGCAAAAAATTCATTGAAACCGAACGGCTGTACAAACATGGTCAGCAGGGGCTGGCCTATGAGATTGTCATCAACTCCAACCCCTGCATTGCCTATCTGATGGAAGAGAACACCATCACCATGCAGGCGCTGGTGATGGCGCACGCCTGCTACGGACACAACTCGTTTTTCAAAAACAACTACCTGTTCCGCAGCTGGACCGATGCCAGTTCGATTGTCGACTATCTGATCTTTGCCCGTAACTACATTACCCAGTGCGAAGAGCGCTACGGGGTGGACGAGGTAGAGAAGCTGCTCGACTCCTGCCATGCGCTGATGAACTACGGCGTGGATCGCTACAAACGTCCGCAGAAAATCTCCCTCCAGGAGGAGAAAGCCCGGCAGAAAAGCCGGGAAGAGTATCTGCAGAGCCAGGTGAATACCCTCTGGCGTACCCTGCCGAAACGCGAAGAGGAGAAAACGGTAGTCGAAGCGCGCCGCTATCCTTCCGAGCCGCAGGAGAACCTGCTCTATTTCATGGAGAAGAACGCCCCGCTGCTTGAACCGTGGCAGCGTGAGATCCTGCGTATCGTGCGCAAGGTGAGCCAGTACTTCTATCCGCAAAAACAGACCCAGGTGATGAACGAAGGCTGGGCGACGTTCTGGCACTACACCATCCTCAACCACCTGTATGACGAAGGCAAAGTCACCGAACGCTTTATGCTGGAGTTCCTGCACAGCCACACTAACGTGGTGTTCCAGCCGCCATACAACAGCCCGTGGTATAGCGGTATTAACCCCTATGCGCTGGGCTTTGCCATGTTTCAGGACATCAAGCGTATCTGCCAGAACCCGACGGAAGAGGATAAATACTGGTTCCCGGATATCGCCGGGTCCGACTGGCTGGAGACGCTGCATTTTGCGATGCGCGACTTCAAGGACGAGAGCTTTATCAGCCAGTTCCTGTCGCCGAAAGTGATGCGTGACTTCCGCCTGTTTACGGTGCTGGATGACGATCACAACAACTTTCTGGAGATTTCGGCGATCCACAATGAAGAGGGGTATCGTGAGATCCGCTCCCGCCTCTCGGCTCAGTACAATTTGAGCAATCTGGAGCCGAATATTCAGGTCTGGAATGTGGATCTGCGCGGGGATCGCTCTCTGACGCTGCGCTATATCCCGCATAACCGCGCCCCGCTGGACAAAGGGCGCAAGGAAGTGCTGAAGCATGTCCATCGCCTGTGGGGCTTTGACATTATGCTTGAGCAGCAGAATGAAGACGGCAGCGTGGAGCTGCTGGAGCGGTGCCCGGTTAAAGGGAATATGTTGTAGCCTGTTTGCCGGGTGAAAAAAAACCTCTCACGCGAGAGGTTTTTTATTTTAGCGCCCCTGGATGACCAGGTCGCCCGGCAGGGATTTCTGCATCCGGTGCCAGATCTCGCCGCTTTCACGACCGTAGCGACGCACGGTGTCATACACCTGGTCGTGCATCCCTTCAGAGCAGAGTTCGCTCAGCTTATGGTAGAAGCCAAGCGCCAGGCTACGGGCTTCCGGATTAGCGAAGTAGTGACGGCCGATGCGGGTATAGAGCCCTTTCATGCCGTTGAGGATCAGGCCGTAGATCGGGTTACCGGAGGCAAAGGCCAGGCCGCGGAAGACATTGTAATCCAGCAGGGCAAAGGCATCGGCGTGATCTTCCACCGCGGTGGCGCGGTTCAGCACTTCCAGGGCCTTATCCGGGTGCTGGCGGAATGCCGTGCGGATAAAGATGGTGGCGATGTTGGTACGTACGGAGAGCAGATTATCGATCAGCTGCGGAACGCTCTCGTGATCGAGGCGCGCCAGCGTTTCAAGAATATTCAGACCCGACGTTTCCCAGAAGTTATTCACTTTGGTCGGTTTGCCGTGTTGGATCGTCAGCCAGCCATCGCGGGCCAGTCGCTGCAACACTTCACGTAAGGTGGTACGTGTGACGCCAATCAGTTCAGAGAGTTCGCGTTCTGCGGGAAGGATCGAGCCAGGGGGGAAACGGTTATTCCAGATGCTCTCGATAATGTACTCTTCCGCGAAACCCGCCGGGCTTTGCGCCTTTATGACCATAGTGAGTTTTCCATTAACTGCTTTTTACAAAATTCACTCATCATACCAGAGGCAGACAGAGGCAGATAGCGCAGCGAGGCGAGAAAAAAGGGATCGCCGTTTTATTTTTATCATTTAAAATTTCGGCCTGCGCCCCTTGCCCGGCCCGGTTTGCGTATACTTAGGGCGTAATTATGTGACGGGCAAGGAAATCTGTTGTGGAAATGTCTTATAGCCGCGCCCTGTGGCGCAATTTTTTAGGCCAGTCCCCCGACTGGTATAAAGTGACCCTGGTTGTTTTTCTGGTTCTTAACCCGCTTATCTTTGTTATCGATCCCTTTATTGCCGGCTGGTTGCTGGTGGCAGAGTTCATCTTTACCCTGGCGATGGCGCTGAAATGTTATCCCCTGCTGCCGGGCGGCCTGCTGGCCTTCGAGGCGGTAGCAATCGGCATGACCAGCGCGGAACATGTGAAAGAGGAGCTGGCGACCAATCTGGAAGTGCTCCTGCTACTGATGTTTATGGTGGCCGGGATCTACTTTATGAAGCAGCTGCTGCTGTTTATCTTTACCCGCCTGCTGCTGAGCATCCCCTCGAAAACGCTGCTGTCGCTGGCCTTCTGCGTAGCGGCTGCGTTTCTGTCGGCCTTCCTTGATGCCCTGACCGTGGTGGCGGTGGTGATCAGCGTCGCCGTTGGCTTCTACGGGATCTACCACCGGGTGGTCTCCGCGCAGTCGGAAGAGGGCCTGCACGATGACAGCCAGGTCGATGCCCAACAGCGCGAGGTGCTGGAGCAGTTCCGCGCATTTCTACGCAGCCTGATGATGCACGCGGGCGTAGGCACAGCGCTGGGCGGGGTAATGACCATGGTCGGCGAGCCGCAAAACCTGATCATTGCCAAAGCTGTCGGCTGGAACTTTACCGAGTTTTTCCTGCGTGTGGCCCCAGTCAGCGTGCCGGTGCTGATATGTGGCCTGTTCACCTGCTGGCTGGTGGAGAAGTTTAAATGGTTTGGCTACGGCACCCTGCTGCCGACCCAGGTTCGCGAGGTGCTGCAACGTTATGATGATGAGAGCCGCAGCAAGCGTACCCGTCAGCAGAAGCTGGCACTGGTGTTTCAGGGGATGATTGGCGTCTGGCTGATTATCGCCCTGGCGTTTCATCTGGCGGAGGTGGGCTTAATCGGCCTGTCGGTGATCATCCTGGCGACCTCTTTTAGCGGCGTGACGGACGAGCACGCCATCGGCAAAGCCTTTACCGAAGCGCTGCCGTTTACCGCCCTGCTGGCGGTGTTTTTCGCGGTAGTCGCGGTGATTGTCGACCAGCAGCTGTTTGCGCCGATCATTCGCTACGTGCTGCAGGCCGAGGCGGATGCCCAGCTGACGCTGTTCTATCTGTTTAACGGACTGCTGTCGGCCATCTCCGACAACGTGTTTGTCGGTTCGGTCTATATCAATGAGGCCAAAACCGCGCTGCAGAGCGGCGCGATAAACCAGCAACAGTTTGAGCTGCTGGCGGTGGCGATCAACACCGGTACCAACCTGCCCTCCGTCGCCACGCCGAACGGTCAGGCGGCGTTCCTGTTCCTGCTTACCTCGGCACTGGCCCCTCTCATAAGACTCTCTTATGGCCGCATGGTATGGATGGCGCTCCCCTATACGGTGGTATTAACCGTCGTCGGTTTGTTGTGCGTCAAAATTACCCTCATTCCTGTTACCCAATGGATGCTGCAGGCGGGTATACTGGCGACGCATTAAGTGAGTCAGCCGGGTAATTTATTGCCCGGCTGCGCTGACGAATGATAAATATCCGATTACGTTATATTTTGCGCGCCGAGGCTGGCGCGCAAATTGTTTTCGTTTACACTGCGCTTTCTATACCTGTTCCAGGGAAATGATTATGTTGAAATTTTTGAACCAGTGCTCGCGTGGACGCGGAGCGTGGTTGCTGTTAGCCCTGACCGCCTTCGCGCTCGAAATGGTGGCATTGTGGTTCCAGCATGTGATGTTGCTGAAGCCCTGCGTGCTGTGTATCTATGAACGTTGCGCGCTGTTTGGCGTGATGGGCGCAGGCCTGGTGGGCGCCATCGCCCCAAAAAGCCCGCTGCGCTACGGTGCGATTGCTATCTGGCTGTACAGCGCCGGAAAAGGGCTTCAGCTGGCCTGGGAGCACACCATGATCCAGCTGCACCCGTCGCCGTTTCAGACCTGTGATTTTGCCGCCAGCTTCCCGAGCTGGCTGCCGCTGGACAAGTGGCTGCCGCAGGTGTTCGTGGCCAGCGGCGACTGCTCCGTGCGTCAGTGGGAGTTCCTGACCCTCGAGATGCCGCAGTGGCTGGTGGGCATTTTTGCCGCTTACCTGGTCGTGGCGCTGCTGGTGCTGATTGCCCAGCCGTTTAAACCGAAAAAACGCGATTTGTTCGGACGTTAATGCCCGGCAATAAAAAAACCCGCCTCGGCGGGTTTTTTTATTAGCTGCGGTTGGGATGATTCATAATATGGTCTTCCCAGTCGCGCACCTCAGATTCTCGCACCGCAATATGGCGCACCGAAATCCGCTCGCCGTGCATCGCCGCTTTCGAACCGGCCAGCAGCGGGTGCCATTTCGGCAGCTCCTTCCCTTCCGCCAGCAGGCGATAGGCGCAGGTCGGCGGCAGCCATTCAAAGGTTGGCAGGTTGTCGCGGGTCAGCTTGATGCAGTCCGGCTCTAACTCGAACCGGCGCTCGTAGTTACGGCACTGGCAGGTTTTGATGTTCAGCTGGTTGCAGGCGACGTTGGTGAAATAGATTTCATCCGAGTCTTCATCCATCAGCTTATGCAGGCAGCACTGCCCGCAGCCGTCACACAGCGATTCCCACTCGGCGTCGGTCATGTTGTCGAGAGTTTTGCTTTGCCAGAAAGGAATGTCGCTCATAAGGATGTCCACACGTCAAAATAAAGCGCACCTTATAACCAGTCTGGCACCTCGATGCAAGTTTTGCCGCCCAAAAGGGGCGGCAAGCGGGGATTACAGCACGCGGGTTTTCAGTGACAGGCCGTTAACGGCCACTTCCAGCTCGTCGCCGCCGGAGAGCGGACCCACCCCTTCCGGGGTGCCGGTAAGGATCACATCCCCTGGTTTCAGGGTGAAATAACGGCTCATGTAGGCAATCAGCGGGACAATCTTGTGGATCATGTCGGCGGTGGAGCCCTGCTGACGCACCTCGCCGTTCACCTTCAGGCTCAGGGTGGTGTTCTGCGGATCGTCCTGAAATTCCGACGCCGGTACAAACCCGGAGATCGGGCAGGAATTATCAAAGCCTTTGGCTTTTTCCCACGGCTGACCCGCTTTCTTCATTTTGCCCTGCACGTCGCGCAGGGTCAGATCCAGCGCCACACCATAACCGGCTATCGCCTTCAGCACATGATCTTCAGAGGCCTGACGCAGCGTGGCGCCAATCAGCACCGCCAGCTCCACTTCGTGGTGAACCGAGCCCAGCCCCTGGGGTAACGCCAGCGGCTGGCGGATATCACAGAGTGCCGTTTCCGGTTTAATGAACAGCACCGGCTCGTCCGGAACCGCACTTCCCATTTCCTGAATATGCTTTGCGTAATTACTTCCTACGCAGACGACTTTACTTACCGGATAATCCAGTAAGGCTCCTTGCCAGTTATGATGTTGATACATAGACGTCCCCTGAACGGTTAATGTGACGCTGACAGATAATTCTTAAACTATTTTTTCCCCTGCGCCTCAAGATGCTGTTTGAGTAAATTCTCTTGCGGGGGAGGGAGTTGTAAATAATAGCCCTGTTCGGCCAGCGCGGTTTTTACTTTTTCCAGATCGGCGTTACTCAGCTGCTTGCGCCCGTCGAGGGGCATCAGCATCACCAGCTGCGGCTTACCGAAGCTCTTCATCAGGGCCTCAGGCACGCGGGAAAAATCGTCGTTTTTTTCGACATACAGGTAGGTCTGGTCGCGCTGGGTACTTCTGTAGATCACACAAAACATATATTTACTCTGAATTAAGCGGGAGGGTGACTTGCCTCAATATAATTGTGACTATAACATGCCTGATACTCTTCGGAATATCACGGCGCACACGTCGTGGTAAAAGCAAATTGAGTAAGGCCAGGATGTCAAACACGCCCATCGAGCTTAAAGGCAGTAGCTTCACCTTATCAGTGGTTCATTTGCATGAAGCAAAACCCGAGGTTATTCGTCAGGCGTTAGAAGACAAAATCGCGCAGGCGCCCGCATTTCTTACCCATGCGCCGGTGGTCATTAACGTAAGCGGCCTCGAAGCGCCGGTTAACTGGCACCATTTGCAACAGGCGGTCACCGCCACCGGCCTGCGGATTGTGGGCATCAGCGGCTGCAAAGACGCTGAGCTGAAAGCCGAAATCGATCGGGCGGGTCTTCCGTTGCTGAACGAAGGCAAAGACAAAGCCCCGCGCGCAGAGCCCCCTGCTCCACCAGAACTCCCTGTTACCCCTGTCACAAAAACGCGATTGATTGATCTTCCGGTGCGTTCCGGTCAGCGAATTTATGCGCCAAACTGTGACCTGATTGTGACCAACCACGTCAGCGCAGGGGCGGAGCTGATTGCGGATGGCAATATCCATATTTATGGCTCAATGCGAGGCCGTGCGCTGGCGGGTGCCAGCGGCGATCGCGATGCGCAAATTTTTTGTACCCACCTGGAGGCGGAACTGGTCTCCATCGCAGGTGTTTACTGGCTGAGTGATAACATCCCGGCCGAATTTTCTGGCAAAGCGGCACGTCTGCGGCTGGCAGACAACGCTTTGACCGTTCAACCGTTGAATTGATCCCTTTTTAACAAGGAATTTCTATGGCACGCATTATTGTTGTTACTTCGGGTAAAGGAGGCGTTGGCAAGACCACCTCCAGCGCGGCCATCGCTACAGGTTTGGCCCAGAAGGGAAAGAAAACCGTCGTTATTGATTTCGATATCGGCCTGCGTAACCTTGACCTGATTATGGGTTGTGAACGCCGCGTGGTGTACGATTTTGTGAACGTGATTCAGGGTGACGCCACGCTGAATCAGGCGATGATTAAAGATAAACGTACCGACAACCTTTATATTCTCCCGGCTTCGCAGACGCGCGACAAAGACGCGCTGACCCGTGAAGGCGTGGAAAAGGTGCTCGATGAGCTGAAAAAGATGGAGTTCGATTTCGTGGTCTGCGATTCACCGGCAGGCATCGAAACCGGCGCGCTGATGGCGCTCTACTTCGCCGATGAAGCCATCATCACCACCAACCCGGAAGTGTCGTCCGTACGCGACTCCGACCGTATTTTAGGGATCCTCGCCTCAAAATCCCGCCGTGCGGAAAACGGCCAGGAACCGATTAAAGAGCACCTGCTGCTGACCCGTTATAATCCGGGTCGCGTTAATAAAGGTGATATGCTGAGTATGGAAGACGTGCTCGAGATCCTGCGTATCAAACTGGTTGGCGTCATCCCGGAAGATCAATCCGTGCTGCGTGCCTCTAACCAGGGTGAACCGGTTATCCTCGACGCTAACGCAGACGCTGGTAAAGCGTATGCGGACACGGTAGATCGTCTGCTCGGAGAAGAACGTCCTTTCCGCTTCATCGAAGAAGAGAAGAAAGGTTTCCTCAAACGCCTGTTCGGAGGATAAGTTATGGCATTACTGGACTTTTTTCTCTCGCGGAAAAAAAGCACCGCTAACATCGCAAAAGAGCGTCTGCAGATCATCGTGGCAGAACGCCGCCGCAGCGACGCGGAACCACATTACCTGCCGCAGCTGCGCAAAGATATTCTGGAAGTGATCTGTAAGTACGTGCAGATTGACCCGGAAATGGTGACCGTACAGCTGGAGCAAAAGGACGGGGATATCTCGATTCTGGAGCTCAACGTGACCCTGCCGGAAGCGGAAGAGTCGCGTTCGTAACCGTGCCTGTTGCCGGGCGGCGCTGCGCTTGCCCGGCCTACGGTTCCCCACCGGGGCGATTACTGCGGATACGCTTCCAGTAGCGTATTCAGGCGATCGGCCATCAGTTCCCCGCGCCAGCCTGCCATCAGTTCCGGCGTACCGTTTTGCGGCTTCAGCTTCCAGTGCGCGTTCAGCAGTTGGTTGATCTGACGACGTGAGGCCAACAGTTCGGCGCTGAGTTTGCTCTCCGCTGCCACTTCCTGCACCAGGGCTTTAATCGCCTTAAAGGCTTTGCGATAACCCGGCATATCCATCAGGTTCAACAGCGGCTGCGGCAATGCCTCTTCCGGCAACGCCTGCGCCTTTTCCACCAGCGCCAGCAGGGTTTTACCGTGGAAGCGGATCTCCGAGCCGGAAAGGCCGATGCTGTCCAGCTCGCCCAGGCTACCCGGCATGTAACGCGCCACGGCCCACAGATGCTCTTCACGCACCACAAAGTTCACCGCCAGGTCGCGCTCGCGCGCCTTACGCAGACGCCAGTCCGCCAGCAGCTGCAGACAGGCCAGCTGACGGGTGCGCAGCTGCCAGGCGTTGCTGATATCGCGCCACGCCTCTTTCGGATCGGTAGTCTCCTGACGACGCAGCTGCGTCATCCGGCACTCATTGAGGGCAGCAGGCAGCCAGCCGGAAGCTTCAGCCTCTTTCATCAGCTGACCGGCAATCGGCAGCAGGTAGAACACATCCGCCGCCGCGTAGTCGAGCTGGCGTTCGGTCAGCGGACGCGCCAGCCAGTCGGTGCGGGATTCGCTCTTGTCGATGACCAGCCCGGTGTACTCTTCCACCATGGCGGCAAAGCCCCATGACAGTGGGCGACCGGCAAAGGCAGCGAGGATCTGGGTATCGATCAGCGGCTCCGGCATGATGCCGAAGGTATTGAGGAAAACTTCCAGATCTTCACTTCCGGCATGCAGATATTTAGTGATGGCGGTATTCAGCAGCAGCGCACGCATTGGCGCCCAGTCGGTGATCCCCAGCGGGTCGATAAGCGACACATTTTTTCCGTCATACATCTGGATCAGACCCAGCTGCGGGTAATAGGTGCGGGTACGGACAAATTCGGTATCCAGCGCGATGGCGGGTGCGTCACGGGTGACATCGCACAGCGAAGCCAGCTCGTCGTTGGTGGTGATCATCTGGTAATTCAAATCATATTCTCTTTGGTTTGCGCCCATAAAAAAACGCCGGCCTGGCCAGCGTTTTGGGGTGACTAACACGAAGCTCAGGCTTTATTGTCTACTTTGGCGCGCGCTTCGTCACGTAATTCTCGTCGTAATATCTTCCCGACGTTTGATTTGGGCAGTTCGTCGCGAAACTCCACCAGTTTCGGCACTTTGTAGCCGGTCAGCTGGCGACGACAGAAGGTAATCAGCGCCTCTTCGCTGAGGTCAGGATCTTTTTTCACCACAAAGATTTTGACCGTTTCACCGCTGCTGCCTGCCGGAACGCCTACCGCGGCCACTTCCAGCACGCCGTTGTGCTGCATTACCACGTCTTCAATCTCGTTCGGATAGACGTTGAACCCGGAGACCAGGATCATATCTTTTTTACGATCGACGATGCGCAGGAAACCTTCGTCATCCATCACCGCAATGTCACCGGTGTGCAGCCAGCCATCTTTGATGATTTCGTCGGTGGCGTCCGGACGCTGCCAGTAGCCCAGCATCACCTGCGGCCCTCTCACGCAGAGTTCGCCCGGTTCGCCATGCGGCACTTCGTTATCGTTGTCATCCACCAGTTTGGCTTCGGTGGAGGGCACCGGCAGGCCGATGCTGCCGCTGTGGTAGTCGATGTCGTGCGGGTTGACGCTCACCAGCGGAGCGCACTCGGTCAGGCCATAGCCCTCCAGCAGATACTGCCCGGTGAGTTTGACCCAGCGCTCGGCCACCGCCTGCTGCACCGGCATCCCACCGCCCGCCGACAGATGCAGGGTCGAGAAGTCGAGCTGCTGGAACTCTTTGTTGTTCAGCAGGGCGTTGAACAGAGTGTTCACCCCGGTCATGGCGGTAAACGGATATTTCGCCAGCTCTTTCACCAGGCCGGGAATATCCCGCGGGTTGGTGATGAGCACGTTCTGGCCGCCAAGCTCGATAAACAGCAGGCAGTTCATGGTCAGGGCGAAGATGTGGTAGAGCGGCAGCGCGGTGATCACCAGCTCTTTGCCGCGATGCAGCAGCGGGCCGTAGGTGGCATTGACCTGCTCGAGGTTCGCCAGCATGTTGCGGTGGGTGAGCATCGCCCCTTTCGCCACCCCGGTGGTGCCACCGGTGTACTGCAGGAAGGCCAGATCCTGCGGCACCACTTCCGGTTTAACGTACTGCATCCGGTAGCCGTTGTGCAGCGCCCGGCGGAAGGAGATGGCGTCCGGCAGGTGATATTTCGGCACCAGACGTTTGACATATTTAACAACAAAGTTAACCAGCGTCCCTTTGGCGGTGGAGAGCTGATCGCCCATCCGCGTCAGAATGACGTGTTTGACCTGGGTCTTGTCGACCACTTTTTCCAGGGTATGCGCGAAGTTCGAGACAATCACAATCGCCGCCGCACCGCTGTCGTTCAGCTGGTGCTCCAGCTCACGCGGGGTATAGAGCGGATTGACGTTAACCACGATCATCCCGGCGCGCAGGATACCAAACAGCGCCACCGGATACTGCAGCAGGTTAGGCATCATCAGCGCTACCCGGTCACCTTTCTTCAGGCCTAAACCCTGTTGCAGGTAGGCCGCAAACGCCCGGCTGCGCTCTTCCAGCTTACGGAAGGTCATTACCTCACCCATGTTCACAAACGCAGGTTGATCGGCGTAGCGCGTCACGGAGTTTTCAAACAGTTCAACCAGGGATTGATAACGGTCAGGATTGATCTCTGCAGGCACATCCGCAGGATAACGGTTAAGCCAAACCTTCTTCACTACATCACCTCTGAAATGCGTGTTCGTCGTCATCACAGCCCCGGTTAATAAACAAGTCGTTAACATAATATTAACTCAGCGTACCAGTTTATTTATTGTCCGGATTTAAGGTTGCGAAGCGCGTCACTATTTATTTTTGTTATGGAGATAAAAAAAACGAAACAGCGGCCAGGCCGCTGTTTCTTCTTCAGTCTTAACAGGGAGTTACTCTGTTACTACCGTCCGAACCTGAGCCGGTCCGGGACCGTAACCTGGCCAGCCGCCATAGCCGTAGCCATATCCATAGCGCCACGGATGCGGGCCCCAGTAGAAGGGATCGATCGGCTGCGGCGGCATCACCACCTGCTGCACTACCCGCCAGCGTTTATAGCCGTTGGCCTGCAGGGTCATAAATTTATACGGCGTGTTGCCAATTTTGCCCTGCTCCGTGCCGGTGATCGTACCGACGACGGTGATCAGCTGGCCACGGAAATCCACCGGGTCGAGGAAACCGTTCACATCGGCATAGATGCGCCCGCGCGAGGCTTCACCCAGAATCGGCCGCGCGCCGCTGTCCAGCGGGACGGTGGCGATTTCCAGACGGGTTTTCCCCTGCTGGTTCATCACCTCCACCACTTTACCGCCGAAGCGTGCCTCCTGGCCGACATACAGCTCCGGGGCGTTCATCACCCGGACCAGATCCTGCTGCGGCGTCGGGCTGCTGCCCTTGATCGCATCAGGGACAGAGACACATCCTGTTAATGCCAGGGCAAGGGCCCCGACGGTCAGCAGACGAACAACATATTTTTGAACCGCCATGATGCGACTCCTTTTTCTCAGGCTCTGATACTGAGATTCACTCCCGGCCCGGAAGTTTCTTCCACGCTACGGTGTTTCGCAAATAAACCGGCTCGGCCTTCTCGACCGCCACGGTCTTTCCTGCGGCCAGCAGCTGACGGGCGATAGGCAGCATATCTTCTGCCGCAGGCAGCAGCACCTTGCCGTCCACCAGGGTCAGACCGCTGTCGTTGGCCATCTCCGGCCATGCCGGCCAGCCGGTTCCGACGGTCGCCCACTCACCGGAAAGCTGCTTCATACGTTCGCCTGCTGCGTCCGGGGTGAGCACCGCTTCGCTCTCTTCCCCGTGCCAGACGCCCTGCTCATCGCGGGTGTACTCAGCCCAGTAAACTTCGCCCATCCGGGCGTCGATGGCGGCCAGCACGCGGGTGGCACCGGTATTGCGCCAGGCACCTTCAGCCATGGTAGCGAGGGTCGAGACACCGATCATCGGCAGTTCGGCACCCAGCGCCAGCCCCTGGGCAATGCCAATCCCGATGCGCACGCCGGTAAAGCTGCCTGGGCCACGGCCATAGGCCAGGGCATCGAGGTTATTCAGGGAGGTGTTGCCCTCGGTGAGGATCATCTTCACCAAAGGCAGGATACGTTGGGTATGTTCCCGGGGGCACTCTTCGAAATGAGCACAGAGTTTACCGTCGTTCCACAGGGCAACAGAGCAGGCCTCTGTGGCGGTATCAATAGCCAGAATTCGCATGTGTTGTCGCGCTCTCGCAAGGGTCAGTCACAAAAAGGCGCGCATTTTAACACACCCGCCAGTAAATTACTCCGCCTCAGACGCCGCCAGGAAACGCACTGCGCGATCGATATCCCGGGTACGCGGCGCCGGTGGCAGGCTGGCGAGAAAGGTGGCGCCGTACGGGCGCATCACCAGCCGGTTATCGCAGATTACCAGCACCCCGCGATCGTCCACGTCGCGGATCAGGCGACCCACCCCCTGCTTGAGGGTGATTACCGCGTCCGGAAGCTGCACCTCGTCAAAGGGATCGCCCCCGCGCAGACGGCAATCTTCCATTCGCGCCTTCAGGAGCGGATCGTCCGGCGAGGTAAAAGGCAGTTTGTCGATGATCACCAGCGACAGGGCGTCGCCGCGCACGTCCACCCCTTCCCAGAAGCTGCTGGTTGCCACCAGCAGAGCGTTGCCGGCGGTGACAAACTGCTGCAATAGCTGGCCTTTGCTGGTTTCACCCTGCAACAGCACCGGCAGGGTCATGGTGGCGCGGAACTGCTCCGCCAGATCGCGCATCATGGCGTGGGAGGTACAGAGCATAAAGCAGCGGCCGTTGTTGGCCTCGATCATCGGCTTGAGCATCGCCGCCAGATGGCGGGCGGCACCGGGCTGATTAGGCAGCGGCAGATTACGCGGTACGCAGAGCAGCGCCTGAGTGGCGTAATCAAACGGACTCGGCAGCAGCAGGGATTTGGCCTCTGCGATGCCGAGACGTTCGGTGAAGTGGTGCAGATCGTCGTTCACCGACAGCGTAGCGGAGGTAAAGATCCAGCTGCCCGGTTTTTGCGCCATTACGTCCTGGAATTTATCAGCCACGGTGAGCGGCGTCAGGGCGAGGGTGAAATGGCGCGAGTTGCATTCGTACCAGTAGCTGTAGCCTGGCTGGTTAAACTCTTTCAGCCGTTTCAGGCGGGTGCGGTAGAGCGTGGCGCGCTCGAAGGCGGCATCCAGCAGCGCGGAACGGCCAAGGGAGAGCTTCGCCACGTCGTAGCAGAGCTCGAGGGCGTCGTCGAGCAGGAGTAGCGCGCGCTGGATATGCTGATCGGCCAGCAGTTCGCGCAGGTTGCCGCGATAACCCGGATCGCCGAGCTGCATACGGAAATCCTGAGTGCTTTGCGCCAGACGGTCGGCGCACTTCTGCAGCTGCTGGGTATCTTTCAGTTCGGTGCGGTAGGCGATGGTGAAATCTTTCGCCAGGTCCAGTAGCTGGCGGCTGGAGAGGGACTGGCCGAAATACTGGCTGGCGATATCCGGGAGCTGATGGGCTTCATCGAAGATCAATACGTCAGCCTCGGGGATCAGCTCGCCAAAGCCGCTCTCCTTCACCACCATATCCGCGAGGAACAGGTGATGGTTAACCACCACCACGTCGGCATCCATCGCCGTTTTACGCGCTTTGACCACAAAACAGTCTTTGTAGAGCGGGCAGTCGCTGCCGAGACAGTTGTCATTGGTGCTGGTGACCAGCGGCCAGACGGCGGAGTCTTCGGCCACGCTGGCGCAGGTGCTGATGTCCCCGTCGAGGGTCTGGTTAGCCCAGGTGCGCAGGATGATCACATCGCTGAGGGTCTGCACCGGCAGATCGCCTCCGGCCAGCGCCTGCTGGTCGAGCCGTTCAATACAGAGGTAGTTGGAGCGCCCTTTCAGCAGGGCCAGACGGCCTTTGTACCTCAGGGCTTTGGCCACGGTGGGCAGATCGCGACTGTAAAGTTGATCCTGCAGCGCCTTTGATCCGGTGGAGATGATCACTTTCTTTTTGGCACGCAGCGCGGGCGCGAGGTAGGCATAGGTTTTACCGGTGCCGGTGCCCGCTTCCACCACCAGCGGCCGGGCGCTGTCGATTGCCTCGGCTACCGCGTGCGCCATCTGACGCTGCGGTTCGCGCGGCTTAAAGCCGGGAATTGCCTTTGCTAACTGTCCGTCTGCTGCGAAATCGTCTGCCACTCTGCCCCCTGTATTTTTGCACAGGGGATTATGTCAGGCCGCTCGCCCTGGCGCCAGTCGAGAGTGACGCAGGCAAAACAATATGGCAGTCTTGCCTGCTGAAACAAACAATAACGAGGAAACGTAAATGACAATTGTGCGCATTGATGCCGAAGCCCGCTGGTCAGATGTGGTGATCCACAACCAGACCCTGTACTACACCGGCGTCCCAGCCAATCTGGAGGCCGACGCTTATGAGCAGACCGCCAATACCCTGGCGCAGATCGACGCGGTGCTGGAAAAACAGGGCAGCGACAAATCGCGCATTCTGGATGCGACGATTTTCCTGGCGAACAAAGATGATTTCGCGGCGATGAACAAAGCCTGGGATGAGTGGGTGGTGGCAGGTCACGCGCCTGTACGTTGCACGGTACAGGCGACGCTGATGAAACCGCAGTATAAGGTTGAGATTAAGATTATCGCCGCAGTGTAAGGGCGTTACTCCTCTTCATCCTCATCTTCAAAACGCGCCACGATCCGCTCGCCGGTATGGGTGGCGCGCAACTCGTTTGCCACCTGGGTAATGGCCTCTCCGCTGCTCATCCCCTGGGACATCAGCTCCTGAATACGCTCGACGGCCTTTTGCTGCTGGTCGTGGCTCAGTGAAGGTAAACCTGCAAACATCGTCAACTCCTGCTAAATTATCAGCGCTAATTATTTCACGCAGCCCGGTAGTCTACCACCCATGAACCCGTTATCCCCCACTGTTTTGACATTACCCTGGCGTTCAGATGCCGCAGAATTCTGGTTTGCGCCGCTAAGCTCTCTGCCGTGGGCGATGCTGCTGCATTCCGGCCATGCGGATCACCCCTACAGCCGCTTCGACATTCTGGTGGCCGACCCGCGCACCACCCTGATAACCCACGGGGCGGATACGCTGATTGACGGTGTTCACTCGGACGCCTGCCCGTTGAGTTTGCTCCAGCAGGCTATGGATGAGATGGGCCTGCCCTGCACACCGAACCCGGACCTACCCTTCCAGGGCGGCGTGCTGGGGTTGTTCGGCTACGACCTCGGTCGCCGCTTCGAACAGCTGCCGGAGCGGGCCGGGCGTGATATTACCCTGGCGGACATGGCCGTCGGCCTGTACGACTGGGCGATCGTTGTCGATCATCGCAAGCAGCAGGCGTCGCTGGTCTGTCATGGCGACGCAGAAGCCCGGCTGGCGTGGCTCGAATCACAACGTGCGCCCGCGAATGTGCCCGCGTTCCGCCTGACCTCCGGCTGGCAGGCCAATATGACCGCGGCGGAGTATCATGAAAAATTCGAGCGCGTGCAGGCCTTTTTGCACAGCGGTGACTGCTATCAGGTCAATCTGGCCCAGCGTTTTCAGGCCCGCTATGAGGGCGACGAGTGGCAGGCCTTTACCCGACTGAATGCTAACAACCGCGCCCCGTTTAGCGCCTTTTTGCGTCTCGAAGAGGGGGCTATTCTGAGCCTCTCACCGGAGCGGTTTATCCATCTGGCGGAGGGCGTCATCCAGACCCGCCCGATTAAAGGCACCCTGCCGCGCCTCGCGGATGCGGACGCCGATCGCCGACAGGCGGAGAAACTCGCCGCCTCGCCGAAAGACAGAGCCGAAAACCTGATGATTGTCGATCTGATGCGCAATGACATTGGCCGGGTGGCGGAGCCGGGAAGCGTGCGCGTCCCGGAGCTGTTCGTGGTGGAGCCCTTCCCGGCCGTCCATCACCTGGTGAGCACCATTACCGCCCGGCTGCCGCCCACGCAGACCGCCTGCGATCTGCTGCGCGCCGCCTTCCCCGGCGGATCGATCACCGGCGCGCCTAAGGTGCGGGCGATGGAGATCATCGACGAGCTGGAGCCGCACCGCCGTAACGCCTGGTGCGGCAGCATCGGCTATCTCAGTCTGTGCGGCGGGATGGATACCAGCATTACCATTCGAACCCTGACGGCAGTGGACGGACAAATTTACTGTTCCGCAGGCGGCGGGATCGTGGCTGACAGCCAGGCCGCAGCGGAATATCAGGAAACCTTTGATAAAGTGAATCGTATTCTGCAACAACTGGAGCGCTAACTGGTGAATACCCACGACCTGACTCTCGACATTTTTTTATCGCGTTTTCAGCTTTTGCGTCCGCAGGTGAACAGCACGTCGTTAAACCAGCGCCAGGCGGCGGTGCTGATCCCGGTGGTGCGTCGGGAGCAGCCGGGCCTGTTACTGACCCGACGTTCCGCGCAGATGCGCAAACATGCCGGTCAGGTGGCGTTTCCTGGCGGCGCGGTGGACAGCACCGACGCCTCGTTAATTGCCGCTGCCCTGCGTGAAGCCGAGGAAGAAGTGGCTATTCCGCCGCACAAGGTCGAGGTGATTGGCGTCCTGCCGCCCGTAGACAGCGTGACCGGTTTTCAGGTGACGCCGGTGGTGGGCATTATTCCTCCCAACCTGCCCTATCATGCCAGCGTCGATGAAGTGGAGTCGGTGTTCGAAATGCCGCTCGCCGAAGCCCTGCGTCTGAGCCGTTATCATCCCCTGGATATTCATCGTCGTGGCCACGATCATCGGGTATGGCTCTCCTGGTATCAGCATTATTTTGTCTGGGGCATGACCGCGGGAATTATTCGCGAACTGGCGCTGCAGATCGGCCTGAAACCTTGACTATACTTTACATTCGCCTCTTTTTTGCACCTTTGCGATCCGCCTCCCGCTATTAGTTAATCCCGCGTTGGCCATTAGTTTAATTCATGTGAATAGTTGAGCTGACGACGGGCTTCCCTCTTACACTATGCGAAGTTATTACATCGTTACTGGAAACCCGGTAACCCTGTCAGGAGTGTTAACGTGATTAGTATATTCGACATGTTCAAAGTGGGGATTGGTCCCTCTTCTTCCCACACTGTAGGGCCGATGAAGGCCGGTAAACAGTTCGTCGATGACCTGGTCGAAAAAGGATTACTGGACAGCATTACCCGCGTGGCAGTGGACGTATACGGTTCACTGTCGTTAACGGGTAAAGGCCACCACACCGATATCGCCATTATTATGGGTCTGGCCGGAAATATGCCGGACACCGTAGATATTGACGCCATTCCGGCGTTTATCCGCGACGTGGAAACGCGCGGTCGTCTGCTGCTGGCGAATGGCCGGCAGGAAGTGGACTTCCCCCAGGACGACGGGATGCGTTTTCGCAGCGACAACCTCTCGTTGCATGAGAACGGGATGCAGATTCACGCCTTCAGCGGCGACAAAGTGGTCTACAGCAAAACCTATTACTCTATCGGCGGCGGCTTTATTGTCGACGAAGAGCATTTCGGCAAAGACACGGCGGGCGACGTGAACGTACCTTACCCGTTCAAGTCAGCGAAAGAGATGCTGGATTACTGCCACGAGACCGGCCTGTCCCTCTCCGGCATGGTGATGCAGAACGAACTGGCACTGCACAGCAAGAAAGAGATTGAAGACTATTTTGCTAACGTCTGGCAGACCATGCGTGCCTGTATCGATCGCGGCATCAATACCGAAGGTGTGTTGCCAGGTCCGCTGCGCGTACCGCGTCGCGCCTCTGCCCTGCGCCGGATGCTGGTCACCACCGACAAGTATTCCAACGATCCGATGAACGTCATCGACTGGGTGAACATGTTTGCCCTGGCGGTAAACGAAGAGAACGCCGCCGGCGGACGTGTGGTCACGGCCCCGACCAACGGTGCCTGCGGGATCGTTCCGGCGGTACTGGCCTACTACGATCACTTTATCGAATCGGTGAGCCCGGATATCTACATCCGCTACTTCCTCGCCGCTGGCGCGGTGGGTGCGCTGTATAAGATGAACGCCTCCATCTCCGGGGCCGAAGTCGGCTGTCAGGGTGAAGTCGGTGTGGCCTGCTCAATGGCGGCTGCCGGTCTGGCTGAGCTGCTGGGCGCCAGCCCGGAACAGGTGTGCGTGGCGGCAGAGATCGGCATGGAGCACAACCTCGGTCTGACCTGCGACCCGGTTGCCGGTCAGGTGCAGGTGCCCTGTATCGAACGTAACGCCATCGCCTCGGTGAAAGCGATTAACGCCTCGCGCATGGCGATGCGCCGCACCAGCGAACCACGCGTCTCGCTGGATAAGGTCATCGAAACCATGTACGAAACCGGCAAAGACATGAACGCCAAATACCGCGAAACCTCCCGCGGCGGCCTGGCGATCAAGGTGCAGTGCGACTAATCCTCTGACTGCCCTGCTGCAACTTTCGTCTTTCATACCCCCTTCGCCCATCTGATACAGATGGGCGAATTTCATGCACTTTTCTCGTTACCTGAAATAATGCCCACTACACTAGCTGAGTTGCCACGGGCATTGGCGCCAGTGGCTTTTCGGGTGGCCGTGGCATGCAAACAGCTCACAGGATAATTACAGATTATCGCCGCAAACGGATTATCGTCTGCCTGGTACTGTCCCTCTCCACTCTCATCTGCTCGCTCATCATCGGCTTTATTTCGCAGCGTAATTTAAATCAGCAGTCTACTGCCGCCTTTGTGTCGCATGCGGTTGAGACCCTGGATAAGATCCTGCAGCCGCTGGAGACCGGGCGCGACGTGGTGCAGCCGCTGATCGGCCTGCCCTGCGTGGAGGTCAATTTTTTACTGCGTAAACAGGCCGCCTCCCTGCAAACCGTGCGCTCGATTGGTCTGATCAAGGACGGTATTCTCTACTGCTCCAGCATGTTCGGAAACCGCGATATCCCCATCAGCCAGTTCCAGCCCCGGCTGCCCGCTTCTCAGCCTTTACTGCTCCTTACCACCGACCATGCTCTGCTGCAGGGCAGTCCGGTGCTTATCCAGTGGTATCCGGTGCCGGGCCAGGTTGATGATGGGGTGATGGAGATTGTGAATATCGATCTTATTGCCAGACTGCTGCTGGAGCCCCAGCTGCCCATTATCAACGACGTCAACCTCAGCGTCGGCGGTAAGCATCTGAACTATGACCGCCAGCTCTCGGATGCGCTGGTGTTTGACAGTGACGAGACGGTGTTTCAGCAGGCCTCCAGTAATTTCCCGTTCACCATTACCGTGAACGGCCCTGGCCCGACGGATCTGGCCCTGAGAAACCTGCCCTCGCAGCTGCCCCTGGCGGTGATCTTCACCATGCTGGTGGGCTATATCGCCTGGCTTGCCACCGCCAGCCGCATGAGCTTTACCCGGGAGATCAATTATGGGCTTGCTGCCGGAGAGTTTGAGCTGTTCTGCCAGCCGCTGATCGATGCCAAAAAGCAGGACTGCGTGGGGGTAGAAATTCTTCTGCGCTGGAATAACCCGCGGCAGGGGTGGATCGCCCCGGATATTTTTATCCCGCTGGCGGAGGAGCATAACCTGATTGTCCCCCTGACCCGTTACGTGCTGATCGAAACCGTCAGCCATCTGGCGATGTTTCCCACCGCGTCGGGGTTTCATATTGGCATCAACGTGGCGGCCAAACATTTTCGCGACGGGGTGCTTCTCCACGATCTTAACAGCGTCTGGTTCAGCGCCGAGCCCGCGCAGCAGCTGGTGATTGAGCTTACCGAGCGCGATACCCTGCTGGAGATGGATTACAACATTGTGGAGGCCCTGCATCAGAAAGGGGTCAAGCTGGCGATCGATGATTTCGGCACCGGCAACAGCTCGCTGTCGTGGCTGGAAAAACTCAATCCGGAAGTGCTGAAAATTGATAAATCCTTCACCGCCGCGATTGGCACCGATGCCGTTAACTCGACGGTGACGGATATTATTATTGCCCTGGCCCAGCGTCTGAACATTGAGCTGGTGGCTGAAGGGGTGGAGACCTGCGACCAGGCGAAGCATCTACGCCTGCACGGCGTCGAAATTCTGCAGGGATTCCTCTATGCGCGGCCAATGCCGCTGCGGGATTTCCCGCAGTGGCTGGCGGAGAGTTCACCTCCGCCAGCCTCTCACAACGGGAACATGATGCCGTTGTTACCCTGATTACTCGTCTTCGTCGTGGGCAGACTGCTCTTTAACAATGCGCACCAGGTCAACACGATAATCATTGGCGGTCACGATGGTTATCTTCAGCGGCGGCAATTCAAGCACATCACCGGCACGCGGGATCTGACCATTAACGGCAATCACCAGACCCGCCACCGTCGCGATATCATCATCGTTGTTGGTCAGACGTTCCAGACCCAGCGTATGTTGCAGCGCATGCAGGTCGGTGGTGCCTTTTACCAGCCAACCATCATTGTCGTTGATGATTTCCGGGGTTTCGTCAGCATCCGGGAACTCACCGGCAATCGCTTCCAGGACGTCCAGTGGCGTCACCAGACCCTGCACCACGCCAAACTCGTTGGTCACGATCACAAAGCTACCCCGGGCACGACGCAGCACGCCCAGCAGATTGATCGGGTCGAGGGTCTCCGGCACCACGATGGCAGGCGAGGCGGCCGCAATGGCTTCAACGTTCGCCCCCTCTTCCAGCGCCACCAACATCTCTTTAGCACGCACAATACCGATGATCTCATCCAGTTCACCGCGACACACCGGGAACAGGCTGTGCGGGGAGGAGAGCAGCTGCTGGCGGATTTCTTCCACGCTCAGGCTGGCATCGACCCAGCTGATCTCACCGCGCGGGGTCATGATCCCGCGCAGGGAGCGCGAGGCCAGCGACAGCACGCCGTTGATCATATAGCGTTCTTCTTCCACAAAGGCGCCTTCAGGTACCGGCACCGGAGCATGGTTATCGTTATCCTGCTGCGCTTTGGCTTCACGGCGGCCGCCCATCAGACGCAGGATCGCATCAGCGGTACGGGCACGCAGCGGCTGGTTCGACTGCTGGCGAATAAAGTTGCGGCGGGCAATCTGGTTAAACATCTCTATAATGATCGAGAAACCAATTGCGGCGTACAGATAGCCTTTCGGAATATGGAAGCCGAAACCTTCTGCCACCAGGCTCAGACCAATCATCAGCAGGAAGCTCAGACAGAGCACCACCACGGTCGGATGCTCGTTAACGAATCGTGTCAACGGCTTCGAGGCGAGTAGCATCACCGCCATCGCAATGATCACAGCAGCCATCATCACCGGCAGGTGGTTCACCATACCGACAGCGGTAATTACCGCGTCGAGGGAGAAGACGGCATCCAGCACCACGATTTGCATGACCACCACCCAGAAGCTGGCGTAGCCTTTGCCGTGTCCGTCATCATGCTGGCGGTTTTCCAGCCGTTCATGAAGCTCGGTTGTGGCTTTGAAGAGCAAGAATAGCCCCCCCACCAGCATGATCAGGTCACGCCCTGAGAAGGTGAAATCGAATGCGGTAAACAGCGGTTGCGTCAGCGTCACCATCCACGAGATGACCGACAGCAGTGCAAGACGCATGATCAGCGCCAGCGACAGGCCGATTAAACGGGCTTTATCCCGTTGTTTAGGCGGCAGTTTATCCGCAAGGATGGCAATAAACACCAGGTTATCGATGCCGAGAACGATCTCAAGCACTACCAGCGTGAGCAATCCTACCCAGATTTGCGGGTCCATTAAGAATTCCATGACAAGCTCCTGCTAAAGGAATGGCAAAACGGCGCCGCGACAGATGCGGGCGAAACGGTAAAAGGCGTAAACAGTGAGTGGCGAGAGTCGCCGGTGAGGCTGGCCAGAGTTGGCCGGGTTAACAAGTGGCGTCGGTGACGGTCCATACAGTGGGCTACTGCCCAATACTCCTGACAAGTAAACGGACGCTAAACATATCAGAGACATGGGCTTTATGGCAAAGATTTACTTTCCTTTGCAAACAGATGTTTCAGCGCTTTTTTTGATCGCAGAAATATCTCATTGGCTTAGGCTAAATTACGGATCTTCATCACATAAATTATTTTTTCACTGTCTAAAATAAATCGCGTAAGTATTAGTTCATTGAACTCTAACCCTTATCTGAATCGATTCGTTCTTTCGAAGATGATCTCTAATGCCCTGACGCATGATGGGCATTAACGATAATAAAAGGAGGTAGCAAGTGACTATTGCTATTGTTATAGGCACACATGGTTGGGCTGCAGAGCAGTTACTTAAAACCGCAGAAATGCTTTTAGGCGAACAGGAAAACGTCGGCTGGATCGATTTCGTTCCCGGTGAAAACGCCGAGACACTGATAGAGAAATACACGGCTCAACTGGCAAATCTGGATACCAGCAGCGGCGTATTGTTCCTTGTTGACACATGGGGTGGTAGCCCGTTTAACGCCGCCAGCCGCATTGTTGTCGATAAAGACCAGTATGAAGTGGTCGCCGGGGTCAATATTCCGATGCTGGTTGAGACCCTGATGGCCCGCGACGACAACCCGAGCTTTGACGAGCTGGTGGCGCTGGCGGTCGAAACCGGTCGCGAAGGCGTGAAAGCGCTGAAAGCAAAACCGGTTGAGGTTGCGAAAGCAGCACCGGTTGCTGCCGCGGCAGCCCCTAAATCCGCCGCCCCGCTGAAGCCCATGGGCCCGAACGATTACATGCAGATAGGCCTTGCGCGTATCGACGACCGTCTGATTCATGGTCAGGTTGCGACACGCTGGACCAAAGAGACCAACGTTAAGCGCATCATCGTGGTCAGCGATGAAGTGGCTGCCGACACGGTGCGTAAAACCCTCCTCACCCAGGTGGCTCCGCCGGGCGTGACCGCCCACGTGGTGGACGTCGCCAAAATGATCCGCGTTTATAACAACCCGAAATATGCGGGCGAGCGCATCATGCTGCTGTTTACCAATCCGACCGACGTTGAACGCGTGGTCGAAGGCGGCGTGAACATTACGTCCGTCAACATTGGGGGTATGGCGTTCCGTCAGGGTAAAACCCAGGTGAACAACGCGATTTCAGTCGATGAGAAAGATATCGAAGCCTTTAACAAACTCAATGCCCGCGGTATTGAGCTCGAGGCCCGTAAGGTTTCCACCGATCAGAAACTGAAAATGATGGATTTGATCGGCAAAGTCGGGAAATAACCCTGCGCTGATTTTCACATAAAGCTTATGTCATAGGAGAAGTACAATGGAGATTACCACTCTTCAGATTGTGCTGGTGTTCATCGTCGCGTGTATAGCGGGTATGGAATCCGTACTTGATGAATTTCAGTTTCACCGTCCGCTGGTTGCCTGTACCTTAATCGGCGCCGTTCTCGGGGATATGAAAACCGGTATCATCATCGGTGGTACCCTGGAAATGATCGCCCTTGGCTGGATGAACATCGGTGCGGCAGTGGCACCGGATGCGGCCCTCGCCTCCATCATCTCTACCGTTCTGGTTATCGCCGGCCATCAAAATATCGGTGCCGGTATCGCGCTGGCTATCCCGCTGGCGGCGGCAGGCCAGGTTCTGACCATCATCGTGCGTACCATCACCGTTGCGTTCCAGCATGCGGCTGATAAGGCGGCGGAGAATGGCAACCTGACGGCACTCTCCTGGATCCACGTCTCGTCCCTGTTCCTGCAGGCGATGCGTATCGCTATCCCGGCGGTTATCGTGGCGATTTCTGTCGGTACCAGCGAAGTCCAGAGCATGCTGAACGCCATTCCTGAGGTGGTGACCGGCGGTCTGAACATTGCCGGCGGCATGATCGTGGTGGTGGGTTATGCGATGGTCATCAACATGATGCGCGCAGGCTACCTGATGCCGTTCTTCTACCTCGGCTTTGTTACCGCGGCATTTACCAACTTCAACCTGGTGGCACTGGGTGTGATTGGTGCGGTCATGGCTATCCTCTATATCCAGCTGAGCCCGAAATATAACCGCGTAGCCGGTGGTGCACAGGTTGCTGGTAATAACGATCTCGATAACGAACTGGACTAGCAGGTGAGCGACATGGTTGATATGACTAAAACTACCCCTCAGAAAAAACTGACTCCAGGGGATATTCGTGGCGTGTTCATCCGTTCTAACCTGTTCCAGGGTTCATGGAACTTCGAACGTATGCAGGCGCTGGGCTTCTGCTTCTCGATGGTGCCGGCGATTAAACGTCTGTACCCGGAAAATAACGAAGCGCGTCGTCAGGCGATTAAGCGTCACCTGGAATTCTTCAACACCCATCCTTACGTTGCAGCCCCGGTACTGGGCGTAACCCTGGCGATGGAAGAGCAACGCGCAAACGGGGCCGAGATCGACGATGGTGCCATCAACGGTATCAAAGTGGGTCTGATGGGGCCGCTGGCTGGCGTGGGCGACCCAATCTTCTGGGGTACCGTGCGTCCGGTCTTCGCGGCGCTGGGTGCCGGTATTGCCATGAGCGGTAGCCTGCTCGGTCCCCTGCTGTTCTTTATCCTGTTCAACGTGGTGCGTCTGGCGACCCGTTATTACGGCGTGGCCTACGGCTACCGTAAAGGGGTGGATATCGTTCAGGATATGGGCGGCGGCTTCCTGCAGAAACTGACTGAGGGGGCGTCAATCCTCGGCCTGTTTGTGATGGGGGCGCTGGTGAACAAGTGGACGCACGTCAACATCCCACTGGTGGTGTCAACCATCACCGGCCAGGATGGTCAGACTCGCGTCACCACCGTGCAGACCATCCTTGACCAGCTGATGCCGGGCCTGGTTCCGCTGCTGTTAACCTTCGCCTGTATGTGGCTGCTGCGTAAGAAAGTCAATGCGCTGTGGATCATCGTCGGCTTCTTCGTTATCGGTATCGTGGGTTACGCTATCGGTCTGCTGGGTCTGTAAGTTTTACTGAATACACCGGGGGCATGTACGCCCCCGTTTTTTTATCCGGAGGATGAATGACGGTCACGGACATCGTACTGGTTGTCTTTATTGTTGCCCTTCTGGCGTATGCCATCTACGACGAATTGATCATGCCCCGCCGCCATGGCGCGACCCTGCTGACCATCCCCCTGCTACGTCGCGGCCGCGTTGATGCCATCATCTTTGCTGGCCTGCTGATGATCCTGATTTATAACAACGTGATGAGCCAGGGTGCTTTATTAACCACATGGTTATTATGTGCTCTGGCATTAATGGCGTTTTATCTGTTCTGGATGCGAGTTCCGAAAATAATCTTCAAATCCACTGGATTCTTTTTCGCCAATGTCTGGATAGAATATAACCGCATTAAAGAGATGAATTTATCGGAAGACGGCGTGCTGGTGATGCAATTAGAGCAGCGGCGCCTGCTCGTGCGGGTCAAGAATATTGACGACCTGGAGAAGATATACAAATTACTCGTTAAAACTCAATGAGATAAAATAATAGCATTGGCTATATTTTGACGATGAATTTAACCTGTCATATAGCCAAAGCTATATTTGATGATGTAATACACGTCATATTACTAACGTTATTTTCACATTAAAATCTAAATGAAAATCGTTATCATCAAGCCTGACGAATAATACTTCCGGTTGTTGTTTTAACTTCTCAAAATATGTTAAGGTTGCGCCCGTCGTTGGGGAGTAGCCGATTTCCGGCATGCCGGAAATGTACGTGTCAACATACTCGTTGCAAAACGTGGCACGTATGGATTGTTTCTGCGTCAGGCAGAGGGATCAGGCGAGACCATAGATGCATCAACTGCTGTTTACTGGGGGCAGTGATGTGTCATATGGATATTCCCGGTCTGGACGCGCTGATGAACCTCTCTGCAACCCTTCTTCTGGCCTTTGGTATGTCTATGGATGCCTTTGCTGCTTCCATGGGGAAAGGTGCCACGCTCCACAAACCCAAATTCTCTGAAGCCCTGCGTACCGGCCTTATCTTCGGTGCGATAGAAACCCTGACGCCGCTGATCGGTTGGGGTCTGGGGATGCTCGCCAGCCAGTTCGTGCTGGAATGGAACCACTGGATCGCCTTTATCCTGCTGACCTTCCTCGGCGGGCGTATGGTTATCGAAGGCATTCGTAATGATGTCGATGAAGACCAGCCCGTTCACCGCCACGGCTTCTGGCTGCTGGTGACGACAGCAATCGCCACCAGTCTTGATGCAATGGCGGTTGGCGTGGGGCTGGCGTTTCTGCAGGTGAACATCATTGCTACCGCGCTGGCAATTGGCTGCGCGACCTTAATCATGTCCACCCTGGGGATGATGATCGGCCGCTTTATCGGCCCGCTGTTAGGCAAACGCGCCGAGATCCTCGGCGGTGTGGTGTTAATTGGTATCGGGGCTCAAATCATGTGGAGCCACTTCGCCGGTTAACCGACGCGCTGCCAGCAGTGGATGCTAAAATCTGTCTGGCAGCTAAATAGTTCCTGTTTTGCCAGCGTCTCCCACACCTCCGGTTTTGCCCGCCACGCAAACGGCGTCATCTGTAACAGCGCCACCGCCTCTGTTCCGCTCAACGACATGTTATACGCCAGCGACTGCTCCTCCCGGAGCGCAAAACCTGCCAGCTGCTCTGAGTGCGGGGCATGCAGCAGAACATCGCTGTAAATCAGCCCTTTCAGCTCCATCAGGTGACGCGGACCCGGCGTGACGGTAATCACCCAGCCGCCCTCTTTCACCACCCGGGCCAGCTCTTCCCCTTTGCAGGGAGCGTAAATGCGGATCACCGCATCCATGCTGCTCTCTTCAAACGGCAGACGGTGGCTGGACGCCACGCAAAAGGTGACCTGCGAATAGCGTTTGGCTGCGGCACGGATGGCGGATTTAGAGACGTCCAGCCCAAAGGTTCCGGCACCCTTTGTCGCTGCAGTATCGGCAAAGGCGGCGGTGTAATACCCTTCCCCGCAGCCGATATCAAGAATCGACGTTGCGCTAGCGGGCAGTAAGGTCGCCAGCTTACCGGCCACCGCATCGCGCAGGGGCTGATAATGACCGGCGTCGAGGAAAGCTCTGCGCGCCTGCATCATCTCCGCGCTGTCGCCCGGATCGCGGGAACGCTTGTGCTGCACCGGGAGCAGATTGACATAGCCCTCTTTCGCCATATCGTACCGATGCCCCTGCGGGCAGGCGTAACTTTTATCCGTTTGCGCCAGCGGCGCGTGGCAAAGAGGACAGCAGAATGTCATGGGAACTCCGGGCAATCATAAAGGGCGAAAGTGTACCGCTAATCGCCCCGCTATAAAACGGCCTTAACGCATTACGATAAGATGGCTGGAATCGGCCGGTAAGCCGTCAGGTTTGATGTTTTCGATGCGCAGCACGTCACCCATTATCTGGCTGAATACCGGCGCGGAGACTGCCCCGCCATAATAGGCCCCGTTTTGCGGATCGTTGATCACCACCGCGAGAGCAAACACCGGACGGCTGGCCGGGGCCACGCCGGCGGTATAGGCCACGTATTTATCGACATAGTTGCCGCCGTCATCGATTTTCTTCGCGGTACCGGTTTTCACCGCCACCCGGTAATCACGCACCGCCGCTTTAACCCCACCGCCGCCGGGCAGCGCCACGCTCTCCATCATGTGCTCCACCTCCTGCACAATGGATGCGGGCATCACCTGAGTGCCGATAACCGGCGGATCGATACGGGTGATGGAGAGCGGACGTTCCAGGCCATTGCTGCCAATGGTGGCGTAGACGTGAGCCAGCTGGAGCGGAGTGACCATCAGGCCATAGCCAAAGGCAAAGGTAGCGCGATCGAGCTGGCTCCAGAATTTACGCTCGGGCAGCAGGCCGCTGCTCTCCCCGGTTAAGCCCAGCCCGGTAGAGCGACCAAAACCGAACCCATGATAGGTATCCAGCAGCCGCTGGATCGGCATCGCCAGCGAGAGCCGGGACACGCCGGTATCGCTCGATTTTTGCAGGATGCCGGTCAGCGTCAGCTCCGGGTAATAACCAACATCGCGGATGCGGTGTCCGGCCAGGGTGTAGGGATGGGTGTCGATAACGCTGTCCGGCTGCACCAGCCCTTGCTGGAGCGCGGTCATCAGCACCAGCGGCTTGACGGTAGAGCCCGGCTCGAAGGTGTCGCTGATGGCACGATTACGAAAATCATTCAGCGTCGCGCCGTCACGGTTATTGGGATTGAAGTCCGGGAAGCTGGCCATAGCGAGGATCTCCCCGGTCTGGACGTTGATCAGCACCGCCGCGCCCGACTCCGCCTTGTTCCACGCCACGGCATTGTCCAGCGCATCTTCGGTGATAGTTTGTAACCGCTCGTCAATGCTCAGCTGAATGTTATGGGCCGGGACGGGCGGGACTTCAGTAATATTCTCGATCACATGACCGAAGCGATCTTCGCGGACGCGGCGCAGGCCGGGCTTGCCGGTGAGCTGCGTGTTGAAACTTTTCTCGATCCCTTCAATTCCCTGCCCGTCGATGTTGGTAAAGCCGATCAGGTTGGCCGCCACGTGTCCGGCCGGATAAAACCGTCGGGACTCATCGCGCAGGCTGATACCCGGCAGATGCAGTTTTTCGATCCACTGGGCCTGAGCGGGATCCACCTGGCGAGCCAGATAGATAAAACGTCCCTGAGGATTGCCGTTGATCCGCGCGGCAAGGTTGCTGAGCGACAAATGCAGCGCACTGGCTAACGCCTGCCAGCGATCATCATACCCGACCCCACCTTTCGCCAGCACCGTTTTCGGATCGGCCCACACCGCCTGCACCGGCACGCTCACCGCCAGCGGCCGCCCTTCCCTGTCGACAATCATCCCTCTCGGGGCGTTAATAGCGACTTCCCGCAGCGAGCGCATATCCTCCTGCTTGACCAGCGGGTCCGGTTTAACAATCTGCAGCCAGGCGACGCGCCCCAGCAGGAAAACCAGACTGCCAAAGATGGCCAGGCAGAGAAGGGCAAAACGTATTGGGGTGAAGTTTGCTGCGGGATTGACGGGTTTCTTTTTCACCAGAGCTCCAGGGCTGAATAACAACGCCCTGATTTAACGGCAAATTTGCACCCTGATGGGGAAAACAATGCTAATACTCTCGCAGCTTTGCAACAAACTGCAAACGGAGACGCAGCTGGTAACACTTTGAAAAAATTACATTAAAAAGCCCCGCACAGGCGAGGCTTTATCTCTGCAACTGAAACGTCGAAACGCTTCAGATTAGGCAGGGGTTCGATCAGATAGCGGTTACGTTAACAGCAGCCGGACCTTTCTGGCCGTCCTGAATTTCGAACTCAACGTTCTGGCCTTCAGCCAGAGTTTTGAAGCCGTTACCCTGGATTGCAGAGAAGTGTACGAACACATCTTTGCTGCCGTCAGCAGGAGTAATGAAACCAAAACCTTTAGACTCGTTGAACCACTTAACTTGACCTTTAATCTTTGCCATTTGCAAAATTCCTTAGAATGTTTTCTTCGCCCGCAGGCATTCACTGAGATAAAACTGAGACATTACTGCATGAGGCACTAATATAAGGTTCGGCAGAGAAGCGGTATTCAACGACAACGTGTTTACTCAGGACTTCTTTACTGAAAATGCCACACATAAACAGAACTGTACCTCGTTTGACCCAAACCGTGTTATCACACACAACTTAAATAATGGCAAGCCATTTTTAAACGTGTCTCGATCAGCCGCACAAATTCAGGGACTGATTTGCCACAATCTGCACAGTAATGCACTTACGTGTATACATAGCCCGTATGTTGCTCGATCAGTAACCGTCAGGGTAGACGCTGTTATCAAAGACTTTTTTACCTTAGACCATTAACTACATAACGTCCAGCAAGCGAGGCTGATTTCGTGATGCGGTTATTTACGTTAGAACAATTGGTAAGAAGTTATGCTCATTTAATCGTAACGGCAGGCATTTGTTTACGTGAAAAAAAACAGCAACAAGCGCTTCGCTTGTTTAACTTATATACACAGCACCTTGATTGTCGCTATGCACCAAAATAATGATATTTTTATGAACCTGCTTCAAAAAAAGGCAATCAAAACGTTTCGATTAAAATAAAATATGATCCGCGTCGGTTTAATACGGAATAAGTACTAACCGAACAAAGAATAGTTTATATGGATAAATATTGGCCAATTCGTAAGGGCTGAAAGTTATCGCCCGGCAGCGATAAATCCCTCAGGGCCTGAGAGAGCTCTCTGACCGGTTCATCCAGCGATTCGTCCGTCAGCTCAAATACGCCCCAGTGGATCGGGATCGCCTTCGGCATGCCCAGCTTTTGCCAGAGCGCCACCGCCGACTGCGGATCCATATGATGAACCCCCATGAACCAGCGTGGTGCATAGGCGCCAACGGGTATCGCAATGGTATCCAGTTTTCCCAGCCGTTGCGGTATGGTCAGCAGTTCCGGGGTATAGCCGGTATCGCCGCTGAACCAGAAACGCTGGTTTTGCCCCTCAAAGACCCAGCCACACCATAGCGAGCGGTTGCGATCCCACAGGGTGCGCATACTCCAGTGCTGTGCCGGGACGGCGGTGAACACCATCCCCTCAAAGATGTAGCTTTGCCACCAGTCCAGCTCGACGACCTGCCTGGCCCCGCGCCGACGGCACCACTCCCCCAGGCCCAATGGCACAAAAAAGGTGAGCTGCGGAAAACGTCGCAGAAGCTGGCGGATCGTGGCCGAGTCCAGGTGATCAAAATGGTTATGGGAAATGACCAGCGCATCGAGCGGCGGCAGTGCCGCAACGTTCATCACCGACGGCGTTTTTCTGACAGGCCCGGCAAAGGAGACCGGGGAGGCGCGACGGGAAAAAACCGGATCGGTGAGAATATACTTCCCGTTCAGGCGCAGCAGCAGGCTGGCATGACCCAACCACCAGACGCCGTCTTCTTCATGGGTATTCAGGGTGACAGGTTGCCACCACTGACGGATAAACTGGTCGTAACCCTGTTCGGGCGGTTTCGGCAGGCCGGCGGCTTTGCGTTCTTTCTGCCAGCGTTCGACATCGCCGGGCTGGTGCTCAGATCCATCAGTATTGCGAAAACCCTGCGGGGTATGATGCGCGAGGGAGGCGTTATACCAGGGATTGCTCCAGGCCATACTCACCTCCCCTGACTGGTTAGCGTTCAGCTACCAGACGAATAAAGTCATCGTCCTGGCTGTTAGCCGTCTCTTCTGCCGCTTTTGGTGCTTCTTTCTCTTCCGGTTCATTGGCTTCGCACAGGCGGCGCAGTAGCGCGTTCTGTCGTTTCTGCAAATCGACTAATGTTTCCAGCAGTTCAATTTGCTCATTGGTACGGGAGCTTGCACGGTTGACGAAAAACCACACCACCAGCCCCACTACCAGCAATACCACCGAGATCGCCAGAGATACCACATTAAGCATCCCGGAATTCACTAACTCACCCATTTCACCCCCCACTAAAAACGCTCATATTACCACTCGCGTTAAGGAAGGAAATCATTTGCGATAAAAATGCCTGTTACCAGGGGATAAACTTATTGATAGAACAAATACCGCTAAAGAACTGTACATCCTGGTCACACATCACGTTGATGGTCTGCGTCCAGAGCAACACACAGGCCACCAATACCAGCACCAGAATCACCCAGCGTATTTTTTTCACTCCACTCTCCGTCCCATAACTGCCTGATGCCAGGTTATCATGCACAACTTAAACCATGCCTAACTGTAACGTGAAGACGAGCCTTTCGGAATCATAGACTTGTTAACGTGAATGTATGGGTTAGGCTGGGCGGCAGTCATTAAAAAAATGAGGCAATAATGCGCTTTTTTATTCGCACACTGATTGTTATAGCATTGATCTGGACAGGTTTACTGCTCGCAGGCTACGGCGTGCTGACGGGCAGTAAAGAGAATGCTGCCGGGCTGGGGATTCAATGCCAGTACCTCACCGCGCGCGGGTTCAGCACTGCGCAGTATATTCATTCTGATAGCGGCGTTATTGGACTCTCCCGCTGCCCGCTGCTGCGAAAGAGCGAAATAGTGGTCGATAACGGCTAACGCAAAGCATAAAAAACGCTGCCAGATGGCAGCGTTTTTTATGCAGGAATAACTCAGAACGGATAGTCGTTGTAACCCATCTGCTCAGAAATCTTCCGCGCCGCCGTGTGCAGCATTTCCACATATTCGTGCAGATGCTCTTCAGAGAAACGCAGCGTCGGGAAGGAGATACTCAGGCCAGCGATCACCACACCGAAGCGGTCGAATACCGGTACGCCGATGCAGCGCAAGCCTTCTTCCTGCTCCTGGTTATCTTCGCCATAACCCTGCTCACGCACTTTATCCAGCACCGCTAACAGCTCGTCGGTGGTGGTAATGGTGCGTTCGGTGCTGCGTTTATACTCGACGTTCTCGAGGATCTGCTTCACTTCTTCACGGTCGCGCCAGGCCAGCAGGACTTTACCGATAGCGGTACTGTACAGCGGGTTGCGGCGACCAATGCGTGAATACATGCGCAGGTTATACATGGAGTCGATCTTATGAATGTAGACAATGCTGTCTTCATCCAGCGCACCGAGGTGCACCGTCTCTTTCGTCAGACGAGAGAGTTCGCGCATCTGAATATCAGCGCTACGGATCAGATCGACGTTCTGCAGCGCGCGTGCGCCCAGTTCAAAAAGCTTCAGGGTCAGGGAGTATTTTTCAGACTCGCCTTCCTGTGCAACATAACCCAGTGATTTCATGGTCTGCAAAAAGCGGTAAACGGTGCTTTTTGACATCATCACACGCTGGGACAGCTCAGTAATACCAATTTCGCGCTCTTCGCCAAGCGCCTGCAAGATGCCGAACACCTTTAACACAGAAGAAACAGAATCTGGCTGTTTATCCAAATCCGCGATTGCCATTAATCACCTCAACGCAAGTGTTTTATAAAATTCAGAACCGGTTTTTATTATAAATTCGCCGCCGCATTGCTGCAATCAATCCTGGCTAACCTGGTTACAAATCTGCGACATATAACCGAAATAACAGTGATAATATCGTTACCCTGTTAATAATAACCTGTATTGCTCATTCATTCTCATGACAAAAACCCTCACAGATGGTCTGCCGTTGCCGCAGCGCTATGGTGCAATTGCGACCATTATCATCGGTATTTCAATGGCCGTGCTGGATGGCGCCATCGCCAACGTTGCTCTGCCGACTATCGCCAGCGACCTGATTGCCTCGCCCGCCAGTTCGATCTGGATCGTCAACGCCTACCAGATAGCGATTGTCATCTCCCTGCTTTCATTCTCGTTTCTGGGGGACATGTTTGGCTACCGCCGGGTTTATCAGTGCGGACTGGCGGTCTTTACCCTGACCTCCCTGTTCTGCGCCCTTTCGGACACCTTGCACACCCTGACCCTGGCGCGCATCGCTCAGGGATTTGGCGGTGCAGCGCTGATGAGCGTTAATACCGCGCTGATTCGCCTTATCTATCCGCAGCACCATCTGGGCCGGGGGATGGGGATCAACTCCTTTATTGTCGCCGTCTCCTCGGCAGCGGGCCCGACCATTGCCGCGGCGATCCTCTCGGTGGCCTCCTGGCAGTGGCTATTCTTAATCAACGTCCCGCTGGGGATCGTGGCCCTGCTGTTCGCCCTGCGCTATTTACCCGCCAACGGCCCGAAAAGCAGCATGCCTAAATTCGACCTGCCGAGCGCGGTAATGAACGCCCTTACCTTCGGCCTGCTCATCACCGCCCTGAGCGGTTTCGCCCAGGGGCAATCCCTGACGTTGATCGCTGGCGAGGTCGTGGCGCTGCTGGTGGTTGGTTTCTTCTTCGTGCGCCGTCAGCTGGCCCTGCCGGTGCCGTTGCTGCCGGTGGATCTGCTGCGGATCCCGCTCTTCTCCCTCTCCATCGGCACCTCAATATGCTCCTTCTGCGCGCAGATGCTGGCCATGGTCTCTCTGCCCTTCTTTCTGCAGAGCGTGATTGGCCGCTCGGAAGTGGAAACCGGTCTGCTGTTAACCCCCTGGCCGCTGGCCACCATGGTGATGGCGCCGTTGGCAGGCTATCTGATTGAGCGGGTGCATGCGGGATTACTGGGTGCGCTGGGGATGGTGATAATGGCAACCGGGCTTTTTGCCCTCGCCCTGCTGCCCGCGTCACCTCAGGATCTGGATATTATCTGGCGAATGATGCTGTGCGGGGCGGGATTTGGTCTGTTCCAGTCGCCGAACAACCACACCATTATTACCGCCGCCCCCCGTCATCGCAGCGGCGGGGCCAGCGGAATGCTGGGCACGGCGCGCCTGCTGGGACAAACTACCGGTGCAGCGCTGGTAGCCTTAATGTTTAACCTGGCCGGGCAAAGCGGCACGCACCTGGCGCTGCTGACCGCCGGCACGCTGGCTACCGTCGCGGCCATCATCAGCGGATTGCGGGTAACGCAGCCTCGTTCACAGCCATAAAAAAAAGCGCGTCCGAAGACGCGCTTTTTTATTCGTGGCCGAAGCCGTTACTTCAGGTAATCGCCGCTACGCAGCGCTTCGATACGCTTGTCCAGCGGTGGGTGAGACATGAACAGTTCGCTCAGCGATTTCGATTTACCGTTGATGCAGAACGCCATCATGCTGGAAGCCTCCTGCGGCTCATAGCTGGTTTTCAGACGCTGCAGCGCGGCAATCATCTTCTCGCGGCCCACCAGTTTGGCAGAGCCCGCATCCGCATGGAACTCACGGTGACGGGAGAACCACATGGTGATAATGCTCGCCAGGATACCAAACACCAGTTCCAGCACCATTGAGACCGCAAAGTAGATCAGCGGGTTGCCGTTACTTGCTTCGCCTTCCTCACGATCCCCGCCCATAAAGCCTGCGGCAATCTGCGCGATAATACGTGAGATAAAGATAACGAAGGTGTTCACCACGCCCTGCACCAGGGTCATGGTCACCATATCGCCGTTAGCAATGTGGCTGATCTCATGGGCAATAACCGCCTCGGCTTCGTCGCGGCTCATGTTTTGCAACAGGCCGGTACTGACCGCAACCAGAGAGGCGTCGCGACGCGCGCCGGTAGCAAAAGCGTTGATATCCGGAGCGTGATAAATCGCCACCTGTGGCATCTTAATGCCCGCCTGGCGAGACTGATTCGCCACGGTGGTCATCAGCCAGTGTTCCATATCGTTACGCGGTTGTTCAATAACCTCGCCACCCACGGACTTGAGCGCCATCCACTTGGACATCAGCAGCGAGACAAATGAGCCACCAAAACCAAACAGCAGCGCCATGATCAGCAAGCCCTGAATGCTGCTCGACTGAATTCCTGTCAGGCTAAGTACCAGCCCGAACACCACCATCACCGCAAGGTTGGTGAGCAGGAAGAGCCCGATTCGCATCATAATATTCTTTTAACCTCGATTTAACAAAACGCACTATGCGATTACCCACATCGTATGGGTATTCAGCGTATTTTCAAGCGTTGGACGGGCGTAAGTCACCAGAAAGACACAACTTTACATAATGAAATGACTGGCTGACGGCAGAATGCTGTTAACAAAAAAACAGGCACAATTTCTTGTGCCTGTCTGGGGGATTATTTCGCCGGGGCGGGGTTTCCGGCAGGATGGTCTTTTTCCAGTTGCGCCAGGTCAATGGCGATCTTCACCGTCTCATCAAGATACGGATCGGGCTCCTGGTAATCCTTCGGCAGGTCATCCAGTTTTTTCAGAAGTGGTTTACCTTCACGTTTGAAGCGGTCGTTAATCCGCGCCAGACGTGTTGCATCATCCTCTTCGTTCTCCTTAAGACGCTGAGCGTAGTTCAGAGAGACGATATTGCGTTTCGCTTTCAGGGCATTGAAACGGGCAATATCCTTCATGATGTACTGGAACTCAGGATCTTTGGCGATGCGTTCGTCGTGCTGTTTCAACAGCGCCGGACCAAACTGGGTAATATCGCCCGACTTCACGTAGGTGGCAGCGTTGACGCTATCCCACGGCAACGCGTTATCTTCGAACTTCTCACCCGTTTCCGTCTCTTCGGTCCCGGTCGGCATGATGATATCCGGGGTGACGCCTTTACGCTGGGTACTGCCGCCATTCACGCGATAGAACTTCTGAATGGTGTACTGCACCGAGCCCAGCGCCGGCCATTCCGGGCGCAGCATCTGATCGTAAATGCGGTTCAGGGAACGATACTGCTGCACCGTACCTTTACCAAAGGTCGGTTCGCCAACCACCAGAGCACGATTGTAATCCTGCATCGCGGCGGCAAAGATTTCGGATGCCGAGGCGCTGAAGCGATCGACCAGCACCACCAGTGGACCTTTATAGTAAACAACACCATCGGTATCGGCATCTTCACGCACTTTACCGTTGTTGTCGCGTACCTGCACCACCGGACCGGACGGGATAAACAGACCCGAAAGCGAAACCGCTTCGGTCAGGGCGCCGCCGCCGTTGGTACGCAGATCGATAATCACGCTCTTAACGTTTTGTTTTTCCAGCTTCTGCAGCTGAACCTTGACGTCATCCGTCAGGCCAACGTAGAAACCAGGGATATCCAGCACGCCGACCTTGTCTTTACCCACGGTTTTCACCGTCATTTTCACCGCGCGATCTTCCAGACGGATACGCTCGCGGGTCAGGGTAACGATTCGGGTCTTGGTGCCTTTACCGGCAGGCAGAATTTCCAGACGGACTTTACTGCCTTTCGGCCCTTTGATCAGGGCAACCACATCATCCAGACGCCAGCCGATGACATCGACCATCGTCTGGCCTACCTGACCAACGCCAACAATGCGATCGCCGACGCTTATCGCCTTGCTCTTGGCGGCCGGGCCCCCGGCAACCATGGAGTTAATCACGGTGTAATCGTCATCCATCTGCAGCACCGCGCCGATCCCTTCAAGGGAGAGGCTCATTTCGGTGTTGAACTGCTCGGTATTGCGTGGAGAGAGATAGTTGGTGTGCGGATCGATTTCGTGCGCGAAGGCGGTCATCGCCAGCGAGAACACATCTTCACTGTTGGTCTGCGCCAGGCGACGAATGGCAAATTTATAGCGGCGGGTCAGCGTTTCGCGGATCTCTTTCTCATCTTTACCGGTGAGTTTGAGGCTCAGCTCGTCGTATTTGACTTTGCTGTCCCACAGCGCATTCAGCTCGGCTTCATCTTTCGGCCACGGCGACTTACTGCGATCAAGATTAAAGGTGTCGTTACCCGTGAAGTCCATCGGACGTTCAAGCACCTTAAGCGCGTACTGATAGCGCTCGAAGCGGCGTTTCTGCGACAGGTTATACAGGTCGTAGAACAGGTCCAGCTTGCCGCTGCGTAACTCGTCGCCCACCTCAGACTGCTTTTTGGCAAACTGTTCGACATCGCTGGCCAGCAGGACGTTATGACTGTAGTCCAGCAGGTTCAGATAGCGGTCGAAAATTTTTGTCGAAAAAGCCTGGTCGAGGTCGAACTGACGATAGTGCGAACGGGTGAAGCGCGATGTGACGCGCTCACTGACCGTTGCGTGCTGGGTCTCTTCCTTTAATACCGGAATTTGATCGACACGCGTAATCTCGTCCACAGCGAAGGCGTGGCCTGTTATTGCAAACAGGCCAGCCAGCGCGGTGAGCTTAAAAAATGTGTTCATGCCGGGCCTGGCCTCCGTTTTAGAACAACAAGTGTTCTGCGCGTACAATCATTGACAGACCAGAAGTCAGCTGTACACGAACGCCATCTTTGGTGATTTCCAGTACGGTGGCATCCATAGCATTGTTACCCGCTTTCACCTTCAGAGACTGACCCACGCTCAGGGCGTTAATGTCAGAAACTGGGGTGTGGCGTGGCTCTTCACGAGGCGCACGCGGGGCTTTTGCCGCCGGTTGCTCAGCACGTGGCTTACGCTCGGTGTTCTCTTTGCGACGCGGTGCAGGACGTGGCTTGCGATCGCGGCGAGGCGCTTCTTCTTCGCCATTGGCCGCGGCAGCTTCGCGTTTTTTCGCCTGCTGTTCAGCACGCTGGGCCTGAACGCGCGCTTTGGCTTCTTCGAGCTGCTTACGGGCGTGCTCTACGTGCTGCTCATCCAGCACACCGCAAGGGTTGCCGTCGAGATCGACACGTGTCGCGCCTGCTTTGATACCGTACAGGTAACGCCAGCTCGAAGTATAAAGACGTAAGGCGGAGCGGAGTTGGGTTTTGCTGAGGTTCATCTCACCTTCAACACGCTCTACCAGATCCTGAAAAATACCAATTTTCAGGGGACGAGCTTCGCCTTCGGCACTAAAACATTGTGGAAAACGTTCGGCCAAAAACGCGATAACTTCTTTACTGCTATTCAACTTAGGTTGATTTTCCATGAAATTTCCTGATTACAACGGACGTTGCCGACAAGCCGCAGGCATGAACAGGCGTCATTATAATGACGCCATCGCTAAATGCTACGTTATCCGTTGATTATCCTGCGACGCTCGCAAAGAATTTATGATAATCGGTGGCGGCGAGAACGTTTTCAAGGTTCGCCACCAGCTCGCGCAGCCCCTGCTCATCCTCGCGGGTAAAGCGATTAAAGACCGTGCTGTCGATATCCAGTACACCAATAATCTGATTATTCACTTTCAGAGGAAGTACGATTTCAGCATTGCTGGCGCTGTCGCAGGCTATATGCCCGTCGAACGCGTGGACGTCATCAACACGCTGCACTTGGTCCTGCGCGACCGCGGTGCCACACACGCCGCGCCCAACCGGAATGCGTACGCAGGCCAGTTTGCCCTGGAAAGGTCCCAGTACCAGCGTCTCGCCTTCCAGCAGATAAAAACCGGCCCAGTTCACATCAGACAGACGTTCGAAAAGTAACGCGCTGGTATTCGCCAGGGTGGCTAAAAAACTGGTTTCACCGGCCATCAATGCCTGAAAGTCACGGTTCAAATCCGCGTAGAATTCTGTTTTGCTCATTATTCAATCACTTGGTTGTCTTACAAAATTACAGCATAGCCTATTAAAATAAGCTTTATTTACGCTCATGCTCAAGATGAATCCATTCATGAGTTAAGATAACTATTAACTATCCTTTTTTAGCGCGACCGATGGCTCTTAAAACACCGAAAATAACACCGGCGAAGAAGATAACTGTGCATGCGGTCGGCGATGCGCTGCCTCGTGCACATTATCAGCGTTGTCCCCAATGCGATACGCTTTTTACGTTGCCAAAGATGAAATCACACCAAAGTGCTTTCTGCCCGCGCTGCGACGCAAAAATCCGCGATGGTCGTGACTGGTCCCTGACGCGGCTGGCCGCGATGGCCGTCACCATGATGCTGCTAATGCCCTTCGCCTGGAGCGAACCGCTGCTCAGTTTGCACCTGTTAGGGGTGCGCATCGACGCCAACCTGCTGCAGGGAATCTGGCAAATGACCCAACAGGGCGATCCGCTGACCGCCTCGATGGTGCTGTTTTGTACCGTTGGCGCGCCGGTGGTGCTGGTGGCCGCTATTGCCTACCTGTGGTTGGGCAATATTCTGGGGATGAACCTGCGCCCGGTACTGCTGATGCTCGAGAGGCTCAAGGAGTGGGTGATGCTCGATATCTACCTGGTGGGGATCGTCGTCGCCTCGATCAAAGTGCAGGATTATGCCTGGTTGCAGCCGGGAAGCGGCCTGTTTGCCTTTATCGCGCTGGTGATCCTGAGCATTCTGACCATGATTCACCTGAACGTGGAGCAGCTCTGGGAGCGGTTTTATCCCCAGCGCCCCGCCACCCGCTACAATACCGATTTACGGGTCTGTCTGGGCTGTCATTATACCGGGCTGCCTGACGGGCGCGGCCGCTGCCCGCGCTGCCATATTCCGCTGCGCCTGCGCCGCCACAACAGCCTGCAAAAATGCTGGGCGGCGCTGATCGCCTCGCTGGTATTGCTGTTGCCGGCCAACCTGCTGCCCATCTCGGTGATTTACGTCAACGGGGCGCGCCAGGAAGATACCATTATGTCGGGCATCGTCTCGCTGGCGCAGAGCAACATCGCCGTCGCGGCCGTGGTGTTCATCGCCAGTATTCTGGTGCCCTTTACCAAAGTCATCGTGATGCTTACTTTGCTGATCAGTATTCATTTCAAATGTGAACAGGGGCTGAGAACCCGCATACTGCTGTTGCGTTTCGTTACCTGGATTGGCCGCTGGTCAATGCTGGATCTGTTTGTTATTTCGTTGATGATGTCGCTGATCAATCGCGATCAGCTCCTTGCTTTTACTATGGGACCCGCAGCGCTCTATTTTGGCACTGCGGTGATATTGACTATTCTTGCAGTGGAATGGCTGGATAGCCGCTTACTTTGGGATGCACATGAGTCAGGAAACGCCAGCTTCGCCGACTGAAGCGCGAGTTAAAACAAAACGTCGTATTTCGCCTTTCTGGTTACTGCCGGTTATCGCTCTGATGATCGCCGGCTGGTTAATCTGGACCAGTTATGAAGATCGCGGCAATACCATTACCATTGATTTCCAGAGCGCCGATGGCATCGTTGCGGGCCGTACGCCCGTGCGTTTCCAGGGGGTTGAGGTGGGCACCGTTCAGGATATCTCCCTGGACAAGAACCTGAATAAAATTGAGGTTCGTGCCAGCATCAAGTCCGATATGAAGGATGCCCTGAGGGAAGAGACGCAGTTCTGGCTGGTGACGCCGAAAGCTTCGCTGGCAGGGGTCTCCGGGCTGGATGCGCTGGTCGGCGGTAACTATATCGGCATGATGCCGGGCAAAGGTGAGCCGCAGGATCACTTTACCGCCCTGGATACGCAGCCGAAATACCGGCTCAACAACGGCGATCTGATGATTCATCTGCACGCGCCGGATCTGGGTTCCCTGAACAGCGGGTCGCTGGTCTATTTCCGCAAGATCCCCGTCGGTCGCGTCTATGACTACGCCATCACCCCCAATAAACAGGGGGTGACCATCGACGTGCTGATTGAACGCCGCTTCACCTCGCTGGTGAAAAAAGGCAGCCGCTTCTGGAATGTCTCCGGCGTTGATGCCGACCTCAGCCTGAGCGGGGCCAAAGTGAAGCTGGAAAGCCTCGCGGCGCTGGTGAATGGCGCCATCGCCTTCGATTCCCCGGAGGGATCCGAGCCTGCCACCCAGGAAGATGATTTCGGCTTATACAAAGATCTGGCCCACAGCCAGCGCGGCGTGATCGTCAAGCTGACCCTGCCCTCTGCGGATGGTCTGAAAGCTGACTCCACTCCGCTGATGTACCAGGGGCTCCAGGTGGGGCAGCTCACCAAAATGACGCTCAACCCGGGTGGTCTGGTGACCGGTGAAATGACCGTTGACCCGAGCGTGGTGGATCTGCTGCGGGAAAAAACGCGCATCGAAATGCGTAGTCCTAAACTGTCCCTCAGCAACCCGAGCGTCAGCAGCCTGCTCACCGGCAGTACCTTTGAGCTGATCCCCGGCGGCGGCGAACCGGTTAACCAGTTTGTCATCGCCCCAGCCGATAAGGCGCTGTTACAAAAACCCGGCGTACTGACCGTGACCCTCAGCGCCCCGGAAAGCTACGGTATCGACGCCGGTCAGCCGCTGATCCTGCACGGCGTGCAGATTGGACAGGTGCTTGAGCGATCGTTAACCAGCAAAGGGGTCACCTTCGAGGTGGCAATTGACCCGGAGTATCGCGAACTGGTGCATGGCGACAGTAAATTCGTGGTCAACAGTCGGGTGGATGTCAAAGTCGGGCTCGACGGCGTTGAGTTCCTGGCGGCCAGCGCCAGCGAGTGGATCAGCGGCGGGATCCGTATCCTGCCCGGTGAGAAAGGCGCCATGCGCGACAGCTATCCGCTGTATGCCAACCTGGACAAAGCCCTGGAAAACAGCCTGAGCGATCTGCCGACCACCACCCTCACGCTGGTGGCCGATACCCTGCCGGACGTACAGGCGGGCTCGGTAGTGCTGTATCGCAAATTCGAAGTGGGTGAAGTGATCCTGGTCCGCCCGCGCGCCAATGCCTTTGATATCGAACTGCATATCAAACCGGAATACCGCAAGCTGCTCACCAGCAACAGCGTGTTCTGGGCCGAAGGCGGGGCCAAAGTGCAGCTCAACGGCAGCGGGCTGACGGTGCAGGCCTCCCCGCTCTCCCGCGCCCTGCGCGGTGCCATCAGCTTTGATAACCTGAGCGGCGCCAGCGCCAGCCAGCGCAAGGGTGACAAGCGGATCCTCTATCCGTCTGAAACCGCTGCGCGCGCGGTGGGCAGCCAGATCACCCTGCACGCCTTTGACGCGGGCAAGCTCGCAGAAGGGATGCCGGTGCGCTACCTGGGGATTGATATCGGTCAGGTCCAGAGCCTGAAGCTGATTACCGCCCGCAACGAAGTGCAGGCCACGGCGGTGCTATACCCGGAATATGTCGATAACTTTGCCCGCGCCGGGACGCGTTTCTCAGTGGTCACCCCGCAGATTTCTGCCGCGGGTGTTGAGCATCTGGATACCATCCTCCAGCCCTATATCAACGTCGAGCCGGGACAGGGCAAGTCGCGCCGTGACTTTGAGCTGCAGGAAGCGACCATCACCGATTCACGCTATCTCGATGGCCTGAGCATCGTGGTGGAAGTCCCGGATGCGGCATCGCTCGATATCGGTACGCCGGTGCTGTTCCGCGGAATGGAAGTGGGTACGGTTACCGGCCTGACGCTGGGGACCCTCTCCGACCGGGTGATGGTAGCCCTGCGCATCAGCGATCGTTATCAGCATCTGGTGCGTAACAACTCGGTCTTCTGGCTGGCCTCCGGCTACTCGCTCGATTTCGGCCTGACCGGCGGCGTGGTGAAAACCGGGACCTTTAATCAGTTTATCCGTGGGGGGATCGCCTTCGCGACGCCGCCGGGTACGCCGCTGGCGCCGAAATCTCAACCCGGCAAGCACTTCCTGCTGCAGGAGAGCGAGCCGAAAGAGTGGCGCAACTGGGGAACCGCCCTGCCACGTTAATGCCTGCGCTCCGGTGCAACCCACCGGAGCCTTTATGGTACACTGCGCGCCTCTTTTACTCCCTGTGGTGCGCTCGTGTCTCAACGTCCCGTCTATCTGCCAGATGAATTTCTGGCGCAAATGCGCCAGGCTCTGCCTGACCCTCTCGCTCTCGATGCGTTTATCGCTGCCTGCCAGCGGCCGCTGCGCCGCAGCCTGCGCGTCAACACCCTGAAAATCAGCGTGGCGGATTTCCTCACGCTTGTTGCCCCGTACGGCTGGCAACTCACCCCGGTTCCGTGGTGCGAAGAGGGATTCTGGATCGACCGTGACGACGAAGAAGCCCTGCCGCTGGGCAGCACGGCCGAGCACCTGAGCGGGCTGTTTTATATTCAGGAAGCCAGCTCCATGCTGCCGGTTGCCGCGCTGTTCGCCGACGACAACGCACCCGCCCGGGTGATGGACGTGGCGGCAGCCCCTGGCTCCAAAACGACCCAAATCGCTGCGCGGATGAATAATCAGGGGGCGATCCTCGCCAATGAGTTCTCCGCCAGCCGCGTCAAAGTGCTGCATGCCAACATCAGCCGCTGCGGGATCAGCAACGTGGCGTTAACCCATTTTGATGGCCGCGTGTTCGGTGCCGCCCTGCCGGAAGCTTTTGATGCGATCCTGCTGGACGCTCCCTGCTCCGGCGAAGGGGTGGTACGCAAAGATCCCGACGCACTGAAGAACTGGTCCGTCGCCAGCAATCTGGAGATCGCCGCCACCCAGCGTGAGCTGATCGACAGCGCTTTCCATGCCCTGCGCCCCGGCGGCACCCTGGTCTACTCCACCTGCACCCTGAACCGCGACGAGAACGAAGCGGTCTGTTTGTGGTTACAGGAACAGTATCCCGACGCCGTAGAGTTCCTGCCGCTAAATGACCTGTTCGCCAGCGCCGGTGAATGCGTTACCCCGGAAGGCTTCCTGCACGTCTTCCCGCATATCTACGACTGCGAAGGCTTCTTCGTGGCACGGTTGCGTAAAACCGCCGCTATCGCGCCGCTGCCGGTACCGAAATTTAAGGTCGGCAACTTCCCGTTCACGCCGCTCAAAACCCGTGAAGCCGGGCAGATCACCGCTGCGGCAAATCTGGCGGGTCTGCAGTGGGGCGATAATCTGCGCCTGTGGCAACGTGACAAAGAGGTGTGGTTATTCCCGACCGGGATTGAGCCGCTGATCGGTAAAGTGCGCTTCTCCCGCCTCGGCATTCGGCTGGCCGAAACCCACAACAAAGGTTACCGCTGGCAGCATGAAGCGGTGATCGCCCTGGCTGGCAAGGACAACACCTTTGCCTTAACCCAGCAAGAAGCCGAAGAGTGGTATCGCGGCCGTGATGTCTGGCCGCAGGAGAGTCCTGCCGGGGATGATGCAGTGGTGACGTATCAGGGTTTTCCCATCGGGCTGGCGAAAAAAGTGGGCTCGCGTCTGAAAAACAGTTACCCACGCGAATTGGTTCGCGACGGTCGTCTGTTTACCGGTAACGGCGACGCGAGCTAAAAAAAGGCACTTTTTTACTGGCGCTTTTGCTCTCCATTGACCAGGCTGAAAAGTGGGCGACCATACTGGTCGTACCAGACTACAGTAAGTTTATGGAGAGCATTATGACGAAAACCAATGTGCGCATTGGCGCATTCGAAATCGATGATGCCGAGTTAAACGGCGATACGCAGGGCGAGCGAACGTTAACCATCCCCTGCAAGTCCGATCCCGATCTGTGCATGCAGCTCGACGCCTGGGATGCAGACACCAGCGTCCCGGCTCTCCTCGATGGCGAACACTCCGTGCTATACCGCGAGCATTACGATCACCAGTCCGATGCCTGGATCATGCGCCTTGCATGATTCAGAGAGAACCCGCCCGCAGGCGGGTTATTTGTCTGTCTTTTTCCCCCTTCCCTGAATCATCCCCTACAATATTAATACGATAGTGAATGCTGAGGGGCATGATGTACGCACTGGTGCTGTTTATCTGTTATCTGGACGCGGGTTGCGAAGACCTGGTCGTGGACGTTTACCGTACCGAAATCCAGTGTGAGGCTTCGATGGACGATCAGCGGATCCGCCATGGTGGGTGCTATCCGGTAGAGGATTTTATCGATGGCTTCTGGCGTCCAGCGCAGGAGTATTCCGACCTCTAATCACTGCAGCTGCGCCAGGGTCAACGACCCGCCAAACACCGCTCCGGTGTCGATATAGTGCAGGTTCTGGCAATCAAACCGCTTACTTAGCGGCGTATGGCCAAACCAGAAGTGATCGGCTCCGGCAATTCCCTCCTCATGGCCGTTCATTAAGTCCCGCAGGCGGTCCCGGTTCCACAAAATGGGTTGCTTCGCGACCGGTTTATCCCAGTCATACTGCGATGACGGGTAATCGGCATGGGCAATCACGTTCACGCCGTTAGCGCAGGTGATTTCGATAATCCACGGCAGCGTTTCGCAGCGCCTGAACAGATCCACAGCCTGCTGTCGCTGTTCGCCCTTTAATTCGGCAAACCAGACACCACCGTTCATTAACCACAGCCCAAAGCTCTTATTATGCAGGGCATCCAGCGCCATCTGCTCATGATTGCCGCGCACCGCATAAAACCAGTTTTCATTTAATAACTGCAGGCATTTCACGCTGTCCGGCCCGCGATCGATCAGATCGCCGACACAAATAAGTAAATCCTCATACGGATTAAGATGTCGCTGCTTTATTTCCTCCATAAGCAGTTGATAACAGCCGTGAAGATCGCTTACCACCCAGACGTGTCGCCAGTTGTGACCATCAAGTTTTAGATACATAGCGCCTCCTCAGGATCAGTATAGTCCCTGCGGAATGAACCACTGAGGCGGCAAGAAGGCGTGCGGTTTAATAACCTCAATCGATATTAAACGAAGCGGAAATAAAGGCTTAGCAACGGTTAAATCATTATCCGATGACCTTTAAGATAATCGCAGAATTATAAAGAGGCCTTCATCGTGTCAAATACTATCCTGCCTGCTGAGGTGCCATACGCGCACCGTTCTTCCGTTATTCTCGCGCTGGCGAAAGGCGATCTTACACCCGGGCCGCTGTGGCAGAAACGCGATTACCGGCTGAAATTCTTCCTGCGTACCCTGCTGTTCTGGTCTTCGACCACCCGTATGCTGGAGACGATCGCCCGCCGGGATGATTTTTCAACCCTGCTGAAGGCGCAGCCGACGCTACCGGTGAAAACCCAGCGCCAGTATCTTACTCGCGGGCTGTCGGCCGGTGAACGCGCCGGGGCGATCCTGCACCACTACGCCTGGATTGATGCCCTGCCGGATAGCGGCCTGGCTCACCTCTTTACCAGCCCGACGCCGCTTCCGCTGCTGCAGTTCGCCACCAAAGAGGAGGCCAGCTATACGATCTATGCCACCTCCGCGGTGAAGGCCGAGCGCGAGGGTGAAACCACGCTCTGGTTACGTGCCGGGGATAATACCCTGCTGGCGAGCCTGACCTTCAGCGTGATCGCGGAAAACGGGCGCAGCGCGCTGGTGATTGGTGGCCTGCAGGGGCCACGCCGGGATGTCGGCCGGGAGACGATCAAAAACGCTACCCGCGCCTGTTATGGCCTGTTTCCTAAACGTATCCTGCTGGAAGCCGTTTTCAATCTGGCGAAGCAGTCAGGTATCAGCGCCCTATACGGCGTCAGCGATGAGGGCCATGTCTTTCGCGCCCTGCGGTACCGGCTGAGTAAAGGCCGTCATCTGCACGCCAGCTACGATGAGTTCTGGGCCTCACTGGGTGCCAGGCAGGACAATGCCTTCCGCTGGGCGCTGCCATCCGGTATGGAGCGCAAATCGCTGGAGAGCATCGCCAGTAAGAAACGCGCCGAATATCGCCGTCGTTTTCAGCTGCTGGATGAGATTGAACAGGCTATCCACGCCCGGTTTTACGGCTAATAGCTGCTTTCATCAGTAACAGGCAAAAATTTAACACAAGCGCTAAAAAGCGCTGGACTTCCGCCGGGCGTAGTGTGGTATGGTTTAAGGAATAAAAGAGGATGTTGCCCAACTGTTAAAGTCCGCAACAGGAAAATGCGTTTACTTTCAACAGATAAAAAGAGACCGAATACGATTCCTGTATTCGGTCCAGGGAAATGGCTCTTGGGAGAGAGCCGTGCGCTAAAAGTTGGCATTAATGCAGGCTAAGTCGCCTTGCACTTTAAGAATAGATGACGACGCCAGGTTTTCCAGTCCGCAGCAAAAGTGGCCTGAAAAAAAGCGTTAGCCTGTCCTTAAACACAAAAACCGCAATGCTTCCGAAGAGAAGCCTGCGGTTTTTTTATTGGAAACGGAAAGCTAGCAGAGCGTATTGGCGCGCTCGATGAACGGCGCCAGACTCTTTTTCTGTCCTGGGTTGGCCGGGTCATCAACCTGGATAATCGCGATCGGCTGGCCTTTGCTTGTACCGCTGTCGACCTGCTGCTGCGCTACGTCATTCAGCGGATACTGCACCAGGGTACTCGGGTTGATGGCATACAGGGCATGACCCGGACGGCAGGTCAGCATCACCTCTTCCCGGTTAAACGCCCATTTGTCTTTACCCACTTCAAAGCGGCTAACGGTGATCACCTGCGGTGCTGCCAGCGCCGTGCCGGAACAGGCCAGCAATAAAAGAGAAAGTACGGTTTTTTTCATTGTGTTCCACCTCGTCAGAAGGGTTCCCAGGTCGCGAACAGGCTGACTGCCGCCAGAACCAGCGCCCCCAGCACAACCTCAGTCTGCGTCATCCTGATAAAATAACGTTGCTCACGTCCGTCGCCGGAACGAAATCGCGGCACCAGAACATACCGATTCACCAGGGCAATTACCACCATCATTGCCACCAGCGCACATTTCAACAACAGCAGTCGTCCCCATTCTGAGTGCCACGGCAGCGCCCAGCCCTGGATCAGCAGGGTATTGATCGCCCCGGTGAGTAAGACCCCGGCGACGGCAAGATGACCGTAGCGCGAGAAGCGCATCATGGTGAGGATAGCGGCCTCCCGCCAGCGCCCGCGCGACAGACGCAGGCAAAACAGCAGCGGCATTAAGCCCCCCAGCCAGACAGCGGCACACAGCAGATGCAGGGCATGATTACTGCGCTGCACCCTGCCCAGAATGCCCTCATGCATCGCCGCATGCCCGGTTCCCGCCAGCAGGATAAACTGTGCGGCGGTAAACAACAGTAGCAGGGGCGCGGCTTTGCGGGGTTCCAGCCAGGCAATCCACACGGTAACGAAGGCCAGCAGCATCTGCCAGAGCCAGACCCGACCAAACTGCGTGGTCAGCACCGCTTGCCAGATGCTCGGGCTGATAACATCCTGCCAGCCATTGCCCATCATCCCACCCTGCAGCGCCAGCATGATCAGGGCTGAGAGCAGACCGATAAGTGCGATCGCTTTTTGCCGACGACGAAAGCGCCGCGTCAGTAAACGCCGCAGGGAGAGAGGCGCCAGCCAGGCGCTGTACAGGGCGTTGCCGAACAGCAGCATCAGGGCGGAAAAATGGACAAAGCGCAGCGTAACGTAGCAGAACGCCAGCATTTACTTCACGCTAAAACGGTAGCTACCCTGGGTTTTATGACCATCCACGGAGACCACGTGCCAGTCCACCTGGTAAGTGCCGGCCGTCAGGGATGACGCCATCGGCACGATTAGCTGGGTCGGATCTTTTTCGTTGCGTTTTACCGCTCCGGTTTCAACGGGCTGCTGTTTATCATCCTTGACGGAAACGCCGCTAAACCGCGGTTCGATCCCCTCGGAGAAGTTAAGCGTCAGTGCCTGCGGCGCCGCGTCCACGGCAGCATCGGCCGCGGGGTACTGATGCTTTAAATGGGCATGGGCAAAGACAACCGGGGTTGTTAGCGTCGTCAGCAACAGAGTCAGCGTGCAGACAGCACGGGAAAGGCGCATCGCCATCACATACATTCCTTTTTGTTATGCCTGATTGTCAGAGGATAACTCTGTATAATGTTCCAGTCGAGGATCATCCTGCCCGGGCTTGTCAATACGCCGCCGTTTGGGTAACGTTGGCCCGCAAATGAAGGAGACGGTTATGAAGATTAATCTCGCCACCCTCCCCCAGGAGGAGATGGACAAAGTGAATGTGGATTTAGCTGCTGCGGGGGTGGCATTTAAAGAGCGCTACAATATGCCGGTTATCGCTGAGGTGGTAGAGCGGGAACAACCGGCGCATCTGCGCGACTGGTTTCGCCAGCGCCTGATTGCGCATCGATTGACCTCTGTGACCCTTTCGCGTCTGCCGTGGGAGCCGAAAGTTAAATAACCTTACGCCGGGTTACAGTTCCTTACACAGATTATGCCAGGATACAAAGCCCTGATTCATTCAGGGGCTTTATGAATCTCTGCGACTCCGTGCATAAGGAAATCACGATGTCTCACTGGACTATTGCGGCTGCTCAGTACCAGCCGACCCATCATTGCGTGAACGACCACGTATCACACCATCTACGTTTTATCACCGCCGCCGCACACCAGCAGTGCAATTTGCTGCTCTTTCCGGAACTCTCGTTAACCGGCCCGGTCTTACCAGACAGCCAACTCCCTGCCCCACCCGCTCACCAGCAGATCGCGCCGCTGCACGAGGCTGCCCAGGCGTGTAACGTCTCGGTGATTGCCGGGATCACGGTGGAAGATAACGGCAAGCGTCAGCGTGGGCTGGCGTGGCTGAGCCCGGATCAGCCGCAGGCCATTTTCTACCCGCATGGCGCAGGTGCCTGTCTGGAGAGCCGACACAGCGGCCTCTCCCTTGTCGATGCCCACGCCGAGCCGCCCAATATCACCCCCAACGCCACGCTGTTTACCCGCGGCATGGCGGTGAGTGAAGCGGAAAGGCCCGCCTCATTTACGCAGTGGCAGCGTTTTGCCCACCGCTATGGGATTGCGGTTCTGGTGGCGAATCACGACGGCGGTAGCGCCCTGTGGGATGCCCGGGGGCAGTTAATCCTTCGCGCCGATTCCGGAGAGGTGTTATTAACGGGTCGGTATGTGGAGCAGAGTTGGCAAGGCGAGATCATTCCATTACGCTAAACCTTTTACGGCCAGGAGAGAGCCATGCTACGTGTCATCGACACCGAAACCTGCGATCTGCAGGGAGGGATTGTGGAAGTGGCGTCTGTCGATGTTGTAAACGGGCAGATCGTCAATCCATGCAGCCATCTGGTGCGTCCGGATCGCCCTATTAGCCCGCAGGCGATGGCTATTCACCGCATCACCGAGGCGATGGTGGCCGACAAACCCTGGATTGAAGAGGTGATCCCGCATTACCACGGCAGCCAGTGGTATGTGGCCCATAACGCCAGCTTCGATCGCCGCGTTCTGCCCGAGATGCCGGGAGAATGGATCTGTACCATGAAGCTGGCCCGGCGCGTATGGCCGGGCATCAAATACAGCAACATGGCGCTCTATAAGTCGCGCAAACTCAGCGTCAGAACGCCGGAAGGGTTACATCATCACCGCGCCCTGTACGACTGCTATATTACCGCCGCGTTGCTGATTGATATCATGAATACCACCGGCTGGACCCCGGATGAGATGGCCGACATCACCGGACGACCGGCGCTGCTGACCACCTTTACCTTCGGTAAATACCGCGGGAAACCGGTGGCAGAAGTGGCAGATAAAGATCCGGGCTATCTGCGCTGGCTGTATAACAACCTCGACAGAATGAGCCCCGAGCTGCGTCTGACGTTAAAGCACTATCTGGGCGGATCCTGATCCGCCTCGCCGGACCGGCTGGTCAATGTCTCCTGCGCCAGGCCGACAATAAACGCATACTCCAGCGCCACCCCTTCATAGGATTTAAAGCGCCCGGATTTCCCGCCGTGCCCGGCATCCATGTCGGTGCAAAGCAGCAGTAAATTATCGTCAGTCTTCATTTCACGCAGTTTAGCCACCCACTTTGCGGGCTCCCAGTATTGCACCTGGGAGTCATGCAAGCCGGTGGTAACCAGCATATGCGGGTAGGCTTTCGCCTCGACGTTATCGTAGGGGCTGTAGCCTTTCATGTAACGGTAGTAGGTCGCATCCTGCGGGTTGCCCCACTCCTCGTACTCCCCGATGGTCAGCGGGATGGATTCATCCAGCATGGTGGTCAGCACATCGACAAACGGCACCTGCGCCACCACGCCTTTAAACAACCCCGGACGCTCATTAATTACGGTGCCCATCAGCATGCCGCCCGCGCTGCCTCCCATCGCGAAGCACTGTTTCCTGTCGCCATAGCCCAGCTCGAGCAGCCCATCGCAGACATCGAGATAGTCGTTGAAGGTGTTTTTCTTTTTCAGGAATTTGCCGTCTTCATACCACTTCTGCCCCAGCTCGCCGCCGCCGCGGATATGGGCGATAGCGAAGACAAAACCCCGGTCGAGCAGGCTTAAGCGGCTGCTGCTGAAATCGGCATCGATGCTGGAGCCATACGAGCCGTAGCCGTAAATGAGGATCGGGTTTTTGCCCTTGCGGAAATGGTGCTTATGGTAGACCAGCGAGACCGGGACTTCGGTGCCGTCCCGGGCCACAATCCAGACGTGTTCGCTGCGGTAGAGTTCAGCGTTAAAGCCTTTGACCTCAGCCTGCTTCAGCACCTTGCGCTGCCCGGTATCCATATCCAGTTCGAACAGGGTGTCCGGCGTGGTCATGGAGGAGTAGCCGTAGCGCAGGCGCGATGTTTCCGGCTCGGGGTTATAGCCGATCCAGGTGACGTAGGCGGGATCGTCGAAGGCGATACCGATCACCTCCCGGGTTTTGCGATTGATCTGCCGCAGGCTGGTCAGCCCGCGCTGGCGCTCTTCCACCACCAGCCAGTCGGTAAACAGGGTAAAGCCTTCGAGCATCACCTGATCCCGGGGTGGGATCAGCACTTCCCATTTACGTTCATCACGCACTTTAGTTTTGTAGAGGCCAAAGTTTTTGCCCTCCCGGTTGGAGCGCAAATAGAAGGTGTGCTGGAAGTGGTCGAGGCTGTACTCGTGATCCTTCCGCCGCGGCATAAAGCACAGGGGCTGAGCGTCAGGCAGCTCGGCATCCAGCAGCAACACCTCGGTCGTCGTGGCGCTGGCGAGGAAGATAATGACGTAGTGTTTCGAGGTGGTCTTATGCAGGCTGACGTAAAAGGTTTCGTCTTTCTCCTCATAGACCAGCTCGTCGCTGGTGGACGCGGTGCCTACCGTATGCCGCCAGACCTGAAAGGGGTGCAGCGTGGTGGCATGCTTTTTAATGTAGTAGACCGTCTCCGAGTCGTTGGCCCAGATAAAATCGGGGGAGACGTTATCGAGCATCTCGGGATACCAGTTCCCGGACTCCAGGTTGCGGAATCGGAGTCCATACTGCCGTCGGGAGAGATAATCTTCGGCCAGCGCCATAATGGCGTTATCCGGCGAAACCGCCATGCCGCCCAGGGTATAAAACTCGCTGTGCGAGGCCCGCTGGTTGGCATCCAGCAGCGTTTCCCACTCTTCCCACTCGGCGCAGAGCACCGACTGGCGCTGATAGATGGCGTACTCGTTCCCGGGCTCATAGATGTGCCGGTATCGATAGCCATTACGACTCCAGGGCGCTGAGACATCACGCTGCGGGACGCGCTCAACCATTTCGTTGAGCAGACGGTCCTGCAGCGCCTGCTGCGTCGACATGACCCTCCGGCCATAGTCATTTTCATCGTGGAGGTAGTCCAGTACCTCCGGCTGTGAGCGGGTATCGTCGCGCAACCAGTAATAGTTGTCGATACGCGTGTCACCGTGCGCGGTGAGCGCGTGCGGTATGCGTTGGGCTTTAGGTGGCATGTCAGTATGATTCTTTTACGATTTACACCCTATAAGGTTGGCAAAACATGCGCACGATGCAAGCGAAACGGGATACCCGGGGGTAAAAAGTTAGCCGGGGAGCGCCTGTTTTTGCTGGCGAATATCCTGCTCAATCCCCTCGCGGACGTCAGCCGGAATTTTCAGTGCATCCCCCAGCGCATTGAGATAACTGCGCTCCATAAAGTGATCGATATCGATCGCCGCGCAGCTCAGGAAATAGAGCTCCAGCGCTTCCTCTTCATTTTTGATCCCCTGCGCCAGACGCTGTGGATCAAGGGGCTGCTCGATGGCCTGCGCCACCAGCGCCCTGCCCTGCTCCTCCACGCCCGCTTCCCGCAGCTGCTGCTCAATGGCGGCACGCTCCTGATCGTCAATGTGGCCGTCACTCTTCGCCGCAAAGACCAGGGCCAGGATCAGCCTTTCGCTGCGCACATCCAGCGCCGAGGCCTGCTGACCAAACTGCGGTTCGCCCTGATGGGCGCTACGCACGCTGTCCTTATACTTGTTCCACAGCACGGAGCCCGCAATCGCGCCACCGCCAGCCAGCAGGGCGCCGGTGCCGTATTTCGCCAGCAATTTACGCGAGGATTTATTCGCCACCAGCAGCCCGGCGAGGCCGCCAAGCGCCCCGGGTGCCAGCATTTTGCTCAGCCCTTCGCCCGAGGATGACCCCGTTTTCTGCCCCAGCATAGACTGTAATTGATTCAACCAGTTTGACATGATTTCCCTCACTTAACGGTGGATGAATTTCACAGCCTAAGTGAGGGGATGTCAGGAAATGTCTACGCTGACAAAAGAAGCGAAAATTCACCTCTTCGACGCGAGATACTGCGCACTGCCCGCTTTGCAGTCGACCTTCACCTGATAATGAATATCGGTGTTTTTCCCGCGTACCGTCAGCGGCACGGTCCAGCGGTCTTTTTCACCCTTCACCTCCTTCGGGTTGATCCACGCCACCGGGTCGGCCATCCCCAGCGTCTTTTGATCGTCTGCCCAGCGCACGATGCGGTTTTGCAGATAATCCCGCTTCACGCTGGCGGCCATGCCCTCGGCATTCTGACCTTCGCAGGTCGGAAACTTCACGGTTTTCTCATCGGCGGCCTGCGCCGTCAGGCTGGCACCCAGCAGCGCCAGCGCCATCACTACCCCTGTTTTGTTCATCATGTTCTCCTGTATTGGCTCCCCAAAAGCATGGTCCAAAACGGCCGCGATGCAAATAACCGCCTGTCATCCCGATGGATTTCCGCGAGGCAAGACAGACGCAAACGTTTTCGTTTATACTGCGCGCAACTTTTTAAGGGGGATGATTATGACTCGTTTAGGAACTGCGCTGCGACCGGCAGCGACGCGCGTAATGTTGCTCGGCTCCGGTGAACTGGGCAAAGAGGTGGCCATCGAGTGCCAGCGTTTAGGCATTGAAGTGATCGCCGTCGACCGCTATGCCGATGCCCCGGCCATGCACGTCGCCCATCGCTCGCATGTGATTAATATGCTGGATGGCGATGCCCTGCGCGCCGTGATTGCCGCAGAGAAACCGCATTTCGTGGTGCCGGAAATCGAAGCCATCGCCACCGATACCCTGCTGGCGCTGGAAGCCGAAGGGCAGCGCGTGGTGCCCTGTGCCCGCGCCGCGAAGCTGACCATGAACCGGGAAGGCATTCGCCGCCTGGCGGCGGAAGAGCTGGCCCTGCCTACCTCCCGCTACCGTTTTGCCGACAGCAAGAGCGATTTTCTGCAGGCGGTGAACGAGATTGGCTACCCGTGCATCATTAAGCCGGTGATGAGCTCCTCCGGCAAAGGACAGAGCTTTGTGCGCAGCGCCGACCAGCTGGATCAGGCCTGGGATTACGCCCAACAGGGGGGCCGCGCCGGTGCCGGACGGGTGATTGTTGAGGGCGTGGTGCAGTTTGATTTTGAGATCACCCTCCTGACCGTCAGCGCCGTTGATGGGGTGCACTTCTGCGATCCTATTGGCCATCGTCAGGAAGATGGCGACTACCGTGAATCCTGGCAGCCGCAGCAGATGAGCCCGCTGGCCCGCGCACGCGCCGAGGAGATCTCCCGCAAAGTGGTGCTGGCCCTGGGCGGCCATGGGCTGTTTGGCGTCGAGCTGTTCGTCTGCGGCGATGAGGTGATCTTCAGCGAAGTCTCCCCGCGTCCGCACGATACCGGCATGGTGACCCTAATCTCGCAGGATCTCTCCGAGTTTGCCCTGCACGTCCGTGCCTTCCTCGGCCTGCCGGTCGGCGGCGTGCGTCAGTATGGTCCTGCGGCATCAGCGGTGATCTTGCCCCAGTTGACCAGCCAGAACGTCACCTTTGATAACGTCGATGCGGCAGTGGGCGCGGGCCTGCAGCTGCGTCTGTTCGGTAAACCGAAAATCGAAGGATCGCGTCGCTTAGGCGTGGCGCTGGCGACGGGCGAAGACGTGGAATCCGCGATAGAGCGTGCCAAACAGGCCGCCGCCAGCGTGCAGGTCGCAGGATAAAAAAAACGGGCCAAATGGCCCGTTTTTTATCAGCGTAGGCCGGGTAAGGCGAAGCCGCCACCCGGCAAAACAACATCTTACTGCTGTGCGCCTTCAACCGCTTCGCGCGCCAGCTTAGTGATGCGATCCCAGTCGCCTGCTTCCAGCGCATCCGCCGGAACCAGCCAGGAGCCACCGATGCACAGCACGCTTTTCAGCGCCAGGTAGTCACGGTAGTTCGCCGGAGAGATGCCGCCGGTCGGGCAGAAACGCACGTTGGCGAACGGACCTGCAATAGCCTGCAGCGCTTTGGTGCCGCCGTTGGCTTCTGCCGGGAAGAATTTGAACTCTTTCAGACCGTAGTCCAGACCCAGCATCAGTTCAGACACGGTGCTGATACCCGGGATCAGAGGAATGGAGCCTTCGGTGGCCGCTTTCAGCAGAGGCTCGGTCAGGCCAGGGCTGATAGCAAACTGCGCACCGGCTTCGGTGACTTCAGCCAGCTGCTGTGGGTTCAGCACGGTGCCCGCGCCGATGATGGCTTCCGGCACTTCTTTGGCGATGGCGCGAATGGCATCCATTGCACAGGCGGTACGCAGGGTCACTTCCAGGACGCGAACGCCACCGGCAACCAGCGCTTTCGCCATCGGCACTGCGTGTTCCAGCTTATTAACCACGATCACCGGCACTACCGGGCCAGTTTTCAGGATTGCTTCTGCACTTGTTTTCCAGTTTTTCATCAGAGTTTTTCTCTCGCCAGATCGATAATTCTTGTCGTCTTAAAACGTAATACAGGTCGCGCCCTGCTCTGCGCCCGAGAGGTTCTCGCGCAGCGCACTGAACATTTCGCGCCCCGTGCCCACGCGCGATGCGCTCAGGTCAGGAATATGTGGCTTACGTGCGGCAAGTACCGCCTCATCCACCAGTAAGGTCAACTCGCCGGTCTGACCGTTAACGCGGATGATGTCGCCATCGTACACTTTTGCCAGCAAGCCACCGTCGTAAGCTTCCGGGGTGACATGGATGGCAGAAGGCACTTTACCTGATGCGCCGGAGAGGCGTCCATCGGTTACTAACGCAATTTTGAAACAGCGGTCCAATAATACACCAAGTGGCGGCATTAGTTTATGTAATTCTGGCATGCCGTTCGCTTTTGGTCCCTGATGACGGACCACCACCACGCAGTCTTTGTCCAGCAGGCCAGCTTCGAAGGCGGGCAGCACATCATGCTGGCTCTCAAACACCACCGCCGGAGCTTCGATAATCTGGTTTTCCACCGGCACCGCAGAGGTCTTCATCACTGCCCGACCCAGATTGCCGTTCAGCACTTTAGTGCCGCCGTGGTGGGAGAATGGCTTGTCAAAAGTGGCGATCACGCTGTCATCCAGCGAGGCCTGAGCCCCTTCACGCCAGTCCAGCTCGCCGTCGTTCAGCCACGGCTCCAGGGTGTAACGCTGCAGACCGAAACCGGCCACCGTATTGACGTCCTCGTGCAGCAGGCCGCCCTTCATCAGCTCACGCATCAGCACCGGCACACCGCCCGCCGCCTGGAAGTGGTTAATGTCAGCCGGGCCGTTTGGATACAGACGGGTCATCAGCGGCACCACTTCAGACAGATCGGAGAAATCGTCCCAGTTGATGAGAATGCCCGCCGCACGCGCCATCGCCACCATGTGCATGGTGTGGTTGGTGGAACCGCCGGTCGCCAGCAGGGCCACGATACCGTTTACCACCACCTTCTCGTCGACCATTTTCCCGAGCGGCATCCACTCGTTGCCGTTACCGGTCAGACGGGTCACCTGACGCGCCGCGGCGGCGGTCAGAGCCTCACGCAGGGGTGCATCCGGGTGAACAAACGACGAGCCCGGCAGCTGCATCCCCATAAATTCCACTACCATCTGGTTAGTGTTGGCGGTGCCGTAGAAGGTACAGGTACCCGGCGCGTGGTAGGAGGCGGCTTCGGACTCCAGCAGCGCCATGCGATCCACTTTGCCTTCAGCATACAGCTGGCGAATGCGTACTTTCTCTTTATTGGCCAGGCCGCTGGCCATCGGGCCTGATGGCACGAACAGCGCAGGAAGATGACCAAACGACAGCGCCGCCATCGCCAGGCCCGGGACAATCTTATCGCACACGCCAAGGTACAGCGCGCCGTCAAACATATTGTGTGACAGGCCTACCGCCGCAGACATGGCGATCACTTCCCGGCTCAGCAGCGAGAGTTCCATCCCGTCCTGACCCTGAGTGACGCCGTCGCACATCGCAGGCACCCCACCCGCCACCTGCCCTACGGCATTGGCCTGATGCAGCGCTTTACGAATGATATCCGGGTAGGTCTCATACGGCTGGTGCGCCGAGAGCATATCGTTATAGGAGGTGATGATACCGATATTGTTACGCAGCATGCTTTTCAGCGAGGCTTTATCTTCTGGCTGGCAGGCGGCAAAGCCGTGCGCCAGGTTACCGCAGGCCAGCTGCGAACGATGGACCGTATCGGTCTTCGCCTGCTGTATGCGAGCGAGGTAGGCTGAGCGGGTCTTTTTCGAGCGCTCAACAATGCGCTGTGTTACCCGTAACAAAGTCGAATTCATAGAAGCTCCTGTCATTTATCTGTCCGCGCTCTGGAATTAACAAAGTGTTTAGCAGGCTATAACATCGCTGAAACGCTTGATTACCGGAGCTCTGGGGCAAAATCGCTTCAGCCAGTGTAATAAAAAAAGCTCCGGGTGGAAATCCACCCGGAGCTTAAATGATTAAATATTGCGCACTGGCCTGAGCCAGATCATGTTACCGGTAAAATAACCCCTAAGGATTAACGGCCAGGTTACTCAAACTCATTCCAGGAACGGCCATCACGGGTGATCATTGCCACAGAGGCAACCGGTCCCCAGGTACCCGCCTGATACGGTTTCGGTGCATCCTGATCCGCAGCCCAGGCTTCAGTGATGGAGTCGACCCACTTCCACGCCTCTTCCACTTCGTCACGGCGTACAAACAGCGCCTGGATGCCACGCATGGTTTCCAGCAGCAGACGTTCGTAGGCATCAGCCAGATGGTTCTGGTTGAAGGTTTCGGAGTAGCTCAGATCCAGCTTGGTGGTCTGCAGGTTGTGTTTGTGATCCAGGCCAGGCACCTTGTTCAGGACCTGAATATCCACGCCCTCGTCCGGCTGCAGACGAATGGTCAGTTTATTCTGCGGCAGCTCCTGCCAGGACTCTTTGAACAGGTTCAGTTCCGGGTTCTTGAAGTAGACCACCACTTCAGAGCATTTGGCCGGCAGACGCTTACCGGTACGCAGGTAGAATGGCACGCCCGCCCAGCGCCAGTTATCGATATCCACGCGGATGGCGACGAAGGTTTCGGTGCTGCTGGTTTTATTCGCGCCCTCTTCTTCCAGATAGCCCGGCACTTTTTTACCCTGGGCAAAACCGGCGGTGTACTGGCCGCGAACCGTTTTTTCACGCACGTTGGAGCGATCGATGCGGCGAAGGGACTTCAGCACTTTGACCTTCTCATCGCGAATGCTGTCTGCGGAGAGATCTGACGGCGGTGCCATGGCGATCATGCAGAGGATTTGCAGCAGGTGGTTCTGGATCATGTCGCGCATCTGACCGGCCTGGTCAAAGTAACCCCAGCGACCTTCAATCCCCACCTCTTCCGCCACGGTGATCTCCACGTGATCGATGGTGCGGTTATCCCAGTTGTTCACAAACAGGGAGTTGGCGAAACGCAGCGCCAGCAGGTTCAGCACCGTCTCTTTACCGAGGTAGTGGTCAATACGGTAAACCTGGCACTCTTCGAAGTATTCCCCGACCTGATCGTTGATTTCACGGGAAGTCGCCAGCGAGGTACCCAGCGGTTTTTCCATTACCACACGTGCAGGCTTGGCGTTCAGTTTGGCTTCGCCGAGCCCTTTGCAGATGGCGCCAAAGGTGCTTGGCGGCATGGCGAAATAGTTGATGGTGACGCGATTTTTCTGATCGAGCATCGCGCCCAGATCGGCAAAGGCCGAGGTGTCGTTCACGTCGAGGTTGCAGAAATCGAGACGTCCGCTCAGCGTATCCCACAAACTTTCATCGATTTTCTCCTTCATGAAAGTTTCCAGCGCTTCACGCACCACTTTGGTATACGCGTCTTTATCCCAGTCGGCACGGCCCACGCCCAGGATACGCGTCTCCGGATGGATTTGACCCGCTTTTTCCAGTTGATACAGGGAAGGCAGCAATTTACGGCGTGCAAGATCGCCTTTCGCGCCGAAAATGACCAGGTCACATGCCTGGGCTGTTTGCGTTACCGCCATGTCATTCTCCTCAGTTGGATACCCTGGTGCTTTTGCCAGAATATCGTTGTAATTTTATTACATGCACTCTACTGCTTTTATGTCATTCCCGAAACCATTTGCACTTATCCTCGCGTGCGATACGGCGATATTTCGCCAGGCAATAGCCCCGCGCAGGGTTATAAAGGTCAAACGGGTGAAACTTTGTTCTGCCAGGCCGTTGCTAAAATCCGACAGCGATCAAGTAATGAAAAAAAACAACAACATTTTTGTCGGGGTTTGCCCTTTTCGGCACATCACAGGGGTATATTCTTGCTAATTCGAATCGCAATTTCACCCCTTAATGAAATCGCTTCCACCGATGAGCGCCGTGTTAATAATGAACATGCTGGAAAAAATCCAGTTTCAACTGGAACACCTTAGCAAATCCGAGCGAAAAGTGGCTGAAGTAATTCTCGCCGCTCCGGCTCAGGCCATTCATTCCAGCATCGCCACTCTGGCCCAGGAGTCGGGGGTCAGTGAACCCACCGTCAACCGCTTCTGCCGCAGCATGGAAACGCGTGGTTATCCCGATTTTAAACTGCATCTGGCGCAAAGTCTGGCTAACGGCACGCCCTATGTAAACCGCAATGTCGATGAAGACGACAGCGTGGAGGCCTATACCGGCAAAATCTTTGAATCGGCGATGGCCACTCTGGACCAGGTCCGCCAGTCGCTGGATATGGGATCGGTTAACCGGGCCGTCGACCTGCTGACTCAGGCCAAGAAGATCGCCTTCTTTGGTCTCGGGTCGTCAGCTGCCGTCGCTCACGATGCAATGAATAAATTTTTTCGCTTTAATGTCCCGGTTATCTATTCTGACGACATCGTGCTGCAACGCATGAGCTGTATGAATTGTAACGAAGATGACGTGGTGGTGCTGATATCGCATACTGGCCGCACCAAGAGTCTGGTTGAGCTGGCCCAGCTGGCGCGTGAAAACGATGCCATGGTGATTGCCCTCACCACTACCGGTACGCCACTGGCGCGTGAAGCGACACTGGCAATTACTCTCGACGTGCCGGAAGACACCGATATCTACATGCCGATGGTGTCGCGTCTGGCGCAGCTGACCGTCATCGACGTGCTGGCCACTGGTTTTACCCTGCGCCGCGGGGCGAAATTCAGAGATAACTTGAAGCGTGTCAAAGAAGCGCTCAAGGAATCGCGTTTTGATAAAGAGTTGTTCATCAAGGGTGAAGTTCCCTGATCGTCACTTATAAAGTTGTTACTTTTTTCGGCATTCGGTAAGTTGCCAGTGGGTATTACGGCGGACAACGTGCCGAATCATCGTTCACGCAACACCAGGTTGTTTCAGACAACGGAGTATTACATGTCCAGAAGGCTTCGCAGAACCAAGATCGTTACCACCTTAGGCCCGGCTACTGACCGCGATAATAACCTCGAGAAAATCATCGCAGCAGGCGCCAACGTGGTACGTATGAACTTTTCTCACGGGACACCGGAAGATCATAAATTACGTGCAGATAAGGTCCGTGAGATCGCGGCAAAACTGGGACGTCATGTAGCTATCCTCGGTGACCTTCAGGGTCCCAAAATCCGCGTATCGACCTTCAAAGAAGGCAAAGTTTTCCTCAATATCGGTGACAAGTTCCTGCTCGACGCCAACCTGAGCAAAGGCGAAGGCGATAAAGAGAAAGTGGGGATCGACTATAAAGGCCTGCCTGCTGACGTGGTGCCGGGCGATATCCTGCTGCTTGACGACGGTCGCGTTCAGCTGAAAGTGCTGGACGTTCAGGGCATGAAGGTGTTTACCGAAGTGACCGTTGGCGGCCCGCTCTCCAACAATAAAGGCATTAACAAGCTGGGCGGCGGTCTCTCAGCCGAAGCCCTGACCGAAAAAGACAAAGCCGATATCCTCACCGCGGCCGAGATTGGCGTGGATTACCTGGCCGTCTCCTTCCCGCGCTGCGGCGAAGATCTGAACTACGCTCGTCGTCTGGCGCGTGATGCAGGTTGCGATGCCAAAATCGTCGCCAAAGTGGAACGTGCTGAAGCGGTCTGCAGCCAGGATGCAATGGATGACATCATCCTCGCCTCTGACGTGGTGATGGTGGCCCGTGGTGACCTGGGCGTTGAGATTGGCGACCCGGAACTGGTGGGGATTCAGAAGGCGCTGATCCGCCGTGCCCGTCAGCTTAACCGCTCCGTGATCACTGCAACCCAGATGATGGAGTCGATGATCACTAACCCAATGCCGACCCGTGCGGAAGTGATGGACGTGGCCAACGCCGTACTCGACGGTACCGATGCGGTAATGCTGTCAGCCGAAACCGCTGCCGGCCAGTATCCGGCGGAAACCGTGGCCGCGATGGCGCGCGTCTGCCTGGGTGCAGAGAAGATCCCAAGCATCAACGTCTCCAAGCACCGTCTGGACATTCAGTTCGACAACGTCGAAGAAGCCATTGCGATGTCGGCAATGTATGCCGCTAACCACCTGAAGGGCGTGACCGCGATCATCACCATGACCGAATCCGGCCGCACCGCGCTGATGACCTCGCGTATCAGCTCCGGTCTGCCGATCTTCGCTATGTCCCGTCATGAGCGCACCCTGAACCTGACCGCGCTGTATCGCGGCGTGACGCCGGTGTTCTTTGACAGCAACAGCGACGGCGTGGCCGCGGCGAACGACGCCGTGAACCTGCTGCGCGACAAAGGCTATCTGGTCTCCGGGGATATCGTTATCGTGACCCAGGGCGATGTGATGAGCACCATCGGCTCAACCAACACCACCCGCGTGATGACCGTCGAATAAGTCGACTGTTTTGCCACCCGGCCTACAGATTCGTAGGCCCGTGCAAACGAAGCGCCGCCGGGCAAAAAAAATCCCCCGAAACCGGGGGATTTTTTATTTCTTCGGATACAGCTCTTTGCGCTTGTACGGCTCTTTCTCGCCCGGCTTGCGGGTCTTCAGCAGTTTCAGGATCCAGGTGTACTGCTCCGCATGCGGCCCCACCAGAATCTCCACCTCCTGGTTCATCCGGCGCGCAATGGTGTTGTCGTCGGCGGTAAGCAGATCGTCCATCGGCGGGCGCACCTCAATCGTCAGACGATGCGTTTTGCCATCGTAAATCGGGAATAACGGGATCACCCGCGCCTGGCATACCTTCATCAACCGGCCAATGGCGGGCAGCGTCGCCTTATAGGTGGCGAAGAAATCGACAAACTCGCTGTGTTCCGGCCCGTGATCCTGATCCGGGAGATAGTAGCCCCAGTAGCCCTGGCGTACGGACTTGATAAAGGGTTTGATGCCGTCGTTACGCGCATGCAGGCGACCGCCGAAGCGGCGACGCACCGTGTTCCAGACATAATCGAAGACCTTGTTCCCCTGGTTGTGGAACATGGCCGCCATTTTCTGCCCCTGCGACGCCATCAGCATCGCCGGAATATCCACGCCCCAGCCGTGTGGCACCAGGAAGATCACCTTTTCGTCATTGCGACGCATCTCCTCGATGATCTCCAGCCCTTTCCAGTCAACGCGACTGGCGACCTTTTCCGGCCCGCGAATCGCCAGCTCACCCATCATCGCCATCGCCTGCGGCGCGGTGGTGAACATCTCATCGATGATGGCTTCACGCTCCGCCTCGCTCTTCTCCGGGAAGCAGTAGAAGAGATTTATCTGCGCGCGACGGCGGGCGCTTTTACCCAGCTTGCCCGCCAGACGGCCCACTTTACCGAGCAGCGGGTCGCGCACGGACGCGGGAAGCATCGCAATACCCGCAAAGGCATATACACCCAGCCAGGCGCCCCAGAAGCGCGGATGACGAAAGGATTTCTCAAATTCAGGAATGTATTCACTGTTGTTTTTTTGGGTTTCCATGCTTTTTCCAGGGCGGGTGACACTTACAAGAGTAATGCGTTAGTTTAGCGAGGCCATGCGTAAGGCACAAAAGAAAAAGCCGGTGCAGTAACGCCCCGGCTTTTATCGCTGCAGTATTAATCAATACTGAGCTGCGGAATAACCTCTTTGACCTGCGCCAGATAGTCGCTGCGGTCTTTGCCGGTCAGCCCCTCGGTACGCGGCAGCTTCGCCGTTAATGGGTTGACCGCCTGCTGGTTGATCCAGACTTCATAGTGCAGATGCGGGCCGGTAGAACGACCGGTGTTGCCCGACAGCGCAATGCGATCGCCACGTTTTACCTTCTGGCCCGGCTTCACCAGCATCTTACGCAGGTGCATATAGCGGGTGGTGTAGGTCCGCCCGTGACGCACGGCCACGTAATAGCCTGCAGCACCGCTGCGTTTTGCCATGACCACTTCGCCATCACCCACCGCCAGAACCGGTGTCCCCTGCGGCATGGCGAAATCCACACCACGGTGCGGGGCCACGCGGCCGGTGACCGGGTTCAGACGGCGCGGGTTAAAGTTCGACGAGACGCGGAACTGCTTCGAGGTCGGGAAGCGTAAGAAACCTTTCGCCAGTCCGGTACCGTTGCGATCGTAGAATTTGCCGTCTTCGGCACGGATCGCATAGTAATCTTTACCGTCAGAGCGTAGACGAACCCCAAGCAGCTGGCTCTGCTCACGCTTGCCGTCCAGCATTTCGCGGGACATCAGCACCGACCAGGCGTCGCCTTTTTTCAGCTTACGGAAGTCCATCTGCCACTGCATGGCTTTGATCACCGAACTGATTTCACCGCTGGTCAGCCCTGCATCACGCGCGCTGGCAACAAAGCTACCGCCGCCTAAGGTGCCTTTAAGGGCGCTGTTAACCCAGTCCCCCTGCTGCATTTCACTGCTCATCTTGAAACCGTTATCAGCACGATCGTAGGTGCGGGTTTCACGACGGGAGACTTCCCAGGTCAGGCGCTGTAAATCGCCGCTGTCGGTCAGGGTCCATGAGAGCTGCTGACCAATTTTCAGATTACGCAGATCTTTATCCGCGGCAGCAAGCCGGCTGATTTCACTCATATCGATACCGTACTGGTTAAGCACGCTGCTTAAGGTATCGCCAGTTGAAACCACATATTCATGGACGCCGCTTTCAGGGGCGATTTTGTCATCCAGTTCATCCTGCGGAATAGCTTCTTCTTCCTGCGGGGCCTGGTCGATAGGTTCACTGGCTTCGGGTAACAGTGAGCGGATTTCGTTTCTTTCCAGTTCGATGGTCTTGATAACTGGCGTGGAATTCGGGTGATAAACATAGGGCCGCCAGACGGCGACCGCTAAGGTGAGAACAGTAAGCGACCCCAGCATGACGCGGTGGGGCCGGGGCAGATTATTAAATGCCAGGGCGACAGAGCGGGCTATCTGTTGCACGTATTCACTTCCTCGTTAATCTCCTTTCAGGCAGCTCGCATACTGGTTCGCCAGTTGGCTGAGAAACTGCGAATAACTCGCTTTGCTCAACTGGATAGAGGTTCCCAGTGGGTCAAGGGTGCCCATACGCACGGACGTACCCCTTGCCACGGCTTCAACGACCGCTGGCCTGAACTGTGGCTCAGCAAAAACGCAGGACGCTTTCTGCTCAACCAACTGTGTTCTGATTTCATGTAAACGCTGCGCACCGGGTTGAATCTCTGGATTGACGGTGAAATGGCCAAGCGGCGTGAGACCGTAGTGTTTTTCGTAGTAGCCATAGGCATCATGAAAAACGAAATATCCTTTACCTTTCAGTGGTGCGAGCTCGGTACCCACCTGCTTGTCGGTTGCGGCAAGTTGTGCCTCAAAATCCTTCAGGTTGGCGTCAAGTTTGGCTCGACTTTGCGGCATAAGTTCCACTAATTTTTCGTGGATTGCAACCGCCGAAAGGCGCGCTATCTCAGGGGAAAGCCAGAGGTGCATATTGTAGTCACCGTGATGGTGATGCTCGTCACCTTTTTCGCCTTCAGCCGCCCCGTGATCGTGGTCATGATCGTCATCATCAGACCCTTTCATGAGAAGCGGTTTCACACCAGGAAGATTAGCGATGCTAACCTGTTTGGCTGCCGGCAACTGATGGGCGGATTTCTGCATGAAAGCTTCCATCTCCGGACCAATCCAGACCACTAAGTCTGCGTTTTGTAAGCGTTTTACATCTGAAGGACGCAGGGAATAGTCATGTTCTGAGGCGCCATCTGGCAGTAATACCTGGGTTTCTGTCACTCCGTCGGCGATAGCGGATGCGATAAAACCGAGCGGCTTTAGCGAAGCGACAACGGCGGCGTTAACATCTTGTGCTGTTGAACCCCAAAGGGCAGCGGATAATGCTGCGAAAAGAAGCGTATTTTTCTGTAACATAATGCGACTATTCATCGTAATGAGTTGGTGGAATGTGATATTATAACATTCGATGACTTCTGCAAGCATAAAATTGATATGACGAATCTGGTATCTCTCGAAAACATTTCGGTTTCATTCGGTCAGCGCCGCGTCCTCTCTGACGTTTCGCTGGACTTGAAGCCCGGCAAAATTCTGACCCTACTCGGTCCAAACGGCGCGGGTAAATCAACGCTGGTGCGCGTGGTGCTGGGCCTGGTAGCACCCGACAGCGGCCTTATCAAGCGTGACCGGCAGCTGCGCATCGGCTATGTGCCGCAGAAGCTGCATCTGGACGCCACTCTCCCGTTAACGGTCAGCCGTTTCCTGCGTCTGCGTCCCGACACGCGCAAAGAGGACATTCTTCCGGCGCTCAAGCGCGTGCAGGCCGGACATCTGATCGAAGCGCCTCTGCAAAAGCTCTCCGGCGGCGAGACCCAGCGCGTGCTGCTGGCCCGCGCCCTGCTGAACAGGCCGCAGCTGCTGGTGCTCGATGAGCCGACCCAGGGTGTGGACGTCAACGGTCAGGTGGCGCTGTATGACCTGATCGATCAGCTGCGTAAAGAGCTGGACTGCGCCGTGCTGATGGTGTCGCACGACCTGCATCTGGTGATGGCGAAAACGGACGAAGTGCTCTGTCTTAACCATCACATCTGCTGCTCTGGTACGCCGGAAGTGGTCTCCATGCATCCGGAATTTATCTCGATGTTTGGCCCTCGCGGCGCCGAACAGCTGGGCATTTATCGCCATCAGCATAACCATCGCCATGATTTGCAGGGCCGCATTGTCCTGCGCCGGGGAAACGGTAACTCATGATTGAACTCTTATTGCCCGGCTGGCTGGCCGGGATGATGCTCGCCTGCGCGGCGGGTCCACTGGGCTCGTTTGTCGTCTGGCGTCGGATGTCCTACTTTGGCGATACCCTCGCCCACGCCTCCCTTCTGGGGGTAGCATTTGGCTTACTGCTGGATGTCAATCCATTCTATGCGGTGATTGCGGTGACGCTGATGCTGGCCGCCGGTCTGGTGTGGCTGGAGAAGCGCCCGCACCTGGCAGTGGATACCCTGCTCGGGATCATGGCGCACAGCGCCCTGTCCCTGGGTCTGGTAGTGGTCAGCCTGATGTCCAACATTCGCGTGGATCTAATGGCCTATCTGTTTGGCGACCTGCTGGCGGTGACGCCTGACGATCTAATCGCCATCGCCATCGGGGTGGTGATCGTGCTGGCTATCCTGCTGTGGCAGTGGCGAAACCTGCTGGCGATGACCATCAGCCCGGATTTAGCCTTTGTGGATGGCGTGAAGCTGCAGCGCGTCAAGCTGCTGCTGATGCTGGTGACCGCGCTGACCATTGGCGTGGCGATGAAGTTTGTCGGGGCGTTAATTATTACGTCGCTGCTGATTATTCCTGCCGCCACCGCGCGCCGTTTTGCCCGCACGCCGGAGCAGATGGCCGGCGTGGCCGTAGGCGTGGGAATGATTGCCGTAACCGGAGGATTAACCTTCTCGGCATTTTACGACACGCCAGCCGGACCGTCGGTGGTGCTGTGCGCGGCAGCGCTGTTTATCCTCAGCATGATGAAGAAGCCTGCCAGCTGATGGAGTTGCCCGGTGGCGCTACGCTTACCGGGCTTACAACATTACGGCATCGCCGGTGGCGTAATGCCAAAGTGATCCCAGGCCCGCACCGTCGCCATGCGCCCGCGTGGCGTACGCTGCAAAAAGCCCTGCTGGATCAGGTACGGCTCCAGCACATCTTCAATGGTTTCCCGCTCTTCACCAATGGCTGCCGCCAGGTTATCCAGCCCCACCGGTCCGCCAAAGAACTTGTCCAGCACCGCCAGCAGCAGCTTGCGGTCCATATAGTCAAAGCCTTCGGCATCCACATTTAACATATCCAGCGCCTGGGCGGCGATATCCAGCGAAATGGTGCCGTCGTGCTTCACTTCGGCAAAATCACGCACCCTGCGCAGGAGACGGTTGGCGATACGCGGCGTACCGCGGGAACGCTTCGCCACTTCAAAGGCCCCCTCCTCGCTCATCTCCAGCCCCATATAGCGCGCGCTACGGCTGACGATGTACTGGAGATCGGGCACCTGATAAAACTCCAGGCGCTGGACGATGCCAAAACGATCGCGCAGCGGCGAGGTTAACGAGCCCGCACGGGTGGTTGCGCCAATCAGGGTAAACGGCGGCAGATCGATCTTAATCGAGCGCGCGGCCGGGCCTTCGCCAATCATGATATCCAGCTGGTAGTCTTCCATCGCCGGATAGAGCACCTCTTCTACCACCGGTGACAGACGGTGGATCTCATCGATAAACAGCACATCGTGGGGTTCGAGGTTGGTCAGCATCGCCGCCAGATCGCCGGCCTTTTCCAGCACCGGACCGGAAGTGGTGCGCAGATTGACGCCCATCTCATTGGCGACAATATTGGCGAGGGTGGTTTTCCCCAGCCCCGGAGGGCCGAAAATCAGCAGGTGATCGAGGGCGTCACCGCGAAGTTTAGCTGCCTGGATAAAGATCTCCATCTGCGAGCGCACCTGCGGCTGGCCAATATACTCATCCAGCAGCTTCGGGCGGATCGCACGGTCCACCAGATCTTCTGCCTGAACGTTGCCTGCCGAGACCAGACGGTCTGCTTCAATCATCCTTTACCTCACAATGCGGCGCGCAGCGCTTCACGAATCAGGGTTTCACTGGTGGCGTCCGGTTTCGCAATTTTGCTGACCATCCGGCTCGCTTCCTGAGGTTTATAGCCCAGCGCCACCAGCGCGGCAACCGCTTCCTGCTCCGCATCATCGTCAGTCGGACCGGCAGGGGAAGTCAGGACCAGATCGGCTGCTGGCGTAAACAGATCGCCGTGCAGGCCTTTAAAGCGGTCTTTCATCTCGACAATAAGGCGCTCGGCCGTTTTCTTGCCGATGCCAGGGAGTTTCACCAATGCTGCCAGCTCTTCACGCTCAACGGCATTCACGAACTGCTGCGCCGACATCCCGGAGAGGATCGCCAGCGCCAGTTTTGGACCGACGCCGTTGGTCTTAATCAGCTCTTTAAACAGCGTACGTTCCTGTTTGTTATTAAAGCCAAACAGCAGCTGAGCATCTTCACGAACGATAAAGTGGGTAAAAATTATCGCTTCTTGTCCCACTTCCGGCAGTTCGTAGAAACAGGTCATCGGCATATGCACTTCATAGCCCACGCCTCCGGTCTCAAGCAGCACTATCGGGGGTTGTTTTTCGAGGATGATGCCTCTGAGTCTGCCTATCACGTGACGCTCCTGCGTTAAGAACTAAAATTTACCGCTGCCATCATAAAAAAAGGCTGGATAAACATCCAGCCTGATTTTTCATTTAGCGTAATCGACCTCGCGCCAGATTAAGCCGCGATTCGCTTATTTGCATCGCATTCTGGGTAACGTGGCAGTGGGTTATCGCGATGGCCAGCGCATCGGCGGCATCCGCCTGCGGATTGGCCGGCAGCTTCAGCAAGGTACGCACCATGTGCTGCACCTGACTTTTATCTGCCCCGCCATTTCCCACCACGGTTTGCTTAACCTGTCGCGCGGCGTATTCGAATACCGGCAGATCCTGATTCATCGCCGCGACAATCGCCACGCCGCGGGCCTGACCGAGCTTCAGCGCCGAGTCGGCATTCTTCGCCATAAACACCTGTTCGATGGCGAAAAAGTCCGGCTGGAACTGGGTGATGATCTCCGTCACGCCTGCGTAGATAAGCTTCAGGCGCGACGGCAGATCCTCTACTTTGGTACGGATACAGCCGCTGCCAAGGTAGGTCAACTGACGCCCGACCTGGCGAATAACGCCATAACCGGTGATGCGTGAGCCCGGGTCAATGCCGAGGATAATTGCCATCACGCCTCTCCGGTTGTCGGTTTAAGCTCAGCCATTACAGCGTTGCCGCAACCTCGTCGGAGATTTCACCGTTGTGGTAAACTTCCTGCACATCGTCGCAATCTTCGAGCATGTCGATCAGACGCAGCAGTTTTGGTGCCGTTTCCGCATCCATGTCCGCTTTGGTGGACGGGATCATGGTGACTTCAGCCGCATCGGCTTTCAGGCCTGCTGCTTCCAGAGCATCACGCACCGCGCCCATCTCTTCCCATGCGGTATAGACATCAATCGCGCCGTCGTCATAGGTCACCACGTCTTCAGCACCCGCTTCCAACGCCGCTTCCATGATCGCGTCTTCGTCGCCTTTCTCGAAGGAGATCACGCCTTTTTTGCTGAACAGGTAGGCTACGGAACCGTCAGTGCCCAGGTTGCCACCGGTTTTGGTGAAGGCGTGACGCACTTCGGCTACGGTACGGTTACGGTTGTCGGACAGGCACTCGATCATCACTGCGGTGCCGCCTGGACCGTAACCTTCATAAATGATGGTTTCCATGTTCGCGTCATCATCGCCGCCTACGCCACGGGCGATAGCACGGTTCAGGGTGTCACGCGTCATGTTGTTGCTCAGCGCTTTATCGATCGCCGCACGCAGACGTGGGTTGGAGGCAGCATCGCCGCCGCCCAGACGGGCAGCCGTCACCAGCTCACGAATGATTTTGGTAAAGATCTTACCGCGTTTGGCATCCTGTGCCGCTTTGCGGTGTTTGGTGTTGGCCCACTTACTATGACCTGCCATAGAAATATCCTCAAAAAGCGCGCCCTATCAGGCGGCGTTAATTACAAATTCTTCAATCGCCTGCCGGTTGCTCCACGACTTGGTTAAGGTTGCGGCCTCGGCCGCGTTAACCCAGCGGTAGGTCAGGTGTTCGGTGAACGCGATCTCCCGCTCGTGGGGAAGCGCAAGGCAGAACCAGGATTCCGTATTGCGTTCAGTCCCCGGCGCATAGCGATGACGTAAATGGCTAAAAATTTCAAAATCCACCGTGCGCTGACAGTCCTTCAGGGTCAGTTGCTCGCGAGCAACGTCAATGGTGACCTCTTCCTTTACTTCGCGCGCGGCGGCCTGCAGCGCGGTTTCACCCTCTTCCAGGCTGCCGGTAACCGACTGCCAGAACGCGGGATCGTCGCGCCGCTGCAACATCAGCACCCGCTTCGTGTCCTGGGCATAAATGACAACTAAGACAGAAACGGGAAGCTTATATGTCATATCAGTTTTTCTCTTCCTTTTTCACCACTTCGATACCCAGCTCGCTCAGGGAGGTTGGGTTAGCAAAGCTTGGCGCTTCGGTCATCAGACAGGCAGCGGCGGTGGTTTTCGGGAAGGCGATAACGTCACGGATGTTGTCGGTGCCGGTCAGCAGCATGGTCAGGCGATCCAGACCAAAGGCCAGACCTGCGTGCGGTGGGGTACCGTACTTCAGGGCATCCAGCAGGAAGCCGAACTTCTCGCGCTGTTCCTGTTCGTTGATACCCAGAATACCGAACACCGTCTGCTGCATTTCCATGCTGTGAATACGCACGGAACCGCCGCCCACTTCGTAGCCGTTGATGACCATGTCGTAGGCATTCGCCACCGCATCTTCCGGTGCCGCTTTCAGCTCTGCCGCGCTCATCTCTTTTGCCGAGGTGAACGGGTGGTGCATTGCGGTCAGACCGCCTTCGCCGTCGTCTTCAAACATTGGGAAGTCGATAACCCACAGCGGCGCCCATTTGGCTTCGTCGGTCAGGTTCAGATCTTTACCCAGCTTCAGACGCAGTGCGCCCATGGAGTCGGCCACCACTTTCTTGTTGTCCGCCCCGAAGAAGATCATGTCCCCGTCCTGGGCTTCAGTACGCGCCAGAATGGATTCAACGATCTCAGCATTGAGGAATTTGGCCACCGGGCTGGTGATGCCTTCGATGCCTTTCGCGCGCTCGGTGACTTTGATGTAAGCCAGGCCTTTCGCGCCATAAATCTTGATAAAGTTGCCGTAGTCGTCGATCTGCTTACGGCTTAAGCTCGCGCCACCCGGTACACGCAGGGCAGCCACGCGGCCTTTCGCATCGTTAGCCGGGCCGGAGAAGACCGCGAACTCAACGTCTTTCACCAGGTCGGCAACGTCCACCAGCTCCATCGGGTTACGCAGGTCTGGTTTGTCAGAGCCGTAGCGACGTTCGGCTTCGGCGAAGGTCATGATCGGGAAGTCGCCCAGATCCACACCCTTCACGTCCAGCCACAGGCTGCGTACCAGCGCTTCCATCACTTCACGCACCTGCTCGGCGGTCATGAAGGAGGTCTCGACGTCGATCTGGGTAAATTCAGGCTGACGGTCAGCACGCAGATCTTCGTCGCGGAAGCATTTAACGATCTGATAGTAACGGTCGAAACCGGACATCATCAGCAACTGTTTGAACAGCTGAGGAGACTGTGGCAGCGCATAGAATTTGCCTTTATGCACACGGGATGGCACGAGGTAGTCACGCGCGCCTTCCGGGGTCGCTTTGGTCAGCATCGGGGTTTCGATATCGAGGAAACCGTGATCGTCCATAAAGCGGCGCACCAGGCTGGTGATTTTGGCACGGGTTTTCAGGCGATCGGCCATTTCAGGGCGACGCAGGTCGAGGTAGCGGAATTTCAGACGCGCTTCTTCGGTATTGACGTGGTTGAAATCCAGCGGCAGCGATTCTGAACGGTTGATAATGGTCAGATCGGTCGCCAGCACTTCAACTTCGCCGGTCGCCATGTCGCTGTTGATGTTCTTTTCGTCACGCGCACGCACGGTGCCGGTCACCTGGATGCAGAACTCATTACGCAGCTCAGAGGCCAGCTTTAACGCGTCGGCACGATCTGGATCGAAAAATACCTGCACGATGCCTTCGCGGTCGCGCATATCGATAAAGATAAGGCTGCCAAGATCACGACGACGGTTAACCCAACCACACAGGGTCACCTGCTGTCCGACGTGGGACTGACGCAGCTGCCCGCAATATTCTGTACGCATGAGATATCCCTTAACTTAGCCGCAGGCTACAAGGTCGCAGCTTTTTGTATTTCAAACTGGATGAAAAAAGGCGGCTATTATACTGGAAATTCCGCCAGACGATAAGAGAGAAGCGCGCCAGACGCGCGATTGCTGCTCGCATCTTGCATATTCTCACAAAAATTAACAAAAATATCAGGCCCGGAACACGCCATGGCAGCGTAAGGTATTCACCACGCTAACTATTTAACAGGAAAAACCATGTTGACATTCGACGCCGCTAAAACCGCCCTGGTAGTTATTGATTTACAGGAAGGGATCCTGCCCTTTGCCGGTGGCCCGCATACGGCACAGGAGGTGGTCAGCCGCAGCGCCCGTCTGGCAGAAAAATGCCGCGCCAGCGGTTCGCCGGTAGTGATGGTCCGCGTAGGCTGGTCCGCAGACTTCGCCGAGGCGCTGAAGCAGCCTGTCGATGCCCAGGGCGCGGCTCATGCCCTGCCGGACAACTGGTGGGACTATCCACTGTCACTCGGCAAGCAGGAGAGCGATATTGAAGTGACCAAACGCCAGTGGGGCGCCTTCTACGGCACCGATCTGGAGTTACAGCTGCGCCGTCGCGGGATCGACACTATAATTCTGTGCGGGATCGCCACCAACATTGGCGTGGAATCCACCGCGCGCAACGCCTGGGAGCTGGGTTTTAATCTGGTGATCGCCGAAGATGCCTGCAGCACGGCCAGCACCGAGCAGCACCAGGCCAGTATGAACTATATTTTCCCGCGCATTGCCCGGGTGCGCAGCACTGAAGAGATTATCAACGCACTATGATCTATCTGGGGTTACCCCAATGGTCGCACCCGAAATGGGTGCGGCTGGGCATTACCGGTCTTGAGGAGTACGCTCGCCACTTTAACTGTGTGGAGGGTAACACCACGCTGTACGCCCTGCCGAAGGCCGAGGTGGTGGCGCGCTGGCGGGAGCAGACCAGCGACGACTTTCGCTTCTGCTTTAAATTCCCGGCCACCATCTCCCATCAGGCCGCGCTGCGCAACTGCGACGATCTCACGGAAGAGTTTTTCACCCGGCTGTCGCCGCTGGCCAACCGCATCGGCCAGTACTGGGTTCAGCTTCCTGCCACCTTTGGGCCCCGCGATCTGCCCGCGCTATGGCAGTTTCTCGACGCCCTGCCCCGGGAATTTACCTACGGCGTGGAAGTTCGTCATCCTGAGTTCTTTATGAAAGGCGAGGCGGAGCAAGCGCTCAACCGCGGTCTGTATGAGCGCGGCGTCAATAGAACGATCCTCGACAGCCGTCCGGTGCATGCCGCCATCCCGCACAACGAGGCGATCATCGACGCCCAGCGCAAAAAACCGAAGGTGCCGGTCCATGCGGTGATGACCGCCAGCAATCCGATGGTGCGATTTATCGGCAGCGACAATATGGTGCAAAACCAGGCGCTGTTTGCCGTCTGGCTGCAAACCCTGGCGAAGTGGGAACAGGCCGGTACGCCTTATCTTTTTTTACACACTCCCGATATTGCTCAGGCGCCTGAACTGGTCGATGCTCTCTGGCAAGCCTTGCGGGAAGTGGCGCCATCAATGGGCGACGCCCCTAACATTCCGCAACAATCTTCTCTTTTCTGATCCCAGCCCCTATCATAGAAGTGCCATCTGCCAAAAAACAGGGAGTTTGTATGGTTTGCGCGCTGTATGCGGTGCTGGGTGCGTTGCTGTTAATTAAGTTTTCGTTCGATGTTGCGCGCCTGCGGATGTTGTACCGCGTGTCTTATGGCGACGGTGGGTTTTCGGAGCTGCAAACCGCGATCCGCATTCATGGCAATGCGGTGGAATACATTCCGGCTGCCCTGATTTTGCTGTTGTTTATGGAAATGAACGGCGCTGAGACCTGGATGTTGCATGTCTGCGGCCTGCTGCTGATCCTTGGGCGTTTGATGCACTACTATGGCCTTCATCAACGCCTGTTCCGCTGGCGCCGCTCCGGCATGAGCGCCACCTGGTGTTCGCTTGTGCTAATGGTGCTGGCTAACCTGTGGTATATGCCGTGGGAGTTGGTTTTCTCATTGCATTAGCGCACAATACGCCCCTTTATTTTTCCCGGATTTTTACGTTATGTCAGATCGCGACACGCTTTTTTCTGCGCCTATCGCCAGTCTGGGCGACTGGACCTTCGATGAACGGGTAGCTGAAGTCTTCCCGGATATGATCCAGCGCTCGGTTCCCGGCTACTCCAATATCATCTCCATGATCGGCATGCTGGCGGAACGTTTTGTTCAGCCCGACACGCAGGTCTACGATCTGGGATGTTCGCTGGGCGCGGCCACGCTGTCGGTTCGTCGTAACATTAAGCACGACGGGTGTAACATCATCGCCGTCGACAATTCACCGGCGATGGTTGAACGCTGCCGCCGTCATATCGACGCCTGGAAAGCCCCCACCCCGGTTGACGTGATCGAAGGTGATATCCGCCATATCGAGATTAAAAACGCCTCGATGGTGGTGCTGAATTTCACTCTGCAATTCCTGGAGCCCGACGATCGTCAGCTGTTGCTGGACAAAATTTATCAGGGGCTGAACCCTGGTGGCGCGCTGGTGCTGTCGGAGAAATTCAGCTTCGAAGATGCCACCGTTGGTGAGCTGCTGTTCAACATGCACCACGATTTCAAGCGGGCCAACGGCTACAGCGAACTGGAGATTAGCCAGAAGCGCAGCATGCTGGAGAACGTGATGCTGACCGACTCGGTCGAAGCCCACAAAGCCCGCCTGCACAAGGCCGGATTCGAGCACAGCGAGCTGTGGTTCCAGTGCTTTAATTTTGGCTCCCTGGTGGCGCTAAAAGGCGGTAACGCATGATCGATTTCGGTAACTTTTATCAGCTGATTGCTAAAAATCACCTGTCGCACTGGCTGGAAACCTTGCCAGCGCAGATCGCTTCCTGGCAGCGCGAGTCCCTGCACGGTCAGTTTAAACAGTGGAGCAACGCGGTCGAATTTCTGCCGGAGATGACCCCGTACAAACTGGATCTGCTGCACAGCGTCACCGCCGAAAGCGAACAGCCGCTGAGCGAAGGCCAGATGGTGCGTCTCGACAAGCTGATGCGCAATCTGATGCCGTGGCGTAAAGGGCCGTTCTCCCTGTACGGCATGAATATCGATACTGAATGGCATTCGGACTGGAAATGGGATCGCGTGTTGCCGCACCTGTCCGACTTAACCGGGCGCACCATTCTGGATGTGGGCTGCGGCAGCGGGTATCACCTGTGGCGCATGATCGGCGCGGGCGCCCATCTGGCGGTCGGGATTGATCCGATGCAGCTGTTCCTGTGTCAGTTCGAAGCGGTGCGCAAACTGCTGGGCAACGACCAGCGCGCGCACCTGTTACCGCTGGGCATTGAGCAGCTACCGGCGCTGGCGGCGTTCGATACCGTCTTCTCGATGGGCGTGCTCTATCACCGCCGTTCCCCGCTGGAACACCTCTGGCAGCTGAAAGATCAGCTGGTCAGCGGCGGTGAGCTGGTGCTGGAGACGCTGGTGATTGAAGGCGACGAAAATGCGGTGCTGGTGCCGGGCGATCGTTACGCCCAGATGCGTAACGTTTACTTTATCCCGTCGGCGCTGGCGCTGAAAAACTGGCTGGCGAAGTGTGGGTTTGTTGATATCCGTATCGCAGACGTCTGCGTCACCACCACCGAAGAGCAGCGCCGCACCGAGTGGATGACCACCGGGTCGCTGGCCGAGTTCCTCGACCCGAATGACAGCAGCAAAACGATTGAAGGTTATCCGGCGCCAGTACGTGCGGTGTTGATTGCCACCAAACCGTAGCGTTTAGCCGGGTGGCGGCTTCGCCTTACCCGGCCTACAAAAACTGCGGACAAAAAAAGACCCCTGTTGAAATTGCAGGGGCCTGGTACAAACAAGCATCATGTTGGGCGACATGATGCGCGGTAAAAACTGTATTAACGACAATACCTTTCGATTATCGCCTTCATCTCTGCAACCGACTCTCCGTCTACGCCATAGCGGGAATATTCATCCGCTTCGGCCTCCGTCGACATCGACAAGCCTGTGTTGCGATAGCGCATGGGTGACGGTAACCACTTACCTGCCGAGCTGTGAAGCTCGAATACCCCTGCCTGTAAAAACGTTTCCAGGTTAGCGGCGCGAACGCCAGCACCTGCCATTATTATTGGAACACCTGATTGTGCTTTTAGTTCCTTAATTAATGAAATACCTTTTTCGGCAGTGGCTTGTTGGCCCGACGTGAGCACCCGCGCGACCCCCAGTTCCGCCAGATTTTCAAAGGCTTGCTGTGGGTTTACGCACATATCGAAGGCGCGATGAAAAGTTACCGCCATCCCCTGCGCGGCGGCCATAATCTGGCGCATGCGCGGCATATCGATATGGCCATCCTCATCCAGCAGGCCGGTTACCAGCCCCGGGAAACCCAACTGCTTCACCAGGGCGATATCCTCCAGCATGGCGTTAAATTCGCCGGTGCTGTAGCAAAAGTCCCCACCGCGCGGACGGATAATCGGGTGCACCGGGATGGTCACCGCCTTACTAACCGATTTCAGCACGCCATAAGAGGGGGTCAGTCCGCCCTCTTTCGGGGCCGCACAGAGTTCAATGCGATCGGCGCCATGCGCCTGCGCAGTCACGGCACACTCCAGGCTGTAACAACAGATCTCCAGCAATGCCATAAAACCTCCTTATTGTTCGCTGGCGACAATCTCTTCGATGGTCCAGGGATGAAACTTCACCGTCACGCTGCCGTCGGTGACCGCGAGGGTTGGATTCGGCAGGCGTTCGCGCTCCCCTTTTGGCGAGCTGGTTTTGACAAAGATCCCCGGCTGGCTCAGTCCGTCGTCAGACAGCAGCGCCAGGGCGCGGGCATTCAGGGACTCGGGGTCGCCAGACAGCACGATTTCGATGTGCTCCCAGCCTTCATGGGGATAGCGTTTCTCACCCGGCCACGGCAGTTCAACCACGTCGAAACGCCAGTGGGCGACGCAAACCGGCTCGTGCAGCTTAAACAGGCAGATCGGACGACCATTGATAATGTTCTCCGAGAGCAGCTCGCCGCACTGCTCAAACCCGCGCCGCCAGCGATCGGCGGTGGCATTCTGGTGGCAACGCAGGGAGATATGATCCGCGGCTAGCGGAGCGATATCCAGACCCAGCCTCCCGGCCAGCGCCGTAAAGGCCCCGGTGAAACGCGGTAAATCCGCTGCAATGTCCTGCAGCTCGTCAACAGATTGCCAGTTCGCCATCATTGATACTCTTATCGTCATGCAAAAGCGTTAATTTACTCTGTTGCCGGCCGGCGACCAACCGCTGATTTGAGCCAGTGCTGACGGCAACGGGCAATTGCAGTATACTCCCGGCCTAAATTCTTTAACGGGCGCGGCGGCATGATGGCCCGCGTCAAAAATGTAAGGTATCCCGGTGAATATTCAGGCTCTTCTCTCAGAAAAAGTCAGTCAGGCACTGATTGCTGCAGGCGCACCTGCAGACTGTGAACCGCAGGTTCGTCAGTCAGCGAAAGTACAGTTTGGCGACTATCAGGCCAATGGCGTGATGGCAGTGGCTAAAAAACTGGGCATGGCGCCGCGACAACTCGCAGAGCAGGTCCTGACGCATCTGGATCTCCAGGGTATCGCCAGCAAAACCGAAATTGCCGGGCCGGGATTTATCAATATCTTCCTCGACCCAGCCTTCCTGGCACAACACGTTGATGCGGCCCTGAAATCCGACCGTCTGGGCGTGGCGCAGCCAGAAGCCCAAACCATCGTTGTCGACTACTCCGCTCCGAACGTGGCGAAAGAGATGCACGTCGGTCACCTGCGCTCCACCATCATCGGCGACGCCTCGGTGCGCACCCTTGAGTTCCTCGGTCACAACGTGATCCGCGCGAACCACGTCGGCGACTGGGGTACCCAGTTCGGCATGCTGATCGCCTGGCTGGAAAAACAGCAGCAGGATAACGCCGGTGAGATGGCCCTGGCGGACCTCGAAGGCTTCTACCGCGACGCGAAAAAGCACTACGACGAAGACGAAGTCTTTGCCGAGCGCGCGCGTAGCTACGTCGTGAAACTGCAGGGTGGCGACGAGTATTTCCGTCAGATGTGGCGCCAGCTGGTGGACATCACCATGTCCCAGAACCAGCTCACCTACGATCGTCTGAACGTGACCCTGACCCGTAAAGACGTGATGGGCGAGAGCCTGTACAACCCAATGCTGGCCGGTATCGTGGCCGATCTGAAGGCTAAAGGGCTGGCGGTGGAAAGCGAAGGTGCAACGGTGGTATTCCTTGATGAGTATAAAAACAAGGAAGGTGAACCGATGGGCGTCATCATCCAGAAAAAGGATGGCGGCTACCTCTACACCACCACCGATATCGCCTGCGCGAAGTATCGTTTTGAGACCCTGCATGCGGATCGCGTGCTCTATTACATCGACTCCCGTCAGCACCAGCACCTGATGCAGGCGTGGACCATCGTGCGCAAAGCGGGCTATGTACCGGATTCCGTGCCGCTGGAACACCACATGTTCGGCATGATGCTGGGCAAAGACGGCAAGCCGTTCAAAACCCGTGCCGGCGGTACCGTGAAGCTGGCGGATCTGCTGGACGAGGCGCTGGAGCGTGCCCGCCGTCTGGTGGCCGAGAAAAACCCGGACATGCCTGCTGACGAGCTGGAAAAACTGGCCAACGCCGTGGGTATCGGTGCGGTAAAATACGCGGATCTCTCCAAGAACCGTACCACCGACTACGTATTTGACTGGGATAACATGCTGGCCTTCGAAGGCAACACCGCGCCATACATGCAGTATGCCTACACCCGCGTGCTGTCTGTATTCCGTAAAGCGGCCATCGACGAAAGCGTGCTAGCCCAGGCGCAGGTCATCATCAGCGAAGATCGCGAAGCACAGCTGGCGGCCCGTCTGCTGCAGTTCGAAGAGACGCTGTCCGTGGTGGCCCGCGACGGTACGCCGCACGTGATGTGTGCCTATCTGTACGATCTGGCTGGCCTGTTCTCCGGCTTCTACGAGCACTGCCCTATTCTCTCCGCCGAGAGTGAAGCAGTACGTAACAGCCGCCTGAAGCTGGCGCAGTTGACGGCGAAGACCCTGAAGCTGGGTCTGGATACCCTGGGTATCGAAACCGTCGAACGCATGTAATGACGAGAACGTCCGCCTCTGACGAGGCGGACGTTTTATTACAGGGTGTCGTAGTCACCCACTAACACGTCGTAATCTTCAACATCCCACTCTTTATTCTGGTAGCTAATACAGCATCCTTTTAACAGGTGCGAACCGGCTTTACCCACGAACAACCCGTTCGGGAATTTCGCTCGTGCTACATAGAGTTTTTTGCCATCGGCTTCTTCGCCCGCCTGAATTGCCCCTGCCGGGATCGCCTTGCCGTGAACCCGGACCCATTTCACCGGTCCGACGTACACCTCAAATTCCCGGCAAATATACTCCTTACCCCCAAAGGGAATATAGGCTCCAAACCCGTAAGCTAATTTCCCGGGATGTATACCGCCCTTATAATTAGCACGAACAATAAATAAAGGGATGGGGATATGGACACCCGGTGCGTTATTTTCATAACCTGCAACAGGTGCACCCAGAGCAATAAAAACATCAGTGGACTTCTGCCACATGATTCTATCCTTATTGATAAAGCCACAGAGGTAAAATAACGCACCGGCGTTTAAATGGCAGAGATCTGGGAAATGGAAAGTTGATTATCCGACGAGAGGTAAACAACCACTTTGACCAGCGTCGGTTCTACCGGGTGAGGGCTTATCAACCGGCACTCCGCAACGTAAGCATGCTGTAAGCCTGCGACAACCTGACTGCCAATGTAGAGCAGCGGGGTATACTTCGCCCCCTCAAAGTTGCGAAACGCGGTCTCGAATAAAGACATTTGTTCCAGCGTCATGCCAGACAGGTTTTTATTTACTTTTACGTCTATTTTCCAGCCACCGGGTACCATGTTCATAAATATGCATCCTTGTATTTTTCGTTAGAAGAATGTCTAACGCGAAATAAAAATACGCCTGCCGCGAATAATATATTGCGTGTTAACTCACAAATTAAAGAGAATGTAACTGATAATTAATTCATTTTTCCAGAGCGTATATTTCCATTAATCATTCAGGAATAATATAAATAAAAAACCGCCCCCACGTTGGCAGGGGCGGTTTACTATCAATGCATCAGAAATATTTACGTAAATATTCCGTCAGACAGAGGATCGCCATCGCCTGACCGTACGGCATCGAGGTTAACGGGATCTGGCGATAGAATTCCAGATCGCTGCCCATCCCGGTTCCGAACGAGGTTTGCAGCAGTTCGCCTTCCGGGGAGATGTTCTTCACGATCCCGCGAATGGCTCTCTCGGCCACCTCCGCATACTCCGCTCCCACATAGCGCTTACGCACTGCTTTCAGGATCCCGTAGCTGAACCCGGCGGTAGCGGAGGCCTCCAGATAGGAGTTCGGATCGTCGAGTAAAGTGTGCCACAGGCCGCTTTCGTCCTGGCACTTCGCCAGGGCGGCAATCTGCGCATTCAGCACCTGCACCAGATAACGGCGCACGGCGTTGTTTTCCGGCAGATCCACCAGCTCGAGGAAATCCGGGATCACGATGGTCAGCCAGCTGTTGCCGCGCGCCCAGCGGGCGTTGGCGAAGTTGTGCTGCCCCTCGTAGTCCCAGCCGTGGAACCACAGCCCGGTCTCCCGATCCATCAGGTTTTGCACGTGCAGCAGGAACTGATACACCGCCTCTTCCACGTACTCAGGCTTATTAAGCAGCTTGCCGATCTTCGCCAGCGGCAGGACGGTCATCATCAGGGTGTCGTCCCACATCTGCTGGTGGTTCTCTTCCGCCAGGGTGATGTGCTGCATGCCGCCATGATCGGTGCGCGGCATCTCAACCATCGCCCACTCGGCCCAGCTCTCCAGCCACGGCAGCCAGGCCGGGTTACGCGTCTCTTCATAACGATACGCGAGGGTCAAAAACGGCGACATGGTGTTGACGTTTTTGGTGGTGGCCCCTTCGGCAAAGCGCTCGGCAAACCAGCTGTCGATAATATCGCGCATCCCTTGATCGCCGGTCTGGCAGTAATACTGCCAGATGCCGTAGAGACCGACCCCGTGGGTCCACTCCCAGCCCGCCCAGCCTTTAGTGTCGATCACCCGCCCGTCGTCCAGCCGCAGTAAAAACTCGCCGGTTTTATCGTGAATGTTCACCAGGTTATGCGTCACTTTCTGGATCAGCGCTTTCAGTTCATCTCTGGCGATAAAACGCTCTGGCTGACGCAGTAACGGGCTATGTTTGACAGGCCAAACCTTCATAATCTTAACCTCTGTTGTATGTCGAATTCAGTGGAGCACGTTCTTTCAGGGACGGTGCAGCAGGTTTATTGCGATTCAGATAACCGATGTTGTTATTACCCCACAGGCAGTCGTACGGCATCCCGGCCAGCATTTCTACCGTGGCGCGGGCCTGCGGTGTGGCGGCATCCGGCATCGCACGACCGGACTCACGCATTTTGGCCGTCTCTTCCCGCAGCGTGCTGTGCGTTTGTAAGTTCAGCTTAAAGCGCAGGGAGACCAGGAAGCCGCAGCACAGCACCAGGATGGTGCCGACGCTCAGGATCATCAGAATGGTGTGGCTCACCTCTTCAGGCTGCACCTTCTGACCGCTGACAAAGCCGGACATTTGCATGACGATACCCACCAGCATGATGGCCCCCGCCTGCGACGCTTTACGGGTCAGGGTCATGATCCCGGCGAAGATGCCCTCGCGACGTTGACCGGTGATCACTTCATCGACGTCAGCGATGTAGGTGTAGGTGTTCCACGGCACATAGTTGATCCCCCCGCGGCCCAGGCCCGCCAGAGCAGAAACCAGCAGCAGCAGCGCGTAAATGTCGCTCATGCCCGCGTAATAGAGACCGGCGTAGGACATTGAGGCCAGACCGAACAGCACCACCACCATGCGGTAGGACGGTGCCGGTCCAAAGCGGATACACAGCGGGATCATGGCGATCACGGCAAGGAACTGGAAGATGGCCATGGTGCCCAGCAGGTTCGACGCCATCGACGCCTCCTGCATCAGCACAAAGACCACGTAGTAGGTGAAGACGGCGTTGAAGACGTCCTGGGCGATATAGCCCCCGAGGTACATCCCCAGATGCTGACGGAAAATCTTGATCCGCAGCGTGGAGCTTAACTCAACGAACAGACGGTTCAGGCTCTGGCCGAGGGTCAGTTTTTTCTTCTCTTCTTCAGCGCGCAGCGCGGCTTCGGTCCACTCTTCACGCGGGCGCTCCCAGGTGAAGAACCAGACGAAGGTCAGCATCAGGGCGCAGAGCACCGAGAACACCAGGCTGGCATAGAAGAAGGAGACGGCGTTGTCTTTCCCGAAGTGGGTTAACAGAATACCCGGCAGGAACGAGGCCAGAATGGCTGACATCTGTGCCATGGAGATACGCGCGCCGGAGAATTTGGTTTTCTGTTTGAAATCATCGGTCATTTCCGGTACCAGCGTTTCGTACGGTACCAGGATCATGGTGTAGACGATATCGAAGATCAGATAGGTCAGCAGGTAGTACCAGAAGCCCATATCCCCGACCCACATCAGCGAGTAGCTGAAGACGCAGGGGATACCCAGCAGAATAAAGAACTTACGACGGCCAAAGCGTTTGCCCAGCCAGGTGGTACCAAAGTTATCGGTCAGGAAGCCCATCAGCGGACTGACGACGGCATCCAGCACCCTCGCCGCGGCAAAAATAAATGTCGCTTCAATCGGCGTAAGGCCACAGAAGGTGGTATAGAAATAGAGCAACCAGGCAGCCGTCAGCGCTGTGGTTCCCGCCCCGAGAAAATCGCCCGATCCGTAGGCCAGATAGTTTGCGAGTCCAATTTTACGTGTTTTCATTACCGTCGACCCTGTAAGTTTCAGATGACTCCCGGTTAGCCCGGAGGGAACGGGAGTGACTACAGGGTTACAGTAAGAGTATCCCTACGCGGATACCTTTCTGTTTCTGCCACCGCCGGACGGCAACTGGCAAAAATGCAAAGAGATTTACTACGCGCGTCACTCTTTTATAAAACAGCGTTTCTCTTGCTTCAAAAGACGGGGTCAATTATGCGAGCCAGTCATCAGAATGGACTGATAACTGGCGAAAAAGCGATCAGTCGACGTTCTCTGCCGCCGCTTTTGTCGGCAAACAGCATAGCCAGAGGAGATAAAGCGCCGCTAAGAAACTGAGTATGAGGCTGATGATCTTCATCACCTGCTCTGCGAGGTTTTCATCTACCAGGATAAGCATAACCTGATGAATACCGGTCAGAATGAGCGGCAGGATCAGCAGGTTCATCAGCAGCGCCCCGCCAAACCACCAGCCTGATTTTCCGGCATCGTGCATCCTGCGGATGCCCAGCGAGACGACTGGCACGAGCAATATTACCGGGGCCAGCGCACTGAGGGGAAGCCAGACATACCAGGCCCAGACCAGCATTATCCCGCCCCGACTGGTACTATCGGCAACTGAAACGACCAAAAGGAAATAGCTCAGCATCGCAATGAACAGAATAATCACTATATTCATCACTATGAATGACCAAAATTCTTGCCGTGTAATTCGACCTTTATATACAAAAGTCTTTTTCCAGCCGTCAAAATAACAATCCTTGATACCTTTGTTCATATGTTCATCCTTTTACAATCCCTGTCCCTGACGTTATTAAAGAATCACTTATTGCGTTTTTTTGAGCGTATCAATGACCAGACCTTCAGCGTCTCTGACGTTAGCAATAAAACGAGTGCCAACCCTATCCCTCCTGGGTTAATGCCTTTCAGGATCCAGGGCAAAAAGGAGAGTGAGGGCACAACCAACAGCAAGCGCAAGGGGGTTTGCGCGGCCACCAGGTAGCCGACCTTATCCCATGCGATAAGGAGCAACACAGCGGAAAAAGCAATGGAAAGGGTTGTTATCATTGACAGGATAAATATTAAAATAAGCCAGTAACCGCCACCCTGCTCTGTGTAAAGCTGATTAAAACTTAAAATATCATCAATTAAAGGAATACGACCATCGGCAATACTTTGCCAGACATAGGCTGCCAGATATATAACATCCATAACGCCCCAGAACATACACACTTGCCGAAAGCTTAATTTCATACATGCTTCCTTTCCATTATTGCTATCCATCATTGATATGTAGATATCACAGTATCTCATCGTGTAGCCTATATTCTCCGGAGGGTGACATCCAGGGATATTCTCTAAATAAGAACCGCGAGGGGCAGGAATAGCAGGAAGGAAAATAACAAAGCTTGATATATGACAACGCCGTTCAGTTCAGACGAGCGGAACGGCGTTGGGCGATTAGCGGTAATTAACGATCACTTCGTTGCGTTGCACTTTCAGGGCAGGGATCAGGCGACCGCCGCCGGGCACTTCCCAGATAAAGCGCAGCGGCTCGGCCGCCGGAACGCTGTTAAAGGCATGCGTGGTGCCGCTGGCGCCGTCGAGTTCGGTGCAGCGTGCCTGAGAGCACAACCGCACCCGCAGACCGGCGGGGATCGGGCCGTTCAGCTCATAGCGCCAGGCCACCAGGGTCATCAACCCCGAAACCGGCTGCTTTGCCGACAGCGGGCGTGACGAGGCCGCCACGCCGCGGTTGTTGAGGGTCAGGCCGATACTGCTGTCCTGCCAGGCCCCCTCGCCTGCTGCCTGTGCCATCACAGGCAGGGCCAGTAACCAGAGTAATTTACGCATCACTGGCCTCCAATGCTGGCAGTCATGCGGATGTGACGATTGTCCGACAGCTCCATATTCGACAGGACCACCAGCTGCGTCAGGCTGCGGCGCAGGAAGCGCGACAGCAGCGGACGCAGGGCGTGGTTCACCAGCAGCACCGGCGGCGCACCGAGCATCTCCTGACGCTGTAACGCCTCCTGAGTTTGCGCCAGCAGACGATCCGCCAGCCCCGGTTCCAGCCCGCCGCCGCCCTGCAGGGCCTGCAGCAGCAGACGTTCAAGCGGTGTATCGAGACCAATCACCTGCACTTCGCCAGTACCCGGGAACCACTGCTGGGTGATGGCGCGGCCCAGCGCCACGCGCACCACCGCCGTCAGCTCGTGCGGATCGCTTTGCAGCGGGGCATGCTCCGCCAGCGTTTCCAGGATGGTACGCATATCGCGGATCGGCACCTTCTCGTCGAGCAGGTTCTGCAGTACTTTGTGCAGCGTGGTCAGGGTCAGCACGCCCGGGACCAGATCTTCGGTGAGCTTCGGCATCTCCTGGGTCACGCGATCCAGCAGCTGCTGCGCCTCCTGACGACCAAACAGCTCCGCCGAGAACTGGCCAATAATATGGTTCAGGTGGGTGGCGACCACAGTACTGGCCTCCACCACGGTATAGCCCTGGATCTGCGCCTGCTCTTTCAGGGCGCTTTCGATCCAGATTGCCGCCAGGCCAAAGGCCGGGTCGATAGTTTGTTCCCCCGGCAGCGTGCCCGCCGCGGTGCCCGGGTTAATCGCCAGCCAGCGCCCTGGATAGGCGTCTCCGCTGCCAATTTCCACCCCTTTCATCAGGATGCGGTAGCGTGCCGGGGGCAGATCCATATTGTCACGGATATGCACCACCGGCGGCAGGAAGCCCATGTCCTGGGCGAATTTCTTACGGATACTGCGGATACGTCCCAGCAGTTCGCCGTCCTGTTGGGAGTCGACCATCGGGATCAGGCGATAGCCCACTTCCATCCCCAGCGAATCTTCCAGCTGGACGTCATTCCAGGTTGCTTCCACCGCCTGGGTGTTTTCCGGCATTTTAATCGGCGCAGGCTCGGCCTTCGGCTTGGTTTCGCGTCCGCGCAACCACCAGGCCAGCCCCAGCAGCGCACCGGTAAACAACAGGAAGACGAAGTTTGGCATACCCGGCACCAGGCCCAGCAGCCCCAGTACCGCCGCCGACAGCATCAGCACGTTCGGGTTGGTAAACAGCTGGCTCACCATCTGCTCACCGACGTCCTGATCGGTGGCGACGCGGGTCACGATCACACCGGCCGCGGTGGAGATCACCAGCGCCGGGATCTGGGCGACCAGGCCATCACCGATGGTCAGCAGCGTATAGGTCTCTGCCGCATGGCCCATGTCCATCCCGTGCTGCAGTACCCCCACCAGCAGGCCGCCGATCACGTTGATGACCATGATCAGAATACCGGCGATGGCGTCCCCGCGAACGAACTTACTCGCACCGTCCATTGAGCCGTAGAAGTCCGCCTCCTGGGTCACTTCTGAACGGCGTTTTTTGGCTTCATCTTCCGCGATAATTCCGGCGTTCAGATCGGCGTCAATCGCCATCTGTTTGCCCGGCATCCCGTCCAGCACGAAACGCGCACCCACTTCGGCGATACGTCCCGCGCCCTTGGTGATAACCATAAAGTTGATGATCACGAGGATGATGAACACCACGATACCGATGGCGAAGTTGCCGCCCACCAGGAAGTGGCCGAAGGCCTCAACCACCTTACCTGCCGCCGCACCGCCGGTATGACCATCCATCAGAATGATACGGGTGGAGGCCACGTTCAGCGCCAGGCGCAACAGCGTGGTGAACAGCAGAATGGTCGGGAACGCGGCAAACTCGAGGGTACGCTGGGTGAACATCGCCACCAGCAGCACCATGATCGAGAGCGCAATGTTGAAGGTAAAAAGCAGGTCGAGGATGAATGCCGGAAGCGGCAATACCATCATCGACAGAATTAGCAGGATGAGGATCGGCCCGGCCATAATCTGCCATTGGGTCGATTTCAGGTTGCTCGGCAAGCGCAACATTGCCACCAGATTAGCCATCAGTGTCCTTCTCGTTCATAAAATCCAGCGCTGCAGGCACCGGGAGATTCTCAGGTTTGACAGGCCGTTGTCCACCAGCCAGACGCCAGCGTTTCAACTGCCACACCCATGCCAGCACTTCCGCCACAGCGGCATACAGCTGGCCTGGGATCTGTTGTCCAATTTCCGCATGGCGGTAAAGCGCACGCGCCAGCGGCGGGGCCTCCAGCATCGGAATACGGTTTTCATTACCAATTTCACGGATCCGCAGGGCAATCAGCCCTGCCCCTTTCGCCACCACCTTCGGCGCGCTCATTTTGTTTTCGTCATACTGCAGCGCAACGGAGTAGTGGGTCGGGTTGGTGACGATGACATCCGCTTTCGGCACATCTTCCATCATCCGGCGACGGGCGGCGGCACGCTGCATCTGGCGAATACGCCCTTTGACGTGCGGGTCGCCTTCCATCTGTTTGTATTCATCGCGAATGTCCTGGCGGGACATGCGCAGCTTTTTAATGTGGCTGTAGATCTGGAAGAAGACGTCAAACCCCACCATCGGGATAATCGCCAGCACCACCAGCAGCGAACAGAGACCCACCAGGTTGAGCGCGTTGCTCATCGCGGTAAGGGGCGATTCGCTGATCAGGCGCATCATCTCCGGCCAGTTGTGCCAGATAAAAAATCCGGCCATGCTGCCCATCAGCGTGGCTTTCATCAGCGCTTTCAACAGTTCGGCGGCGGTCTGTGCCGAGAACATCCGGGCGATCCCGGGCAGCGGGTTGAGTTTGGAGAATTTAAACTGCAGCGATTTACCGCTAAAAACCAGCCCGCCCAGCATCACCGGCGATATCAGCGCCACCAGCACCACGCCGACGATCAGCGGCAGCAGTGCGACCATCGCACTTTTGATCAGCAGGATAATCTGGCTGAGGATCAGGTTCGGGTCGTTAACCATGCTGTGATCGAAGCGTAATCCGGCCGAGAGCATGCCCGCCAGTCTGCGGGCAAGGGACTCCCCGCCGATCCAGATAATGCACACGCCCACCAATAAAATCAGCAGGGAGGTGAGTTCTCTGGATCGGGGTATCTGCCCTTCCTCACGCGCTTTATCAAGTCGGTGGGGTGTGGGGGCTTCTGTTTTGTCGTCGCTGTCTTCTGCCACGGCAAGCATCTCGCAGGTAGAGGTCTGGACGCTATAATGCCAAAGCGGCGGATGAACAATGGGCTAATTAGCGGCGATAAAAGGGCTGATTTAGGCCTTTCAGTTGTGACGAGGAAAAATGAGGGGAACAAAATGCCACCTTCACAGGTGGCATTTCTGCCGGGTGACGCTGCGCTTACCCGGCCTGGAACACCGTAGGCCTGCGCAAGCGAAGCGCCGCCAGGCTATCAGAAGCCTAAGCTGTCCAGCAGGTCGTCGACCTGATCCTGGCTTGCCACGACACCGGCTTTGGTGGTGTCGAGCTGCGGACCATTCAGCAGGCTTTCGTTTTCACGCTGCGGACGCGCGGATGGTTCCGGCATGTTCTCCAGCAGCACCATCAACAGCTGACGCTCGATCTCCTGGATCACGTCCATCATGCGCTTGATCACCTGACCGGTAAGGTCCTGGAAATCCTGCGCCATCATGATATCCAGCAGCTGCGCGTTGGTGAAGCTGGTATGGCCCGGTACGTCGCCCAGATACTGGCGGGTATCGGTAACCAGTTCGCGGGCATCGGACAGTTCGATAGGGTTCTCGAACCACTCGTCCCAGCGTTTGGTCAGCGCTTTCGCGCCCTTTTCCATCTCATCCTGATGTGGCTGCGAGGCTTCAACACTGTTCAGCGCACGCTCTGCCGCCTGGGCAGTCATCTGCACAACATAATCAAGACGGTCGCGGGCATCGGGAATCGCTTCCGCCGCTTCCGCAATCGCCTGATCCAGTCCCAGCTCACGCAGGCTGTCACGCAGCATGCGCGTCAGGCTACCGATCCGGGCAATTATATCGCCGGGTGAATGCTCATCCGTGGGTTTAATCAAAGGCTGCATCATCTCCCGTACCTCACATGCCGAGTTTCTCGAAGATCTTACCGAGTTTTTCTTCCAAAGTTGCAGCGGTGAATGGCTTCACCACATACCCGCTTGCGCCAGCCTGTGCCGCAGCAATAATGTTCTCTTTCTTCGCTTCGGCCGTCACCATCAGCACAGGCATAGAGGCCATCGCAGCATTCGCACGAATGGTTTTCAGCAGTTCCAGACCATCCATGTTTGGCATGTTCCAGTCGGAAATGACAAAACCAAAGCCGCCGGCATTCAGTTTGTTCAACGCATCAACACCGTCTTCCGCTTCTTCAACATTATTAAAACCAAGTTCTTTCAGCAGGTTGCGCACAATGCGACGCATGGTGGAAAAGTCATCCACAACCAAAAACTTGAGCTCTTTGTCCGCCATAAAACTACACTCCTCGTTAAATACGTATTGCCTGTCCGGCACTGATTTTTGCCAGCATCTGCTGACTAACCTGACTGAGATCGACCACTTCGCTGACGCCACCCATATTGATGGCCTCGCGCGGCATGCCGAACACTACACAACTTGCTTCATTCTGCGCGATGGTCCAGGCGCCAGCCTGGTGCATCGCAAGCATTCCGGCGGCGCCGTCGTTGCCCATCCCCGTCAGGATCACCCCAACGGCGTTGCGCCCCGCATGTTTCGCCACCGAATGAAACAGCACATCCACCGACGGACGGTGCCGGTTAACCGGCGGCCCGTCATGAATCTTGATTTGATAGTTCGCCCCGCTGCGCGCCAGCTCCATATGCTTGTCTCCCGGGGCGATATACGCATGCCCCGGCAGAACGCGCTCGCCGTCTTCCGCCTCTTTCACGCTGATCTGACACAGCTTGTTCAGACGCTCGGCGAAAGAACGGGTAAAGCCTGGCGGCATGTGCTGGGTAATCAGAATACCGGGGCTTGAGAGCGGCAATGGCTGGAGTACATGGCGAATTGCCTCTGTTCCCCCGGTCGACGCGCCGATCACCAGCAGTTTTTCCGAGCTCAACAGCGGGCCCGCTTTCAGGGTGACGGGTGCGGCCATCGGCTTGTGCATGGCCACCCGCGCCCTGGCGGCGGTGCGAATTTTTTCCGCGATCATCTCGCTGTACGCCAGCATCCCCTCACGAATGCCGAGCTGCGGTTTAGTGACAAAATCCACCGCCCCCAGCTCCAGCGCCCGCAGGGTGATCTCGGAGCCTTTGCCGGTCAGCGAAGAGACCATCACCACCGGCATCGGACGCAGACGCATTAACTTCTCGAGGAAGTCGATGCCGTCCATGCGCGGCATTTCGACATCGAGGGTCAGCACGTCAGGGTTATATTTTTTGATTAAATCCCGGGCTACCAGCGGATCGGGGGCCGTCGCCACCATCTCCATGTCGCTGTGGCTGTTGATAATTTCGGTCATGATCTGGCGCATTAACGCCGAATCATCAACTGACAAGACCCTGATTTTACTCATGCTTTATCCTTACTCAGCGCATATACCGTCTGCCCACGCAGGCTGAATTCGCGCACGAGATTGCTGAAATTCTCCGAGTGCCCGGCAAACAGTAATCCGTCCGGCTTGAGCAACGGTACAAAGCGGCGCAGGATCTCCTGCTGCGTCGTTTTGTCGAAATAGATCATCACATTACGGCAGAAAATGGCGTCAAACGGCCCCGCCACGTTGTACTGCTTCTCCAGCAGGTTGACCATGGAGAATTCCACCGCATTCGCCAGTTCGCTGCGCACCCGCACCAGCCCGTCGTGCGGACCGGTGCCGCGCATGAAATAGCGCTGAAGCTGCTGCGGCGACAGGGTTTTCAGCTCGTCCTGACGATAGATACCGCTCTGCGCTTTTTGCAGTACTTCGGTATCGATATCGCTGGCGAAGACCTTCCAGCGACCCGGCGCGGTCCCCAGGGTATCGGCCAGGGTGATGGCGAGCGAATAAGGCTCCTCGCCGGTCGAGGCCGCCGCACTCCAGACGCGATACTCGCCGCCGCTGCGACGACGCGCATGGTCCGCCAGCACCGGAAAGTGGTGAGCTTCCCGGAAAAAGGCGGTCAGGTTAGTGGTCAGCGAGTTAATAAACGCCTGCCACTCCGCGCTGTTCGGGTTCGCTTCCAGCATGCCGAGGTAGCGACCAAAATCATCCAGCTCGAGCGTCCGCAAGCGACGCACAAGACGGTTGTAGACCATGTCCCGCTTGTGATCGGCAAGCACGATCCCTGCGCGCTGGTAGATTAACTGACATATCCGACGGAAATGCGCATCGGACAGCGCGAGGCGCTGTGTCATCTGTAACAATAATGACGATTGCCCTGAGGGCAGTGGTGATGTCATAGCGCCTTCTTACTTAATCACGTTCAGGTTCCGACTGGTACGGCCTGCGACCGCCCGACTTCTGTAACTGTTTCACTACGTTCATTCACATTAAATACCGCGACCAGCGAGGTGAGATGATCCGCCTGGCCAGCTAACTGGTCGGTGGCGGCCGCGGCTTCTTCTACCAGCGCGGCGTTCTGCTGTGTCACCTGATCCATCTGGCTCACTGCCAGCGCCACCTGCTCAATGCCGCGTCGCTGCTCATCGGATGCCGAGGCGATTTCACCCATGATGTCGTTCACCTGGGTGACCGAACTGACGATCTCGGTCATGGTTTTCGCGGCGGTATCCACCAGCTCTGAGCCCTGCTGTACCCGGGATACCGACTCTTCAATCAGCACCTTGATCTCTTTCGCCGCGTTGGCGCTGCGGCTGGCAAGATTACGGACTTCACCCGCCACCACCGCAAAGCCACGCCCCTGCTCGCCCGCGCGGGCGGCTTCCACCGCGGCGTTCAGCGCCAGAATATTGGTCTGGAAGGCGATGCCATCGATAACGCTAATAATGTCGCCAATCTTCTGCGAACTGGTGGCGATCTGATTCATGGTGTTCGCCACGTGGGACGCCTGCTCGCCCCCCTTCTTCGCCGTCTGCGCCGCGCTTTTCGCCAGACCGGAGGCCTGACGGGCGTTGTCGGCGTTCTGCCCGACGGTGGCGGTCAACTGTTCCATGCTGGCCGCGGTTTGCGCCAGGGACGCCGCCTGCTGCTCGGTGCGCGACGAAAGATCGTTATTGCCTTCGGCAATCTCGGAGATCCCGGTGTGCATGGCATAACTGCCCTGACGCACCTCGGAGACCGTTTCGCGCAGCGAGCCCTGCATCGCTTTCAGGCTGGCGAAAATTGCCGAAATTTCATTCTTGCCGTACACCGCTACTGGCCGCGCCAGATCGCCCTTCGCGATGCTGTCGAAATGGCTGCTGATGATCGCCAGCGGCTGGACGATCATTCTGCGTGACCAGAACAGCGCGGCGCTGGTCAGGATCGCGGTCAGCACAATCATGGTGGCGAAAATCACGCCCGACATGTGGTAGCTGGTGCGACTGTCGTTACCCGCCGCCTGCACAAACTGGTTAATCTCCTGTTGCCAGGCCTCGGTGCTGGCATCAAACGCCGCCTGCGACTCCTGCACCGGCGCGGTGAGGAAATCTGACAGCTGGTTGTTTTCCAGCCAGGTCGCCTGATGATCCAGATCGCTGTACCACTGGCTAAAGGCGGTCTGCATTGCTTTTTTCAGCTCGCCGTCTTTGGCGCTGATCGCCGCCTGTTCATTGAAGGTTTTGAACATGCCGTCAGCCTGTTTCAGGCTGCTGCGCGCGGTGGTCATCAGCGCCTTGATATCATCGGGCGGATAACTCAGCGCGGTCAGGGTGCCCGCTTTATTCAGCGCCGTGCTGGCCTGCAGCAGAACGGCGCGGCTCTGCGTAAGCAACGCCCGCTGCTGATTGCTGCCCTGCATCTCCTGCAAATTCTGATAACCATCGCGAAAAGCCCAAAACGACAAGCCATTACTGCCAACCTGCAACACCCCGCAGACAATCAAAATCAAAAACAGGGTGGTCGAGATACGAATACGATTAAACATCCACGCTCCCATTTAGCGGCCAGCAGCCGCGATTTAACGTTCGATCAAAATGTTTCCCAGTTCTCATCTTTTCCGGTGGTCAGCGCGCGTACCTGCGCCGGTGCATTGACCGGTGCTGCCGGCTGATGGCTGGCACGCGATGACCCCGTTTTTCCAGGTGCAGAAGTAAGTCGAAACGCCGAAACGGCCATCTTCAGACGGCTCGCCTGCTCTTCCAGTTGCGCCGCAGCGGTGGCGGACTCCTGAACCAGCGCGGCGTTTTGTTGTGTGACACGATCCATTTCCGATACCGCCAGGGCGACCTGGTCGATACCACGACTCTGCTCATCCGAGGCCGAGGCGATTTCCCCCATGATGTCGGTCACGCGCGTTACCGCATTGACGATGTCATTCATGGTTTCTCCCGCGCTTTCCACCAGCACCGAGCCGGTATCCACGCGCGCGACAGAATCTTCAATCAGGGCTTTGATCTCTTTCGCCGCATTGGCACTGCGGCTGGCAAGGTTACGCACTTCACCGGCCACCACGGCAAAACCACGCCCCTGCTCACCGGCACGGGCAGCTTCGACTGCGGCGTTCAGCGCCAGGATGTTGGTCTGGAAGGCGATGCCGTCGATCACGCTGATGATGTCAGCGATCTTCTTCGAGCTGCCGGCGATGTCGTGCATGGTTTTCACCACCCCATCCACCACTTTGCCACCTTTCTGCGCGGTTTCTGAGGCGCTGTTCGCCAGCTGTGACGCCTGACGGGCGTTATCAGCGTTCTGCTTCACGGTGGCGGTTAACTGCTCCATGCTCGCCGCGGTCTCTTCCAGGGCTGACGCCTGCTGTTCGGTGCGGGAGGAGAGATCGTTGTTGCCCATCGCGATTTCGCTGGTGCCGGTGTAGATGGCATCCGAGCCCTGGCGCACGTTAGCCACCGTCTCGCTCAGGGAGCGCTGCATATGGTCAACGGTAACCGCCAACTGGGTGATTTCGCTGCGTCCGGCAATCGCCAGGGTATGGGTCAGATCGCCGCTGGCAATCTGACGAATATGCTCGATAACGCGGTTCAACGGATTAAGCAGGGTATGGCGGATGCCGTACCAGACTCCCACCAGCACGATCGCCAGCGCCAGAGCGAGGATCCCCATCTGCCATTTGGCGAAGGTGTAATCCGCCACGCTGGCGTTGAACGCCTCCTGGTTCCGGGCATCAGACGCGGAGACATAATCCCGCAGGGCGGTGCCGAGCGCGTTCTGCTTTGACTGGGTGGCCTGGGCAAAATAGGCGTCCATATTGCCGCTCTCAAGGAACTGGATCAGCTCCGTCAGGGCCGCAGCATAGTCCTGATATTTGTCGTTGATGGTCTGGCTCACCTGCGCCATTGACGGCTGTGGCGTGATGGTGCTGTAGGCCTTGAAGTGTTTGTCCGCTTCCGCCAGCGTGGTACGGGCGCTGTTGATCAGCTCAGGTTGCGGCTTAGAGGGATCCGTCGCCATGCGCGCGGAGGCGCGGCTCAGGTTGATGCGCGTTTGCAGCAGGTAATCCCAGCTGGAGGTGATTTCGCTTTGTTGAACACGGAACTGGTTAGAAACCGCAAAACTGTCCTGGTTAGCCTTAATGGATGAGAAAAACAGACTGCCGGAAATAAGCTGCAGCAGTGCGAAGACAACCAGCACCAGCATCAGCATTGTGACAACGCGCATACGGTTCAACATACAACACCTTCTTATGAATTTGTTCTCGGTGTTATCGGCACAACTGACAGGAACTTTACATTTGCGAAAGGGAAAAGCGAGGGTCAGAACGCGACGTCGACGACCAGGGTGTCGCTGTAGTTACCGGCAGGAGGGGTGGCCTGAGTGGTCAGGACGCGGGCAGTGTAGTTGTAGCTGCGCAGCAGCCCGTCGGCGCTCACCTGAGAGGAGGCACCGCTGGACCAGCGTTCGCTGCCGCTGCTGCCCCAGCGACTGGCGGTAGCTTCTTTATAGATCTCATAGCTCATGCGGTTATTGCCGCTGGCCATTCGCCGCACGTTATTGCTGGCGTTAGCGCCGTTATTGATGCCGATGGTATAGACGCTGCCCTTGGTGCAGGTGACCGAGATGGCCTGCGAGACGGTGGGGAAATTCTGCACCAGCGGCGCGCTGTTGAAGTTGACGTTTGGGGTGGTCATGGCGCTGCAGTCGTTGGTGACCGTCATGTTGAGGGTCAGGCTGACCGGGGTGGTGCCGGTTTGTGCGGAGGTACAGAGCCCCAGTACCCCCAGCGCGCAGACGCTGTAGCTCACGTTGAAATTGAGGGTCACCTGATAGGGCCCGGCGCTGACGTTCTGCCCGGCGACGGTGCGAAAATAGAGCGGGATGTTGTACTGCCTTGAACCGAGCAGGCCCAGCAGCGACGAACCGCTCCAGGTATAGGCTTTGCCGATCTGCACTTCGCTGCTGGCGTTGCAGGTAGTCTGGCCGCACAGGCGAGCAGGGATCACGTCGGTGATGGTGGCATTATCGGTGCGCTTCATCGTCCCGCGACTGCTGGCGGCGATGGTGGCTCCGGTGAAGTTGAGCGTCACTGAATCATTGGTCAGCAGGTTAAGCACCGTATCGCAGCTCACTACCAGCGTCCCGGTGGTGGCCACTTCATTGCTGCCGCTGAGGGCAAACGAGGTGACGCTGCCAAAGCTGGCATTGACGGTGCTGACCCGGCACGCGCTCCAGCTGGCGGTGGAGACCAGCATCAGTATCACCAGCAGCAGGAGGCGTTTCATGGTGCCACCCGACAGGTCAGCGGCCCGTAGGTTTGCAGCTTATGCTCCGGGTTCGCCGTCAGGGTCAGGGTAATACGACAGCCTTTGCCGTCCGGGGTGATGACCTCCAGCGGGTTAACGTCCGCCAGATCCTCCAGCCAGGCAAGTCCGTCATAGCCCACCACCACCGGCTCCCGCCCCTGGCGTCGCACCTGGCTGCCGAGGGGGATCGCTTCCCCTGCCCCGTCATGAAGGATCACGCTGGCCACCCGCTCCTGCTCCATCGGGAAGTCGACCAGATAGCCGCTGTTGCGCCGCAGGGCGACGCGGCGCTCGGTCTCCTTCAGGCGGGTGTCGGCGGGTAAATTGAGGGTGTTGATGCTGTAGCTGGCCGGGTAGTAGGCGGAAACGCCGCTGATCAGCAGATAGCCGTTGCGGTTGGTTTTACCCACCGGCTGGTTCTCATAGCTGACCGGCACGTCCGGCTGCCCGTCGGTGCTGACCACCACGAAGGCGTCGTTGATTTTGTTGGCGGCAAACAGCTCGCCGTCCATCAGCACCACTGCGCCCATCGCCTCGCCCCACCAGGTCATCATGTCGCGGTCGCCGTAGCCGCCGCCCTGCAGCTCGATGTTGTTATTCCGCCAGCCCAGCGTGGCCTGCTGATAGTTGCTGGCCTGCGACTGGCGCGCCCACGCCATATTCCAGCTGAAGCCGCCGTCGGTGGGCATCGAGTGGTTGTAGTTGAGGCGCTGGGTGCTCCCTGCATCCGGGGTGTTTTCCAGGGTGATGGCGGCGCTGTCGCGCTCGCCGAGGGGGATCTGCAGCGACAGGGCCACCGTCCAGTCACCCTGCTGCTGATCCCGGCTGGCAGCGAGGTAAATACTGCTGCTGCCCCACAGGTTACGACTCCAGGAAAGGTTCAGCAGCTCGGTTTTCTGATCGTCGAAACTCTGCACACCGATCCACGCCGCACCAATATTGCCAAAGTCACCGAGGTTAAAAGTAAGGGAGTACTGATCGGTATTGCGGCTCAGGCTGGCGATAGGCTGGTTATATTCATCATAAACGGTGGGCTGATCGTAGAGGGCGAGGTTGCCGAAGCCGCGATCGCGACGGCTGTGCTGAGTGGCAATGCTGAAGGCGTTAGTGCTGTACTGGTAGCCCCAGTTTACCTGCCCGCCGGTGTCGCCGCGCATTTTGCTCTGGGTCCAGGCGCTGTTCACTACCCCCAGCCGCCCGAGTTTGACGATGGTGCCGGCCCCGCCCAGCGCCAGCTCCTCAGCTCCTTCGACATGCCCTTCCAGGGTCAGCCAGTCGGTAAGACCGTAGCGATATGAGCCGCTGCCCGCCGCCGGGCCGTAGTCAAAATTCTCGATACCGTAGTTGCGTCGCAGGCTGCCGAGGGTCATGGCTCCGTCGCTGAGCCCCTGGCGCAGCAGATCGCTGGTGACGTAGAACGGCATGGTGGTGCTCACCTGACGACCCAACGCATCGGTGGTGACCAGCACTGCATCCCCGGCGCCGTTGATGTAAGGCAGATTGGTAAGGGTGAACGGCCCCGGCTGCAAACGGGTCGAGCCTGCGCGGTAGCCGTTGACGAACAGATCCACTGAGGTGGGTACCGCCGCTTCACCGGAGAATTCCGGCAACGGCCAGGTGACGAGGTCCGGGCGCAGGGTGAAATCGCGGCCATAGCTGATGCCGCCCATGCGCACGCTGCTGCTCCAGCTCAGGGCATCGCTGATCACATCCCCGGCGGTCCAGGTGGTGGCGTCTTCTTCGTCGGTGATCATCAGGGTGGTGTCGTAGCGCACGTACCCCTCCTGCTGCCCGCTGCCGCCGGAGAGGTTTTTCCGCACGTAACCGGTGGAGGATAACGATCCCCGGTCGTCAAAATAGCGCAACTCATGCCACAGGGAGGCCTGGCCACCGCTGTGTTCGGTGTGGTTGGTATAGAAGTCGTAGTTGAGCAGCGCCCCTTTGCCAAAATGGGGCGTGCTGCGCGCCATCTGTCCGCTGAAGGGGGTGACGCGGGCGCCGATCCACTCTCGCGGCACGCTGAGCAACAGCCGTTGCCCGGTGCTGTCGTATTCAGTGCGCACCTCTGGCAGGCGGCTGACGTTCACCTCCCCCGGCGGGACCTGTTCGGCGGGCAAACCCGCGCGGCGCAGATCGGCACTGGCGACCAGATACTCCTCCTGCCGCCGGGTGACGGGCACCACCAGCCCGGTGTCGTAATGGTTAACGACCAGCACCAGCTGGAACACCGCCTCGTCATTGACCGACTGCGGCACCGGCGGTGGAGGCAGCATATCATCACCAGGATCGGCCCAGCTTGCGGAGCTGACGCAGAGCAGGATAAGCATCGACGGCTTCAGTTGACGGGGGCCGACTGCCATTGTGTATCCCGGGCATTAATTTCTGCACGCATCTGGCCCGGCTGGCTGATCCCTGACGGTAGCGGCCAGCTGCGGGCGCTGCCCGGTAGCACGTAACCCAGCAGGCCATCCGCGAGGGTACGATTCTGTCCCCCCTGCTGCAGCGAGACCTGGCTCAGGCGGACATGCACACTACCCTGATTGCGAACCTGCAGAGCCGGTTGGCCGTTCTCGCGGATCACCCGCCAGTTGAGATCCCGCGTCTCGGCGAGGGCGTGGTGCGCCCCGTCCTTGATGGTGGCGATGCCCTGCCCGTAGACAAACAGCGGAATGGAGTAACGCATCTGCAGTTTGAGTCCCATCTGCGGGGTCGCCTTATCCTGCGGCTGAGGGATCTCGTCCACGATAATACGGTAGGCTTGCTCGACGCCGGCTGGCACCTCGCTCTGTTTGATCAGGCGGATTAACTGCTTGCTGCCTTTCGCAATGGTGACGATCGGCGGACTGGCGACCACCTCCTGCTGGGCGGTGTAGCGTTCAAGACCGTTCTCCTGACGCCAGCGAACAATTCGCACCTGCATGGTGGTGGCGCTGTTGCCCTGATTCTGTACCCACAGTTCCGTGGCTTTGGTATCCGCCGACAGCCACGGGTCGATAGGCCACAGCAGAATGGTGGCTGCCCCGTGGGCGGTGTTGAGCGTTGCACCCAGCGCCATCAGCAGACAGAGCGTACGAGTTCCCGAAAGTGCCTTCATCGTCCTTCTCCCTTTATCACCACGACAGGGTCACGGTGAGTTGATCGGAATAATTTCCAGCCGGGCTGAACCCGGTCAGAAGCGCCACACCAAAGAGCGGTAGCGCAATGTTGTTGCTGTTGGTGTATGTCACTGACACCGCCTGGTTGACCCCGATCTCACTGTTGGCCGCCAGGGAGCTGCTGCTGTACAGGCGGTACGCCACCTGATCGGTTGCCCCGGAGCGCTGCATATTGCGCACCGAGGTGTAATACTGGCCCCCGTCGATACTCATGCTCAGCGCCACGCCAGGCGTACAGGCGATGGACAGCGAACCGTTCGGCACAAAGCTGGTATTCACCGATCCCCGCGCCACCCCGCTGTGGGTGCCGAAGTTCAGGGTGCCCAGCAGGCCACCGCTGCCTGCGGCGACGGAACAGCCGGGGGTGATGGTGGCGCTCACCTGAAAGGATTGCGTCGTCACCGCCTCGCTGCTTCCCGCCGCAAGCAGCAGCATACTCAGGCTAAAAAGAGCGCGCAGTTTTCCCTCTCCCCGGTGATGGAGCTTTTGGTTATTTACGCGCATTAAAACGTGCTGGCGCTAATAGGTGACGCTGACGTTGATGGTGTCGGTGTAGGTACCTGGCACCACGGTGACGCTGTTGCCCCCGCCGGTGATGCGGCCGTACAGCGTGTAGCTGTCAACGCCCCCGGCGGTGGAGGTCACTGGCAGCGGGGCGTTGTTGGCGATGATGTTATTAAATCCGCCGTCGCTGAACAGGCTATAGGCCACGCCCTGACTGGTATTGGATGTATTCACCAGATAGCGCGCGGGCGTGCCCGGCGTGCCCACTACGGTGCCGGGAGCCGTCGAGTTGGTATTCCCGGTGATCGCTACCGTGTAGCTGGCGGTGGTGCATTGAATGGTGAAGGTGTTGCCGCCGCTGGCCCCGGTCAACTGGGTAGTCAGCGTGGAGAAGGTCGCCGGATGGGTACCGAAATCGAGGGTACCGAAGTTAATGCCGTCCTGCGTTGGCGAACCGTTAATCAGGCAACCGTTGGTTAACGTTAAGGTTGCGCCGATGGTGCCGCTGCTGGTAACGGCCTGGCTATTGCCGGCTGCCATCGCCAGAACGCCGCCAGAAAACAGCATCAGGAGCTTTTTATTCATTTTCCACCCTCCAGAAAATGTCACGTGCGGTTATCAATTTTTTGATAACGCTCAGTCTGTTAGCACCCATCAGGCCACTGCCAGGGTGGTTATTGTGAAATTTAGTTTATGGATACAATCTCAACAACTTTTCGCAACAATACTCATACATTTAACGTATTGACACATTTTTACTTATTAAAACATGCGGATACGCAATGTAACCCGCCGCGCTTTAAGTAAGACGGGAGGATATATTGATTACAATGTGATCTGCATCACAATATATCGTCACGCAGCATTAACAAAACTGATAAACATTAAAAAAATATTGAAAAGCGCGCTTTTTTACTTCAACGTAGGTTATGAATCATTCATGTGCTGAATAATTAAAATTAGATACATCAGCTGTTTAATTTCACCTTTTCGTTAATGAGGTATTTTGGTGGCAAGTGCAAACCGACTCACGATCTTCATTGTGGTCTTTATGCTGGCGGGCATCCTGTCCGGGGCAGTCATTCATGAGTACGCGTCCCCTGACGCGATCGCAGCCTGGTCAGACAACATCACGTTATTAACCGATATCTTTTTACGCCTGATTAAAATGGTCATTGCGCCGCTGGTGTTCAGCACCCTGACGGTGGGGATTATGCGTCTGGGCGAGACCGCCACCATTGGCCGCGTGGGCGGTAAAGCGATGGTGTGGTTTATCAGCTCATCGGTACTTTCCATCCTGGTCGGGCTGTTTATCGTCACCCTGCTCCACCCGGGCAGCGGCCTGAATCTGGCCGTTCCGGCTGGTGCGGTAGAGACCGGGCTGGCGACGGGGGGGATGTCGCTGAAAGGTTTCCTTTCCCACACCATCCCCACCAGCATCATCGGGGCGATGGCCAATAACGAGATCCTGCAAATTGTGGTGTTCTCGATGTTCTTCGGCATTGGCGGCGCATCGCTGGGGGAGAAGTTTAACGCCCCGCTGGTGGCCGCGCTGGACGTGGTCTCCCACATCATGCTGAAAGTGACCGGCTACGTGATGTACGTTGCGCCGCTGGCGATCTTCGCCGCCATCTCCTCGGTGATCGCCACCCAGGGTCTGGGGATTTTGCTCAACTACGCCTCGTTTATTGGCGGCTACTATCTGGCCATCGTCCTCACCTGTCTGGTGCTGGTGGCGGTGGGTTATATGGTGCTGAAAAACGAGATCTTCCGTCTGGTGAGCATGCTGAAAGATCCGGTCCTGGTGGCCTTTACCACCAGCAGTTCGGAAGCGGCTTACCCGAAAACGCTGGAGCAGCTGACCCGCTTTGGCTGCTCGCGCAATATCGTCTCGTTTGTGTTGCCGATTGGGTATTCGTTTAACCTGGTGGGGTCGATGGTCTATTGCTCGTTTGCCTCGATGTTTATCGCCCAGGCGTACAATATTCAGCTGACGTTTTCGGAAATCACGGTGCTGATGTTAACCCTGATGCTGGCATCAAAAGGGATTGCCGGGGTACCGCGCTCGGCGCTGGTGGTGCTGGCGGCGACTATCCCGAGTTTCCATATTCCGGTGGCGGGGATTTTGCTGCTGATGGGGATCGATCACTTCCTGGATATGGGGCGGTCAGCGATTAACGTGCTGGGGAATGGTGTGGCGACGGCGATGCTGGCGCAGAATGAGGGGCTGCTGGAGGATGAGGTGGAGCTGGCTAGCCAGGAAGGCTGATTTCTTATTTAGATGTTGTGGAATTGTTCCGTTCACTTTATGTCCAGCAGAATATGAAATGAACGGAACCTGTGAACGTGATAAGGGGGCCACCGCGGCCCCCTTATCAATCCCCGCGGCCCCGCGAAGAAATCGGTGCTTCGCACTACGCTCACCTCCCGACCTGACGCCTGCGGTCGGCTCAACTCGACATCCTGTCTCGATTCGCCTCTGGCCGCCATCCCTGGCGTCCAGCCCTTGTCGTCCGGTCTCCGGTTCGCCGATTTCAGCGGGGACTCAACACCCGTGCCACATTCAGGCGACGGAGAAGCCGGGGTGGCGGCTACGCCTTACCCGGCCTACAAAATCCACTGCATGCACGATCCGTAGGCCCGGCAAGCGCAGCGCCGCCGGGCATTGCCGCATCAGGCACGGTGCGGCAATAAAAAAGCCGGGTGGCGGCTACGCCTTACCCGGCCTACAAACTGGCAACATAGCTGCCGTTTTACGTTTACTTAAGCTACATGACTCGCCGCCACATCCAGCAACGCCATCTCGTCGCTGTTCAGCAGCTTCTCAATGTTCACCAGAATCAGCATACGATCGCCCAGCGCACCCAGACCGGTCAGGTATTCGGTGGACAGCGTCACAGCGAATTCCGGTGCCGGGCGGATCTGCTCGGCGGTCAGGGAGAGCACGTCAGAGACCCCGTCAACCACGATCCCGACCACACGCTGGCCCAGATTGAGCACGATCACCACGGTATTGTCATCATACTCCACGTCGCCCTGGCTGAACTTCACGCGCAGGTCGACGATGGGCACGATAACGCCACGCAGGTTGGTCACGCCTTTGATGAAATCTGGCGTGTTGGCGATGCGGGTCACCTGATCATAGCCACGAATTTCCTGCACTTTCAGAATGTCGATACCGTACTCTTCGTCACCTAAAGTGAAAACCAGGAATTCCTGCCCTGATGGCTCGCCGGCCAGCTTGGTTACATTACTCATACCGGTCATTTTTTTACCTTCTTAACTGAATCAGGCGGCTGTGTGCGCCATACGTTTTTCACGATTTAATCCCTGAAGCGCCGAAACATCGACGATCAGCGCCACGCTACCATCCCCGAGGATGGTGGCGGCTGAAATACCAGGCACCTTGCGGTAGTTGCTCTCAAGGTTCTTCACCACCACCTGATGCTGACCAATCAGCTGATCGACCAGCAGCGCATAGCGGCGACCCGCGCTCTGCAGGATCACTACGATCCCCTGCGTGGCTTCGGTTTTGGCGCCATCCACGTCGAACACTTTCCACAGTTCCACCAGCGGCAGGTACTCGCCACGCACTTCGAGTACGCGCTCACCGCCGGCCAGCGGATGTAAATCTTCTTCACGCGGCTGGAGTGATTCCATCACCGCGTTCAGCGGCAGAATAAACACTTCGCCCGCCACTTTGACCGACATGCCGTCGAGGATCGCCAGCGTCAGCGGGAGCAGAATACGGATAGTGGTCCCGGAACCCTGCTTCGACTTAATCTCAACGTGGCCGCCCATCTCCTGGATGTTACGTTTTACCACATCCATGCCCACGCCACGCCCGGAGACGTCCGTCACCTGCTCGGCGGTGGAGAAGCCCGGAGCGAAGATCAGCATGCCCACTTCTTCGTCGGTCATGTTTTCGCTGACCGCCATCCCCTGCGACATCGCTTTGGCCAGGATGCGCTCGCGGTTCAGGCCTGCGCCGTCGTCGGTCACTTCGATACAGATGTTCCCGCCCTGATGTTCCGCAGAGAGGATCAGGTTCCCGACCGGGGATTTACCTGCGGCAACGCGGTTTTCCGGCAGCTCAATCCCGTGGTCGAGGCTGTTACGCACCAGGTGCGTTAACGGGTCGATAATGCGCTCAATCAGGCTCTTATCCAGCTCGGTGGAGCTGCCCATCAGCGTCAGTTCGATCTGCTTATTCAGCTTAGTGGCCAGGTCGCGCACCAGGCGCGGGAAGCGGCTGAAGACGTACTCCATCGGCATCATACGAATGGACATCACCGATTCCTGCAGGTCACGGGCGTTACGTTGTAACTGGCCCATGCTGGTGATCAGATCCCCGTGGTTTACCGGGTCCAGTTCGTTTGAACGCTGGGCCAGCATCGACTGGGTGATCACCAGTTCGCCGACCAGGTTGATCAGCTGATCCACCTTCTCTACCGCTACGCGGATACTGGTGGATTCGCTGGAGCGGGCAGCCGGTTTTTCACGTTCGCCACGGTTTGGTGCAGCAGATTCGCCTGGAACGGCCTTCAGCGCGGGTGCCGCCGGTGCCACGGCCGGTACCGCAGGCGCGGCCTCTACCACCTCAGCGACGTCGGCAGCGTCGGCAACCGGTGCATCCGCTACCGCTTCAAAGTCGATCTGCTCAGGCTCAATCACAAAACAGAGCACCGCGACCACATCATCTTTGCCGATGCCACCATCAAGAGTAGCAGCCAGCGTGTCCTTGCCCTTCACCACGTTGCTCAACGTCGCCAGATTGCTCAGCTCCTCTTCCAGCAGATTGACTTCGCTCTCTTTCAGACCGGAGAGCACCACGCGCACGCGGTCGTCAACGGCTGGCGCGGCCGTCGGGGCGGCATCAACGACGCTCAGTTTTGCCGGGCTGACGGCAACGGCTGCCGTCTCACCTTTAGCTTCCAGCGCTAACTGACGCAGGGCGTGGCAGATATATTCGAAGCTGGCAGCGTCCGGCTCTTGCGAGCTTTTATAGGCATTGAGCTGTTCCTGCATAATATCTTTCGTTTCCAAAAACAGGTTAATAATGTCGGTATTGAGCTGCATCTCACCGCGTCGGGCCTCATCCAGCAGGTTCTCCATCAGATGGGTCGTCTCCTGCAGAATGGTAAAGCCAAACGTACCGGCGCCTCCTTTTATGGAGTGGGCTGCACGAAATATGGCGTTGAGCTGCTCTGAATCCGGTGCCTCGGGCACCAGGTCCAGCAGATGTTGCTCCATATCCGCCAACAGTTCGTCGGCTTCATCAAAAAACGTCTGGTAAAAATCGCTAATATCCATGCTCACGCTATCACCTCGGATTGGCTGGTGGCGATGTTGGAACGGCAGCCGACGGCACAGGGCCTGGCTGTTTTAAATCATCCAGTGACTCACTTTTACTTTCGGCGTTTTCATGCAGGATGGCCTGCTCCGCCTGCTGGTTGAGCACTAAGAGACTAATTCGACGGTTGATGGCATCTTCCGGTCCGCGGTCGGTCACACGCATGGTGGCGGCCATGCCGACAACCCGCAGCACCTTGCCATCGTCCAGTCCGCCGATCACCAGCTCACGACGGGATGCGTTGGCACGATCCGCAGAGAGCTCCCAGTTGCTGTACCCTTTTTCGCCGCCGGCGTAAGGGAAGTCATCGGTGTGACCGGAGAGACTGATTCGGTTTGGGATCCCGTTCAACACCGGGGCAATCCCGCGCAGAATATCGCGCATATAGGGTTCCACGTCGGCGCTGCCGGTTTTAAACATCGGACGGTTCTGGCTGTCGATAATCTGAATGCGCAGCCCCTCCTGAACAAGATCGATCTTCAGGTGCGGACGCAGGGCACGCAGCTTCGGATCCGCTTCGATCAGCTGATCCAGATCGCCACGCAGTTTCTTCAGGCGCGCCTGCTCCATGCGTCTTTTCAGCTCATCAATGTTGGGCTCGCGCTTCACTTCACCCTGCTTCTGCGTGTAGTCATCCCCACCGCCCGGAATCGGGCTGTCGCTGTTGGAGATACGCGGTCCACTTGACACCGCGGTCGCCAGCGGGGTGCGGAAATACTCTGCTATCTGAATCAGCTCTTTCGGGCTGGAGATAGAGATCAGCCACATCACCAGGAAGAACGCCATCATCGCGGTCATAAAGTCCGCATAGGCGATTTTCCAGGAGCCACCATGATGGCCCCCGTGACCTTTGTGCTTGCGCTTTTTGACTATGACGATGGGATGGGACTGATTTTTCATGCGTCCTCAGTGCTCGTCTGCTGGTTTGGGTTCTTCACCGCGCGCACGTGCTCTTCGAGTTCGATAAACGACGGACGCTCGCTGGAGTACAGGGTTTTACGGCCAAACTCTACCGCGATCGGCGGAGCATAACCGTTCAGGTTGGAGAGCAGCGTGATTTTGACGCACTGCATCATTTTGGTGGTTTCAGCGCTCTTCTGGCGCAATACGGTCGCCAGCGGAGAGATAAAACCGTACGCCAGCAGGATCCCGAGGAAGGTCCCCACCATGGCGTGGGCAATCAGCGCCCCCAGCTCCGCCGCCGGACGATCCGCAGAGGCCAGGGCGTGTACCACCCCCATCACCGCCGCCACGATACCGAACGCCGGCAAGGAGTCGCCGACCATCGCCAGGCTGTTGGCCGGCACTTCCGCTTCGTTTTCGTGGGTTTCGATCTCTTCATCCATCAGCGCTTCGATTTCGAAGGTGTTCATGTTGCCGCTGATGATCAGACGCAGATAGTCGACGATAAATTCGAGCATCATCGAGTCCGCCAGGATCCGCGGATAGCTGGCGAAGATCTCGCTCTCTTTCGGGTTCTCGATATCACGTTCCAGAGAGAACATCCCCTGTTGACGCGACTTGGCCATCAGGCGATAGAGCAGCGCCAGCAGGTCCATATACATACTTTTGGTGTATTTCGAACGACGGAACAGTAACGGCAACGCTTTTAACGTTCCCTTGATCGCCTTGCCGTTGTTGCCAACGATAAATGCACCCACCCCTGCACCGCCGATTATAACCAGCTCGGCCGGTTGATAGAGTGCCCCAAGGTGCCCGCCGGTCATCATGTAACCGCCGAAAACTGTACCGAGAACTACCAGGTAACCTAATACGATAAGCACGACATCATCCTTCCGCTAGTGACTTTAGCCAGAGGACACAGTTCGGGGGTTTACCTGTTCGCGGGGCAAAAAAAAGCAGCGGTAATGGCTTACCGCTGCTGGAGTCTTGCCCGTACGTTCGGGTTAAACAGCCTGTTTGATCTGTTCATCCAGCAGTTGTGGATTACTATCGGCAACATCCCGGGAAAGTTTACGTCTTTTTACCGCGCGAGACGGTGGTTGGCACAAACTGCAGGCAAAGCTGCCGGCAGGCTGGTGAGCGTGGGTGATAAAGTTACCGCTGCAGGAGTTGCAGCGAGATAATTCAAGCAATCCGCTCTCAACAAAACGCACCAGCGTCCATGCACGGGTCAGTGCCAGCAACGGGCCCTCTTCAGGCTGCGGGCACTGCTCAAGATACAGTTTGTACGCTTTAATGACTGCATCAACGCCAGTGCATAAGCCGGTCTTGAGCAGATACTGCCAGGCATTACAGAACATGGAAGCATGAATATTCTGCTCCCATGTCATAAACCAGTCGGTAGAAAACGGCAGCATGCCTTTTGGCGGCGGGCTACCGCGTAATTCTTTATACAGTTTGATAAGACGACCACGGCTCAGCTGTGTCTCGCTTTCAAGCATCTGCAAACGAGCACCAAGCGTTATCAGCTCCATCGCCAGTTGAATGTCACGCGCTTCCTGAACAATGCTCTTCTCACTCATGATCACGCTCTTTTCTTACGGGCTGCGTCATCAGGCTGGCTGATTTCGTTAAGCAAACGAGTAGAAAGCAAAATACCGGTGTGAACCTGCTGCAGATCGTCCACGCGGGACTCCTGAGTCAACTGGGTCACGGTCTGGTGACTATCGAAACGGAACTGGCACACTAACTGGTTAGTTTCGGCCAGTTTGACCATCTGTGGCAGGGTTAAGCCGCCAAGGGTTGTCGCCATCTCTTCATGAATACCCAGGCGAAACATCGCCGAGGCTTTGTCCTGGCTAATCAAACGTTGTGCAAGCAATAAATATGACAGGTTGATGTCATAAATGTGTTTTAGCAATTCGGATGTGTTCATTTTCCCTTCCCGAATAACACTATATTCTTGTGCGGTAGACCGCACCCCGTGATGTCGCCGGGAAAACCCCGGTAAAAAAAAGAAGAAAAGGCTAAAACGCTAGTTGAATTAAGTTCTGTATTGATGAATCTCGTAAAGAAAAACAATAATTGCTTCCTGACAGTTATCACTTCTTACAATTAACTAAGATTTTTCCTAATTCGGTGCAACTCTACCCGTCCGATGTAGGACATACAATGCGGCCTCGCCTGAAATTTAAAATAAATGTGATCCACGTCACATAATTTAGGTGAATTTGAACCAAAAATCCATCAGTATCACTTCTAAATTGTCTATTTAATGAACAAATAACCGCCAGATATATTCTTTCTGGTCGAATATTCATGCACAAGTATGAACTAATCCGGCACGTTACTTGCCTGGGGTTGACAAATTACAAATCCCCTGAACCCCTTAACATATCTAAGATAGAAACAGTAGATTAAGCCACTGAAAATAAAGGAATTAAACCGGCATCAATACGTAAGTATTTTCTTACGTTTACGGCTGGATAAATGTTGCAAAGGGGTTAATCCCCTTGTTTTTGAGGGGGTTTTATTTGTATGATTTCCGTTAAGTTAGCCGTTTTACCCCCCTAAGCAGGGTTTAGCGCTATTCATTACATAAGAATATTTAATGAATAATTATGATAACCATCACATGAATGTCATCTTACCCCCTTGCGTAAGTAAAAAAAGCGCGCTAAAGGTGAGGAATCGCTAATGTACAGATACGTCCGGAGGGTACTATGAGTTACTCCCATATCCTTGTTTCTGTTTCTGTTTCTCCCGAAAGCCACCAACTGGTTGCCAAAGCAGTCGCCATCGCCCGACCGACCCAGGCCCGTATCACCCTCGTCACGCTTTCCGCCGATCCCGAGATGTACAATCAACTGGCCGCACCGATGCTGGAAGATATTCGTGGCGTTATTCAGGAGGAAACCCAGCAATTTCTGGACGAACTTATTGCGCGTGCAGAATATCCCATCGCCCAGACACTTTGTGCGTCAGGCGAATTAAGCGAGAGGATACTTGATATATGTCAAAATCAGGAGGTCGACCTGGTGATTTGTGGCAATCATAATCACAGTTTTTTTTCACGGGCGGCCTGTTGCGCAAAGACAATCGTTAGCAACAGTAAAGTTGATGTGCTGTTAATTCCACTCAGCGCAGTGTAATGCGCTGAGTGGAATTTATTTTCAGGCAAGTTTAGGGAAGGTTGCGACCTTTTTTTGCAGGTTGCTCTCCACGCTGCGGGGAGTGATCTGGTTCAGGTCGTCGATGAAGCGCGCCTGCCAGCGATCGATATCGTTCTCACGAATCACTTTCATCATCTCCGCGTGGCGTGAGATACGCTCCGTAAGCGGCATATCCAGCGCCCGGTGCAGGGCGTTGGCGACATCATCCCGATCGTAAGGGTTGACGATCAGTGCCGAAGTCAGCTCATTGGCCGCACCGGCAAACTGCGATAGCACCAGCACACCCGGATCGGCCGGGTCCTGCGCGGCGACGTACTCTTTCGCCACCAGGTTCATGCCATCACGCAGCGGCGTCACCAGCCCGACATCGGCATAGCGGAATACCTTCATCAGGATCTTGCGTTCAAAATGCTGGTTGAGATAGAACAGCGGGGTCCAGCCCAGCTGACCATAGCGACCGTTGATGCGCCCGGCTTCGTTTTCAAGCTGATGACGAATATCCTGATAAGCCTGCACCTCACCGCGTGAGGTCGGTGCGATTTGGGTGTAGCGGATCTTACCGTGGTGCTCGGGATATTTCTCCAGCAGGGTCTCGTAAGCCTGGAAGCGTTCCGGCAACCCTTTTGAGTAATCGAGACGCTCAACGGAGAAGATGTTTTTTACGTTCTTAAGCTCTTCTTTCAGCTGCGCAAGCTTCGGCGGCAGCGGCCCGGAGGCCTGATCGGCAATCTCGTCCGGCTCAATACCAATCGGATAGACCTCGGTGCGGAAGCGCTTGCCCCAGGCGGAGTGCGAATCATCGTCATGGGCCGTCAGCCGTGTTTTGCTGGCCACGCTGTCGAGGAAGGCCAGTCGGTCGTTTTCGGTCTGGAAGCCCAGCAGATCGTAATCGCAGAGCCCTTCGAGCAGCTCGTCGCTGGGCGGCAGCGCGTTGAAAATTTCTGGGGTCGGGAACGGGATATGCAGGAAGAAGCCGATGCGGTTGTTAATGCCGCGCTTACGCAGTTCGCTGGCAAACGGCAGCAGATGGTAATCGTGTACCCACACCGTGTCGTCCTGCTGGACTAACGGCTGCAGTTTATCAGCCAGCAGGCTATTTACGCGAGAATACCCTTCCCAGGCCTCGCGCTTAAACTTAACCAGGTCGAGGCGATAGTGGAAGGCTGGCCACAGCACAGCGTTAGAGAACTGGCTGTAATATTCATCGTAATTCTGTTCACTGAGATTAAACGAGGCCCAGGTGATGTTCCCGCGGGTCACCTTTTTTAGCGGTTTATCCTCGTTACCAATCTCTCCACTCCAGCCAAACCAGAGCCCCCCCGTACTTTTTAACGCCCCCAGCACCCCTACAGCCAGTCCACCTGCGCTGGCTTTTTTGTCGTCCGGGGGAGCGATGCGATTAGAAACTACGATCAAGCGACCCATAAGGTTTTCTCCTGTTAATTTGCGCTATTTCTTTTTCTTGTTGATGGTTAGCGGCTTTTATTACCCATTGCCAGACATCGGGCACCGTCGCCAGCCGCCAGCTGGCTTTGGTATCGCCCGCGCCGACTTTTACTGATACCCCTTTAAGCTGGTTGACCACCTCAAAGCCATGCTCATCGGTCAGGTCATCGCCTAAGAACACCGGCGTTCTGCCGAGGAAAGGCGCTTCATGCATAAAGGCGGAGATAGCTTCGCCTTTGTGGATGCCCCTCGGTTTAATTTCAACCACACATTTACCCGGCTGAAGTGACAGCTGCGGGTTGTCACGCACCACCTGTTCCGCCAGGTTAAACACTTCCTGCTCATACTGGGGCGCCTGGCGATAGTGGAGCGCAAACGCCATCCCCTTGGCCTCAAGCTCGGTACCAGGCAGATATAAAAGCGCCGTCGTCAACTGCGCATGCAGCGTCTGGACCAGATCAGGAGGAAGGGAAACGGTTTGCAGATGACCATGGATGTCGCGGCGCTCCGCCCCGTGTACACCGGCAAGCGGAAAACGGTAAGGTCCGGCGAGCTGATCCAGCTCGGCGATTGAACGCCCTGATATCAATGCCAGTGCCCCCTGGTTCAGCTGGGCAAGCTGATTCAGCGCCTCTAACACTTCTACGGGAACTGCCACCTCATCGGGGTGCGGCTTGATTGTTGCCAGGGTCCCGTCGAGGTCAAAAAAGTACGCATAGTTTTCAGTTAGTAACGGCGGTGAAGTTAACGTATCGGCCACCCTGATCCTCCTTACAGTTGGCGAGATGAAAAACTGTTAACATCTCAGTAGCAGTGTAAGTATAGACAGTGTGACGAGGCTCGCCATTTGACAACCCCCTTCCCGCTGCGGCTGGAAAGGGGGTTAAGGTCGCGACTACACTTAAAAGTTAGGTCGCGGAAGAGAGGAAAACGGGTTAAACCGTACGCTTCGCTTTTTGTTTGTAACGGTCGAAGATCACCGCTGCAAGCAGGATCAGGCCACGTACCACATACTGCGAGAACGGAGAGATGTTCAACAGGTTCATGGCGTTCTCCACCGTCCCGAGTATCAGGATCCCCGCCACCACATATGAGATTTTTCCGATGCCGCCTTTGAGTGATACCCCCCCCAAAACGCAGGCTGAGATGACGATCAGCTCATAACCGATAGAGGTCATCGGCTGGCCGCTGGTCATACGCGAAGCCAGAATAATCCCCGCTGCCGCCGACACCAGACCGGAGAGCACAAAGATAATAATCTTGGTGCGTACCACCGGAACCCCGGCCAGACGCGCCGCCTCCTCATTACCACCAATCGCCAGGGTGTTACGGCCAAAGGTGGTTCTGTTCAGCAGGAAACCAAAGATAATCAGACACCCCACCGTCAGCCAGATAGGCGCTGGCAGACCGAGCCAGTTGGCATAGCCGAGGGCGAAGAAGCGCTCGTCTTCAATCCCCACCGCTTTACCGTCAGAGATGATATAGGCCAGCCCGCGCACGATCTGCATGGTAGCGAGGGTGGTGATGAGGGCGTTGATTTTCAGCCGGGCAATAACGAAGCCGTTGACCAGGCCGCTGAGCATGCCGAGCAGGAGCCCGGCCGCCACGCCAATCCACAGGCTTTCAGTCATATTGATGACTACCGCAGTCGTCACCCCGGCGCAGGCGATGACCGAGGCCACCGACAGGTCGAAGTCGCCGGATGCCAGACAGAACAGCATCCCGCAGGCGACCATCCCGGACATGGATATCGCCAGACCCAGCCCCTTCATATTAATGAAGGTGGCGAAATTAGGCACAAAGATAGCGCAGCCGAGGAACAGCGCGGCAAAAACCACCAGCATGCCGTATTGATCCCAGATGCGCCCGAAGCTGAAGGCCGATTTCGGCGCTCCGGATGTAGTGACAGAGGACATCTTATTCTCCTTACTCAGGCGACAGCCTGGCTGACTTTAGGCATGGCGAGGCTTAAGGCCTGCTGTTCATTCGCCTGTTCATGAAGCAATTCACCGGCAATAGCCCCTTCGCGCATCACCACGATACGGTCGGCCACACCCAGCACTTCCGGCAGATCGCTCGAGGCGAAGAGCACCGCCACGCCGCGTTTTGCCAGAGCGTAAATCACGTTATAAATTTCGTGCTTCGCCCCCACGTCGATACCGCGGGTCGGCTCATCCAGCAGGATCACCTTCATCTCTTCCGACAGCCAGCGGCCAAGGATCGCCTTCTGCTGGTTGCCGCCGGAGAGGTTCATGATCAGCTGTTCGGCGCTCGGGGTTTTGATGTTGAGTGAGCGAATGTGGTGATCGGCATTGCTGACCTCCCACGTATCGTTAATCAGACACCCGGCGCGAATGGTCTTGCGCCGCGCCGAGATGTTGATGTTGTCCCGCACTGAGTGCACCGGGATGATCCCCTCGGCTTTACGGTCTTCCGGACAGAGCATCATCCCTGCGCGGATAGCGTGGGCCGGTTTCTGAATGTCGACCGGTTGCCCGTCGATAAACACCTGCCCGCCGGTAATGCGGGTGCCGCCAAACAGCCCTTTCATCAGCTCGCTGCGCCCTGCCCCCACCAGCCCGAACAGGCCGACGATTTCACCGCTGCGCACGGTAAGGCTGATCGGCGTGCGTACGCCCGGGGCTTTCACCTCGTCCAGACGCAATAGCTCGCCGCCGTACTGCCGCGATTCCCAGTGGTAGATATCGCCCAGCTCGCGGCCCACCATCGCCTGCACCAGCTGGTCGTGGTTGACCTGCTGCATGTCGGTGAAGGTACGCACATAACGGCCATCCTTAAACACGGTGATGGCATCGCTGAGGGCAAAAATCTCTTCCATACGGTGCGACACGTACAGAATGATGCGCCCCTCTTTACGCAGCTCGCGGATTACCCGGAACAGGTTTTCAATCTCGCGCGCTGAGAGCGAGCTGGTCGGTTCATCAAAGGCAATGACTTTGGCATTGCGGGCCAGCGCTTTGGCGATCTCCACCATCTGCCACTGGCCGATGGAGAGATATTTGAGCGGGGTCTGCGGGTCGATATCCAGCCCGAGGTGCTTCAGCTGTAATCCGGCTTCATAGTTGAGCAGCGAACGATTAACGAAGCCGCCCTTATGGGGAAGCTGACCGAGATAAATATTTTCTGCCACGGTCATCTCAGGGACCAGATGCAGCTCCTGGTAGATGATGGCGACCCCGGCGTTCAGCGCGGCGGTGGTGTCCGCAAAGGCGACCTCTTTGCCCTGTAACGCCAGAGTGCCCGTTGTCGGGGCGTAGTTACCGCTGAGGATCTTCAGCAGCGTGGATTTTCCGGCACCGTTCTCCCCCATCAGGGCATGAACCTGACCCGGGTAGCAGTCAAAGCTGATGTCGGTCAGCGCGTTGACACCGGGAAAGGTTTTGCCGATGCCGCGAAATGAGAGATAGGGTTCAGACTGTTGCATAACGTCTCCGAGGATCGAGTAGTGAACGTCTGGCCCCCCTGACTTCCGGGGGGCGCAATCACAGTAAATTACTTACCGCCCAGTCCTTTTTTCTCCAGCTCGGCTTTGAAGTTGTCACGGGTGATCAGCACCACGTCGGTCACTTCAGTAAATTTCGCTGGCTCTGCCCCTTTGGTCACCCAGTTGTAGAGCATTTCGCTGGATTTGTAGCCGTGAACGTCCGGGCTTGGCAGGAGGGAGCCGTAGAAGCCGGTAGCCTGCCCTTTAGAGAGTTCGCTCACCGCATCCACACCGTTGATGCCGATACCGATCACGTCTGCCGCTTTGAAGCCCTGGCCTTCAGTGGCGCGCACGCCGCCGAGCACGGTGTTGTCGTTCATCCCGACCACCAGCCAGTGTTTGACTTCAGAGTGCTGAACCAGCATAGAGTTGGCCGCATCGAAGGCGCCCGGGATGTCGTTAGATTTGGTTGGCACTTTGTAGATCTGTTTTTCCGGGAAGCCGGCCGCTTTCAGGGCATCCATCGAACCGGTGGTACGACGGCGCGCGGTATCCAGCTCGTCAGCGGTAATGGCCATCACGGCGGTGTCTTTCACATCCCAGCCGCGTTTTTGCATCTCTTTATACAGCTCCTGACCCTGACGCTCGCCGATTTTGGTCGCCGCCATCATCACCAGAGGAACGGTATCCATCGGCGCGCCTTTGGCGTTGACGAACTGATCGTCCACCGCGATGACCTTCATGTCGTAGCCGCGCGCTTTCGCCACGATGGCGGCGCCCAGTTTTGGATCCGGCGTACAGATGACAAACCCTTTCGCGCCGCTGGCCGCCAGGCTGTCGATGGCATTCAGCGTTTTTTCACCGTCCGGCACGGCAATTTTGATCACTTCGAAGCCCAAATCTTTCCCGGCTTTATCAGCGAATTTCCACTCCGTCTGGAACCACGGCTCTTCCGGCTGCTTGACCAGGAAACCGAGCTTTAAGTTCTCCGCCATAGCGGATTGTGACATAACGGCAGCCAGACCGATGGCCGCCAGCGCTTTAGTAAATTTGTGCATGGTTAACTCCAGCTTTAGCGTTCTAATTTGTAGGGAAACAACTTCTCAATTTTGTTTATTCGGACGTAAAACAACGCATTAGCGCCAAAGGTGTTAAAAGCGCATTTGCTTGAGATAGTTTTAGCGGGAAATTAATCATCCATAAGAGAGCGCCATCACACCGCAGAATTACAGTAATTGCGTACATACATTCAGCGAGAAATGACATAAATGCGGAGGTATTTGTCAGACAATTAGAAAGGGTTAAAGCAGATTAGTCCATAAGTTCAGCCAGGATATCCTTGTTAGACGGGCGCACGCGCGCCCGGCGATCTTACCAGGGATAGTAGATGTGTTCGGCGTGCTCGCGAACAGGGGCGTCATCGCCCAACAGGCGCGCAGAGAGGGTCAGGGCGAAATCGAAAGCATGGCCCAGGCCCTTACCGCTGATGAGGTTGCCATCTTCTACCACCGGGGCATCGACATAGACGCCGTCCTGAACCCCCTGCCAGAGATCCCCCGAGCAGACATAGCGACGGCCTTTCAGCAAGCCGTTCCCGCCCAGCACGCGCGCGGCGGCGGAACAGATCGGGGCGATAATTTTGCCCGCTTCGTCATGCGCAGCGACAAAACGCACCACCTCTGCGCTGGCGGCGAGGTTAACGCTGCCCTGCGGGCCGCCCGGTAGGACAACGGCGTCGTAGTAAGTATCTATTTTGTGGCTCAGGGTGTGATCGGCGACCATTGGGATAGTATGGTAGCTCACCACTCCCCGCGACTCTGCGCAGGCCAGGGTCTCTACTTCAATATTGAGACGGCGCAGGATATCAATGGTGATGATCGCTTCCGCCTCTTCAAATCCGGGTGCCAGTAGCACCGCAACCTTTGCCATAAAAACACTCCATTAGATTAAAACAATGTTTCATTTTTACAGAGTGTGCGGCAACAAACTTCCTGCTGGATCACATATCACACTCTTTTTCCCAAAAGTGATCCGGCGCAATTTTCATCACGTGTAAAAATCTATTAAATATAAGAATTATCTCTATTCCGCCAGGCGGAAATTATTATCACTTTTTGTGCTAAACACCTGTCCCGGCGCTACCCGGAAAAACATTAAAATACGTGATCAATCAAATCGCTTTAAATTTATACAAACCCATAAATTACAGTCACTTATTTATTTAACGCTCTCACTTAATCCTCTCTGACTGCTTCACTGTTTTTAATTCCTGATGGGAGGTAAGCTTTAGTAAGAATATATTTATAAGGATTTTCTTATAAAGCAACCGCTGTTATTATTATTTTTACCCGATGCCTGAAGTGAATAAGGGATCACATACAGGGAAAACAGAATGCTTTTATTCTGAAGTGAACTATCGTTAATGATGATTATTTTTTTGGTTACATAACGAAGAAAAGGGAATGGATATGGCTGCCTCGGATATGATCAACAAGCTCAATACGCAGATGAACCTGGAGTTTCACGCGTCAAACCTCTCTTTGCACCTCAGCGAGTGGTGCTCAGAACATCAGTTCACCGGCTCCGCGACCTTCCTGCGCACTCAGGCGCAGAGCAACGTCACCCAGATGATGCGCGTTTTTGATTTTCTGAAAGCCTCTGGCGCGATGCCGGTGCTGAAACCAGTTGATATGAGTGATGAAGACTGCAGCTGTCTGGAAGCGGTTTTCCAGCGCACGCTGGAGGAGTATGAGCAACGCTGCCTGACGCTGAATCAATTAACGGATGAAGCGCGAAAAATGGAAGATATCTCTACGCTCAACTTCCTGCATGATATTGAAAAAGAGCAACAGCAGGATGGGGTGTTACTGAAGACCGTCCTCGATGAAGTTCGCCAGGCCCGGAGCACCGGCATGGGGCTGGAACAAACCGATCGTCACCTGCTGAACGTCGTCAACTGCCAGCATCACTGATCCTGCGCTTCACATGACTTACCCGGCCTGTGCCGGGTAATTTTGTTTCAGAACAACCAACCCTTTGCTTTTATTAATCTTTAACAAATCCGATCTGGCTCCCACCGAATAACCCTTCTCCGTGTAATGATTTGCGAAAATTTCATTTTCACAGACGAGGGAAACGTATGATTACCGTTGAATTTGTTGTCATTATTCTGTGCCTGTTAGTCGGAACCCGGTTCGGTGGTATGGGACTGGGGCTGATCAGCGGCATTGGCCTTTTTATTCTCAGCTTTGTCTTTGGGCTTCAGCCCGGTAAGCCTCCGGTAGATGTGATGCTGACGATCCTTGCGGTCATCGGCTGCGCCGCCACGCTGCAAACCGCCGGGGGACTGAACGTGATGATGCAGTTTGCCGAAAGGCTGCTGCGACGGCATCCGCAACACATCACCCTGCTCGCCCCCTTTACCACCTGGATGCTGACCTTCCTGTGCGGCACCGGCCATGTGGTCTATACCATGTTCCCGATCATCGCCGATATCGCGCTGAAAAAAGGCATCCGCCCGGAACGCCCGATGGCGGTGGCGTCTATTGCCTCGCAGATGGCAATTACCGCCTCGCCGGTGTCGGTTGCCGTCGTCTCGCTGGTGTCGATTCTTGCCGCGCAGCACGGCGTGGGTCAGGCGTTTGGCATTCTGCAGATCCTCGCCATTTCGGTCCCGGCCTCGCTGGCGGGGGTAGCGATTGCCGCCCTATGGAGTCTGCGCCGCGGCAAGGATCTGGCCGACGACGAGGAGTTTCAGGCCCGGCTGCAGGATCCCGAGCAGCGCAAGTTCATCTACGGCAGTACCGACACCTTAATGGATCAACGTTTCCCGAAGCAGGCCTACTGGTCCACCTGGATCTTCTTCGCCGGGATTGCCGTCGTGGTGCTGCTGGGTGCCCTGCCCGAGCTGCGTCCGGCCTTTGAGGTGAAAGGCAAAATGACGGCCCTGTCGATGAACCTGGTGATCCAGATGATGATGCTGATTGCCGGGGCGGTGATGCTGATGGTGTGCAAAGTAAATGCCGCGGCGATCTCAAACGGGGCGGTGTTTAAGGCCGGGATGGTGGCGATTTTCTCGGTCTTTGGCGTGGCATGGATGAGCGACACCTTTTTCCAGGCGCATCTGGATGAACTGAAGATGGCCCTGGAGGGGGTGGTAAAAAGTCACCCCTGGACCTACGCCATCGTGCTGTTCCTGGTCTCGAAACTGGTCAACAGCCAGGCGGCAGCCCTGACGGCGGTAGCGCCGATGGGATTAATGCTGGGAATCGATCCGAAGATGCTGATTGCTTTCTTCCCGGCGTCGTACGGCTATTTTGTTCTACCGACCTACCCCAGCGACCTCGCCTGCATTGGCTTTGACCGCTCGGGCACTACGCGCATTGGCAAATTTATTATTAACCACAGCTTTATTCTGCCGGGGCTTATTGGGGTGAGCTGCGCCTGTGCGGTGAGCTATCTGCTGGTGCAGACCTTTATGTAACCTGCATTCCGGGCGACCCGGGGTCGCCCGTTCACATTCTTCTCACAAAACCATTTCTAAATTCAAAACGTCGGTTTATTTTAGTGAGACTCGCCCTGCGGGGTGAACTTCAGTTCAATCAGCGCAATGGCTTTCTGAACCGCACGCAGCGTGACGGGGTCGGCCGAGGCAGGATTGCTGGTAAAATCGATGTTTCTGAGCTGGCTGGACATCTTCTCGCGCACCTCAGCCGGGGCGATGATTTCAATCACATCAAGGATTTGTTTGATAACCAGCTGGCATGCAACAACGTCAGAGATCAGTTCCTGATCGGCACTCAGGTTTTGAGACATAGGCTTCTCCTGTTTGAAAGGCCGCCATAGTAGCAAAACGCCCGGCCTGTTGCGGCCTGCAGGCACAAAAAAACCTGCCGAAGCAGGTTTTTTTATCAGAACATCGCGCCTGGCGGTACGTCCTTGAAGGTCTTGCAATAGGATTCGAACATGCTTTTCAGGATTTTGCGCAATTTCATTGTTTTGCTCCGGCTAATTGTTATGCAGGTGTTATCGTTGATGCGCCTATAATATGACCGCCATCACAAAAATCAATCATTTTGTGATATTCATCACGGCAGTTTATTTAAAATAAAACAGCGTTCCTGTTAAAAATAAATACAAATCAGGCAATTAGCATCCTGCTTGTTCCTGTAAATTTTTAAAAAAAAGTTTAAGTGGCAGAGGAAAAATGAGCGAAAAAATCTCCGGCAACGCGGCCAGCGGGATCTCTCCCGCTGCGCTGTTGGTGGCTGGCGCATTCTTTATGGAGTTTCTCGACGGAACGGTGATCGCCACCGCCCTACCCGATATGGCGAAAAGCTTTGGCGTACAGGCGGTGGATCTCAACATCGGCATCAGCGCCTATCTCATCACCCTGGCGGTGCTGATCCCGGCCAGCGGCTGGATTGCCGACCGTTTTGGCGCGCGCAAAGTCTTTACCCTCGCACTGGCGATCTTCACCCTCGCCTCGGTGCTGTGCGGCCTCGCCACCAGCGTCGATCAGTTCGTCGCCATGCGCGTCCTGCAGGGGATGGGGGGCGCGCTGATGGTCCCGGTCGGGCGGCTGGCGGTGCTGCGCACCACCCCGAAACATCTGTTGATCACCGCCATCGCCACCCTGACCTGGCCCGCGCTGGTAGCGCCGATTATCGGCCCGCCGCTGGGCGGGTTTATCACCAGCTATGCCAACTGGCGCTGGATCTTCTTTATTAATGTCCCGCTGGGGCTGATTGCCATCGCGCTGGCGCTGCGCATTATCCCGGATATCTGTGAGGAGACGCGCCGTCCGTTCGACACCCCGGGCTTTGTCGCCACCTCGGTGGCAATGGTCAGCCTGGTTTGCGCCATGGAGATGATGGGGGCGCACGACGTGAATACAGTAATCACTCTTGCACTACTGGCCATCGGAGTGATGACGTTGATCTATGCCCTGCGGCATTTCAGACGCGCTGAATGGCCGATGATCCGCCTTGACGCCCTGCAGGTACCGACCTTTCGCGTGACGATGTACGGCGGGTCGCTGTTTCGCGCCTCCATCAGCGCCGTGCCGTTTTTGCTGCCGCTGCTGTTTCAGGTGGGATTCGGCATGGATGCGTTCCACTCCGGGCTGCTGGTACTGGCGGTGTTTGTCGGCAATCTGACCATCAAACCGGCGACCACCCCGCTGATTCGCGGGCTGGGATTTAAAAAGCTGCTGCTGATTAACGGGGCGCTGAACGTGCTGGCCCTGCTGGCGTGCGCATTCCTGACCCCGCAAACTCCGGTGTGGGTGATCATGCTGGTGCTCTATCTGGGGGGCGTATTCCGTTCCATTCAGTTTACCGCCATCAGCACCCTCGCCTTTGCTGATGTCCCTTCCCCGCAGATGAGCTATGCCAACACCCTGTTTTCCACCGCTACCCAACTGGCGGTGGGTCTGGGGATCACCCTCGGCGCGATCGGGATCCGTCTCGGGGAACTGAGCAGCGAGATGCTGGGGATGGAGGCGCTACCGGGCATCAGCTTCCGGCTGGCGTTTGTGGCGATTGCACTGGTCTGTCTGCTGGGGATGATCGATACCCTGCGGCTGGTGAAAGATGCCGGCAGTGCGGTATCCAGCAAGCGGGCATAAAAAAAGCCAGCGTAAGCTGGCTTTATCACTGGCGTTGGCAACTTAGCCGATAATTCCGCGGACAAAGGCTTCGATCTCTTTATCCTGGCAGTTCTCGAAGAAGCACTGCTGGAAACGCTGACCGGTTACTGCCGTTTTAACCAGCTCTGGATCGATAGCGCGCAGGGTGTCTAGATAGTTCTCTTTCACAACCGCGGCTTTCACCTGGTTCAGGATGCCAGCGTTGCGAACCTGAGGCTCTTTACGCTCTGGCGGATAACCTTCGCCATTACGGCCAGTGAAGGCTTTTTCAAAGATAAAGCGAACGTTCAGCTCTGCGCCCCAGCCGAAGCCTTTAGCAAACGGCAGGGAGAGCGCGTTACCGTTGTTGATCTGGGCGAACAGGAAGGCGTCAGCCGGATCGATGCAGTAGCCGCACACCACACCCGGGTGGATGTTCAGGGACATCAGCGCGCCCTGGCCGGTACCGCAACCGGTCACCACGAAATCAACCGCTCTGGAGTTCAGCAGAATGCTCGCCATGATCCCCAGGTGGATGTAGGTCAGGTGGTGATCGTTTTCGTCGCTCATCCCAACGTTGTAGACCGGGAAACCTTTCTCTTCAGCAACGGCGTTCAATTCCTTGAGGATGATGGCGTTTTTTGGCGCCTGGCTGTTTTCCATCATCAGTGCAATTTTCATTCTTCGTCTCCTGAATGCGATGCGGGGCGTCCCGCTGTGGATAGCTTACCTGTCCAACCTTACTACTTAGCAAACGCACTTTCAAATTAAGTGAAAAATAGTTTCAAAAAACAAAGATGCGCTCACAATTTTGTGCCCGGAGAGGTTTTTGCCGCCGCCTGATAAACGGATGGCTTAAGATTGAAGGAGCAAGGGCTCGTGGCAAAGAGAAGGGGCAGAACAGGCGTTTAATCCTGGCATTGCGGCGCACATCAGCCGCTAGTATAGGTTATTTCCATGCATCCAGAGTGTTCTATGAAGAGATTATGCACTGGCGGCCTGCTCCTGTTACTGGCGGGCTGTGGCGTTACCCGGCAAGCAGAAGTCAGCAGCGTCGACGTCACGTCAGGTGTTGTCATGCTCAATTACGATCAGGCCATGTTGCAGAACGCCCGCTATGACGACTACGTCACCAGCGGTACCGCGACCCGTGAATGCCAGGCGATGGGATACAGTACGGCCATGGCCTACGGGCAGCCGATCAAAACCTGTAGCCTCATCAGCGGCTCGCTGTGCCTGAATGAAACCATGACCATTCAGTATCAGTGTCATGGCTATATCCCGCGGCCCGTCGTCGTCACCTATTATTAATTCCGTTGCCAGCGATCCCGCTGGCAATAATAGTATTAAACACGAAACAGAATAATTCTCATTAATTTATTTACCTTACCCGCAATGCGTTTTATTCCCATTCGTATTATGATCGTTTAAATATTTATTTTACTTTTTGCAAATAAATAAATAACAAATTATAGTGACGCTCACGTTGACCAGTGAATAATAATACGGAGCGACACCATGCTTAAAACCGAAATGATCGACAAGCTCAATGAGCAAATGAATCTGGAGCTTTACTCCTCCCTGCTCTATCAACAGATGAGCGCCTGGTGTAGCTATCACAGTTTTGAAGGCGCAGCGGCATTTATGCGTCGTCACGCGCAGGAAGAGATGACTCACATGCAGCGTCTCTTTGATTATCTTACCGATACTGGCAGCCTGCCGCGCATCAACCCGGTGGCGTCGCCGTTTGCTGAATACGCCTCGCTGGACGAGCTGTTCCGCGCCACTTATGAGCACGAGCAGCTGATCACCCAGAAAATTAATGAACTGGTCCATGCGGCGATGATTAGCCAGGATTATGGCACCTTTAATTTCCTGCAATGGTATGTGGCAGAGCAGCACGAAGAAGAGAAGCTGTTTAAATCCGTTCTCGATAAACTGTCGCTGGCGGGTAAATCCGGTGAAGGGTTGTACTTTATTGATAAAGAGCTGTCGACGCTTGACGCTCAAAATTAATATGACTGCGGCGCCTCTGGCGCCGCGTTATTTTTGATGACGGCATATTTTACTTCCTCCCCTGTCGGCCTTGTGCTGGCGCAGAAATACCTTCAATTCCCCCCTGCTAACGGCTTCTGATTAATAGCGTAAACCTAAATTTACAGTCCTTGTAACGACGGTTTGACGAACCTGCGCTTTTCCCTTACGCTGCGCCGCAGATTTTGTCGCGATAGTGCAAGGCTGTAGAGGAAAACGTGAAGAACAGAACGCTGGGAAGTATTTTTATCGTCGCCGGAACCACGATTGGCGCAGGTATGCTGGCGATGCCGCTGGCGGCGGCGGGCGTCGGGTTTGGCATCACACTGGTGTTGCTGGGCACACTCTGGGCGCTGATGTGTTATACCGCCCTGCTGCTGCTGGAAGTGTATCAGCACGTTCCCGCCGATACCGGGTTGGGGTCGCTGGCCGGGCGCTATCTGGGCCGTTTCGGCCAGTGGATCACCGGTTTCAGCATGATGTTCCTGATGTATGCCCTGACCGCAGCCTATATCAGCGGCGCGGGTGAGCTTATCGCCTCCAGCGTTAACGACTGGTTCAACGCCGATATCTCCCCGACCACCGGGGTGATCTTCTTTACCCTGATCGGCGGCGGCGTGGTCTGCGTGGGCACCTCGCTGGTGGATCTGTTCAACCGTTTCCTGTTCTCGGCCAAAATCATCTTCCTGGTGGTAATGCTGGCGCTGCTGGCGCCGCACATTCATAAGGTCAATCTTCTGACCCTGCCGCTGGAGAAAGGGCTGGCGCTGTCGGCCATCCCGGTAATTTTTACCTCGTTTGGTTTCCACGGCAGCGTGCCGAGCATCGTCAGCTATATGAATGGCAACGTGCGCAAGCTGCGCTGGATCTTTATCACCGGCAGCGCCATTCCACTGGTGGCCTACATCTTCTGGCAGCTGGTGACCCTCGGCAGCATTAACTCGTCGACCTTTATGGGGATGCTGGCGAGCCATACCGGCCTGAACGGGCTGCTGCAGGCTCTGCGTGAAGTGGTGGCGTCGCCGCACGTGGAGCTGGCGGTGCATCTGTTTGCCGACCTTGCTCTGGCGACCTCGTTCCTCGGGGTGGCGCTGGGCCTGTTCGATTACCTTGCCGACCTGTTCCAGCGCAGCCGCACCGTAGGCGGGCGTATCCAGACCGGGGCGATCACCTTCCTGCCGCCGCTGGCCTTCGCCCTGTTCTATCCGCGTGGGTTTGTGATGGCGCTGGGTTATGCAGGAGTCGCGCTGGCGGTGCTGGCGCTGCTGCTGCCGTCGCTGCTGGTATGGCAGAGCCGGAAGCATCATCCAGGCGGTGATTACCGGGTGCCCGGCGGGAAACCGGCGCTGTGTCTGGTCTTCGCCTGCGGGATTGCGATAATCCTCGTGCAGGTCGGGATTGCGGCGGGGCTGTTACCTGAAGTGGGATAAATGGCTGCCGGGTGGCACTGCGCTTACCCGGCCTACGAAACCTGTAGGTCCGTGCAAGCGAAGCGCCGCCGGGCGCGGTTAATGCAGACAGCAGTTCTTGAATTTTTTACCGCTGCCGCACGGGCAGGGATCGTTGCGACCGACTTTGGTGCCGTTGATCACCGGCTGCTGGGCAACCGACTCTTGCGGGTTGGCAATCCAGTGGTTATACAGGCGCAGCGCCGCCGGACGAATGCCCTCAATGCTCTGCTGGAACTCCTCTTCACTGAAGGTATCCAGACGCTCAAAGTTCTCTTCGGAGCCGTGCAGGGCGATAAGATCCAGATCCTCACGCAGGGACTCTGGCAGGGATGACCAGTCGGTCAGCGCCACGCCGCGCATATAACCGAAGCACCACTCCTCCACCACGGTAAAGGTTTCACCCTCGACATCGTTCATGCCGAACATTGGCTCAAACTGCTCCGGGTAGTCGCTCAGGCGCTCGGCAATATCGTTCATGTGCTTGAAGCAGAGATCGATGAAGCGGTTCATCTCGCGATCGTTCTTCCAGCGCGGGATGTTTTTCTCGCCACCCCACACCGCCACCAGCCAGCGGTCCGGCTCAACCACCACCGGGCCGGACAGCACCGCGGTCAGCATCCCGTCGAGCTCCGAGACGTCCATCACGGACTCGCCGTCATGACCGTAGGTCATTAAGGTCTCTTCCAGCCACTCCATTTCGGTTTCGTTTAATGGGCCTTCGCTCATGGTAAATCTCCTGCAGAATAGAATTGCGTGCAGGGTAACACAGAAAGCAGGCTCAACGGTCCCCTTCCCCTGTTGTTCCGGGGCGCGTTACTGGTGCAATTCCGTCCAAATCGTGACCGTTGCACAACTTATGTGCTTTGTTGTTAATGAGATGTGATCCCCGCTGTAATTTCACTTCATGCCGCCGGGCCGCTTAAAACGGCGCTCTATACTGAAAATTGTCGAAACACAGGCAATACGCTGCCGTTCTGGCAACTATTTTGCTTACTGTTGTGCTGAGGGGAATCGCCCTCAGGCAATCTCGCCTGTTTCTGCGGTATGTCGTCCGTTTAGTGCAATACGTTTGGATTGGGTACGCCTCCGGCGTTCGACTACACAGGGTTGTGCCAAAAAACACTCAGAAAAGGTACATAATAATGTCGCTGAAATTGATCAGAAGTCCTCTCTCTCTTGTGCTGGCAGGGTGTCTGGTGACGGCGTTTTCCGCCCAGGCTGATATCGTGATTGGCGTGGCGGGTCCCTTCACCGGGCCGAACGCCACCTATGGGGACCAGTACTGGCACGGCGCGACCCAGGCCGCGGAAGACATTAACGCCGCGGGCGGCATTAATGGCGAGAAGATCAAACTGGTGCAGGGCGATGACGCCTGTGAACCGAAACAGGCCGTCTCGGTCGCTAACCGTCTGGTTGACCAGGATAAGGTCAAAGCCGTGGTCGGCCACTTCTGCTCCTCCTCCACCATGCCGGCTTCCGAGGTCTATAACGACGCGGGCGTACTGGCTATCACCCCCGGTTCCACCAACCCGCTGATCACCGAGCGCGGGATGAGCGACATGTTCCGCATGTGCGGCCGTGATGACCAGCAGGGCCAGGTCGCCGCTGATTTCATTATCGATAAGCTGAAAGCCAAACGGGTGGTGATCATTCACGACAAAGACACCTACGGCCAGGGGCTGGCGGATGCCACCAAAGCGGCGCTGGCGAAACGTGATGTCAAAGACGTGATGTACGAAGGCCTGTCCCGCGGCGAAAAAGACTTTAACGCGCTGGTGACCAAAATCGGTGCCCAGAAACCGGACGTGGTCTTCTTCGGCGGCTGCCACCCGGAAGCGGGCCCGCTGGTGCGCCAGATGCGTGAGCAAGGGGTGCAGGCCAAATTCTTCTCCGGCGACTGTATTGTCAACGAAGAGATGGTCACAGCCGCCGGAGGCGCGCAATACACCAACGGCATCTATATGACCTTCGGCAAAGACCCGCGTCTGATCCCGGAAGGTAAAGCGGTGATCGACAAATTCCGCGCCAGTAAATTTGAGCCGGAAGGCTACACCCTCTACTCCTACGCCTCCATCCAGGCCATTGCTGCGGCCTTTAAAGCCACCGGCGGGGCCGATCCGGCTAAAGCCAGCGAATGGCTGAAGGCTAATTCGGTGGATACCGTGATGGGCAAAAAATCCTGGGACAGCAAGGGCGACCTGAAAGTCTCTGACTACGTGGTGTATGAGTGGGACGACAAGGGTAAATATAAGGAAGTGCAGTAAGCGGACGGAATCACGCTCAACGTCGGTATGGCGACATACCGACGCACTATAACCCGAGGACCGCAGCGCAACCTGCGGTCTAAAACACGAGCGCGCGATGATGGAAACGTTCTTTCTGCAGCAGCTTATCAATGGCTTAACGCTGGGGTCGGTCTACGGATTGATCGCTATCGGCTACACCATGGTCTACGGCATTATTGGCATGATTAACTTCGCCCACGGCGAAGTCTATATGATCTCCGCCTATCTCTGCGCCATCGGCCTGGCGCTTCTCTCCTTCTTCGGGCTGGAATCTTTTCCGCTGCTGATCCTCGGCACGCTGGTCTTCACCATTGTGGTGACCGGGGTGTACGGCTGGACCATCGAGCGCATCGCCTATAAACCGCTGCGTAACTCCACGCGCCTGGCCCCGCTGATCTCCGCCATCGGCATGTCGCTGATCCTGCAAAACTATGCCCAAATCAGCCAGGGCCCGCGTCAGCAGGGGGTGCCTACCATGCTCGACGGCGTGCTGCGCTTTCATATTGGCGAAGGCTTTGTACAGATCACCTACACCAAAGTCTTCATTCTGATCGCCTCGTTCACCGGGATGCTGCTGCTTACCTGGATAATCAGCAACACCCGGCTCGGGCGAATGTGCCGCGCCGTGCAGCAGGATCGCAAGATGGCCTCGATTCTGGGCATCAATACCGACCGGATCATCTCCCTGGTGTTCGTGATTGGCGCGGCGATGGCCGGTCTGGCCGGGGTGCTGATCACCATGAACTACGGCACCTTTGATTTTTACGCCGGGTTTATCATCGGAATCAAAGCCTTTACTGCCGCCGTCCTTGGAGGGATTGGCTCCCTGCCCGGCGCGATGTTGGGAGGCCTGATCCTCGGCATTGCCGAGGCGCAATTCTCCGGGATGGTGAACTCCGATTATAAAGACGTGTTCTCGTTTGGATTGCTGGTGGTGATCCTGATTTTCCGTCCTCAGGGACTGCTTGGCCGACCTGTCGTGGCCAAGGTGTGAGGGAAAAAAGATGACTGCACAACTCGTTTCGCAACCCGTTGCCCACGACGGTTTTTCCCTAAAACGCTGCATTCTCGACGCCATTTTTGCGGGCATGGTGGCGCTGGTGATTTTTGGTCCGGTGGTGGGCGTGGTGCTGGATGGCTATAGCTTTAACTTCGAAGGACAACGGCTGGCGTGGATCATCGCCACGGTGATGACCGGGCGTTTTTTACTCAGTGCCTTTTTAACCACCGCGCCGGGCCGACGGGTGATGGCCCGCTTCGACAACGATAACACCGGGGTTTACGTTCGCCCGCCGGAGTACAAAAGCCGGATGCGCTGGATCCTGCCCCTGATTATTGCCCTGGCGGTCTGCTTTCCGTTCGTCGCCACCAAATACGTGCTGACGGTGGCGATCCTTGGCCTGATCTACGTCCTGCTCGGCCTCGGGCTGAACATCGTGGTCGGGCTCGCGGGGCTGCTGGACCTTGGCTATGTCGCCTTTTACGCCATCGGCGCCTATGGCCTGGCGCTGGGCTATCAGTATCTGGGGCTCGGCTTCTGGTCCATGCTGCCTCTGGCGGCGCTGATGGCCGCCGCGGCCGGGGCCTTGCTCGGCTTCCCGGTACTGCGCATGCACGGGGACTATCTGGCGATTGTGACCCTCGGCTTCGGGGAGATCATCCGCCTGGTGCTGAACAACTGGCTGACCTTCACCGGCGGGCCGAACGGCATCTCCGCCCCACCCCCGACCCTCTTCGGGCTGGAGTTTGGTCGACGGGCGAAAGATGGCGGCGTGCCGTTCCACGAGTTCTTCAACCTGACCTTTAACCCTAACCTGAAGTTCATCTTTATCTACGCCATTCTGCTGCTGGTGGTCCTGCTGGTGCTGTACATCAAGCACCGCCTGACGCGGATGCCGATTGGCCGCGCCTGGGAGGCGCTGCGCGAAGACGAAATCGCCTGCCGCTCCATGGGCCTCAACCATGTGCTGGTCAAGCTGTCGGCCTTTACCCTCGGGGCCTCTACCGCGGGGATTGCCGGGGTATTCTTCGCCACCTATCAGGGGTTTGTTAACCCTACCTCGTTCACCTTCTTTGAGTCGGCGCTGATCCTCGCCATCGTAGTGTTAGGCGGGATGGGCTCCACCCTCGGCGTGGTGCTGGCGGCCTTCGTGCTCACCGTTACCCCGGAACTGCTGCGTACCTTCGCGGAGTATCGGGTGCTGCTGTTTGGCGTGTTAATGGTGGTGATGATGATCTGGCGGCCGCGGGGGCTGATCCGCATCAACCGCAGCGGCTTTGCGGTGCGTAAAGGAGTGGCGCCATGAACGGGACCATCTTAAGCGTCGAGCATCTTATGATGCACTTTGGCGGCATTAAGGCGCTCAACGACGTCAACCTTGAGGTGCAGCGGGGCTCCATCACCGCCCTGATCGGGCCGAACGGCGCGGGAAAAACCACGGTGTTCAACTGTCTGACCGGGTTTTATAAGGCCTCCGGGGGCAATATTCTGTTCAACACCCGGAGCAAAACCACCAACGTTATCCAGATCCTCGGGCAGAAATTCCAGCCGGGAGACTGGATCAACCCGGCGCAGTTTGGCCAGCGGGTGTTCTATAAAATGTTTGGCGGCACCCACCTGGTGAACCGCGCCGGGCTGGCACGCACCTTCCAGAACATCCGCCTGTTCCGCGAGATGTCGGTGGTGGAGAACCTGCTGGTAGCCCAGCACATGCGGGTCAACCGCAACCTGCTGGCGGGGGTGCTGAACACTCCTGCCTACCGTCGGGCGGAAAGCGATGCCCTGGACCGGGCCTTTTACTGGCTGGAAGTGGTGGATCTGGTGGATTGCGCCAACCGGCTGGCGGGTGAGATGTCCTACGGCCAGCAGCGGCGGCTCGAGATTGCCCGGGCCATGTGTACCGGGCCGGAGATGATCTGTCTTGATGAACCGGCCGCCGGGCTCAACCCGGTGGAGACCCACACGCTGAGTAACATCATCCGTTTCCTGCGCGATCGCCACGACATTACGGTGCTGCTGATCGAACACGATATGGGGATGGTGATGGAGATATCGGATCACATCATCGTGCTCGATCACGGGGATGTGATTGCCCAGGGCAAACCGGCACAGATCCAGCACGATGAAAAAGTCATTGCCGCCTATCTGGGCACCGATGAGAGCGAGGTCAGTGTATGAGTGAGGCAATGCTGGAGTTTCGTCAGGTGGATGTCTATTACGGCGTGATCCAGGCGCTGAAGCAGGTGTCGTTGCAGGTCAACGCCGGTGAAACCGTGGCGCTGATCGGCGCTAACGGGGCGGGAAAGTCGACCCTGCTGATGTCGATCTTCGGCCAGCCGCGGGTGCGCAACGGGCAAATCCTGTTTTGCGGAGAGGACATTAGCCATAAATCGACCCACTACGTCGCCTCAGGGGGCATCGCCCAGGCCCCGGAGGGGCGGCGCATCTTCCCCGATATGACCGTCGAAGAGAACCTGCTGATGGGCACCATCCCCATCGGCAATCAGTTTGCGGCAGAAGATCTGCAGAGCATGTTTGATCTCTTTCCGCGCCTGAAGGAGCGGCGTAAACAGCGGGCAATGACCATGTCCGGCGGCGAGCAGCAGATGCTGGCCATCGCCCGGGCGTTAATGAGTCGGCCAAAACTGTTGCTGCTGGATGAGCCGAGCCTGGGGTTAGCGCCGATTGTGGTGAAGCAGATCTTCCAGACCCTGCGGGAGCTGGCGCGTAACGGGATGACGATTTTCCTCGTCGAGCAGAACGCGCACCATGCGCTGAAGCTCTCCGATCGTGGATATGTGATGGTCAACGGTCAGATCCGCCTGAGCGGCAGCGGCGAGGAGCTGCTGGGCAATCAGGAGGTCAGAAAAGCCTATCTGGGGGGCGCCTGAGCAGCCCCCGACTGGCGGAGATTAATGGAGATCGTCAGGAAGCTGCGCGTAATCCACTTTTTGCAGCTTAAAGTTCATCACCCAGGGCGTGCCGGCATTCTGCTCCGAGACAAAGGGGTATTTAGGGGTTATCTCTTTCGCCTCGATCCCGGTCCAGACCGAGAAGAAATCGAGAAAATCGTTGGCAGAACGCCGGGCTTTAATCAGGCGATGCGCTTTGTCATCGCTGGACATTATCATTAAGGGCACCTGATAGTTTTGCTGGAAGGCATCACCATGGGCCATATATTGCCCGCCGGTCAGCCGGGCCTTATAGGTCAGGCCGTGGTCAGAGAAATAGACCATCGAGAAACTGTCGCCGGACTTTTGCAGCTGCTCATAAAGCTGTTTTAACAGAGTATCGGTCTGGGTGATGCTGTAGAGGTAGCAGGAGGTCTCTTTCGACTGCACAAACTCGAGGTATTTCCCCTGGGTGCGCTCGCAGGCTTGCGGGTGTGAGCCCATCAGATGCAGAACGATCAGCCGCGGCTCGGTACGCGGGGCGGACAATACCTGCTGCGTCATCTGCAGCAGGGTGTCATCCCGCGGGTTATTTTCATCTTCGTAATAGCCTTTGCGCAAAAACTGCACCTCATCCGCGCGCTTCGCAATGCTGGCGATGGCGGTATCGTACTCGCCAATTTGCCCCTGATTAGAGAACCACCAGGTGCGGAAGCCGGCGCGGTTCGCCAGGGTGACGACATTATTCTGGTACTCCGGGCTCCCTCCGCTCACCCGGCTCAGGGACAGGCCCAGCGAGGTTTGGGTGGAGGCGCTGGCGGAGATAAAATCCGTGAATAACGTGCCATTAACAGCGCTGGCAAAAGGCGTGTTATTCCACTGCCCGCCAAAGGCACCCAGGGCGTCCCGTCGTGCACTTTCGCCGATCACCATCACGTAGTTATGGTAACGGGGCTTCACCGCCAGTACGGTCCAGCTGTCCTTCATCTTCGCCAGCTCCAGCATGCGGGTCTTTTCCTGCACAACTTCCTGGTTGTTGATCACCACATCCTTCACGAAGCGGAACACCGGATAACCCACATCCAGCAGGGTGAAGTTTCCCCAGTAGACCAGGTTTTTCGCCGGGGTCATAAAGAAACAGGCCACGCTGAAGGCCAGACACAATATATCCAGGCGGCGCCAGGGCTGTTTTGGCCCAATTTTACGCCCCAGCGCCACCCCGCCTAACGCCAGAATGACTAAAGAGACCAGATAGCTGTGCCACGGGAATATGGTCAGGATCTCGACGGATTCATTGACGTTGGTGGCGTGGAGTGCCAGCAGGGTATTGAAATTCGGTGCGCCATAGGCCTGTTGAAAGGGGTAGTACATGGCCGCCAGCAGGCTGCAGAGGAGAATAACCCCTTTCTGCACCCGAGGGGCAAACCGCCAGAGGACAAACAAGACGCAACAAAATGCCACCGAATAGAGCATGCTAAATGAATATCCAAACGAGTAATTAATCAGCACCGACTGGAGAAAATAAAACGCTGCCCACGGATTAAGGGTAATATCGCGCATCCAGAGGGTATATTTACTCGCTGTTATATTCATATTGACCTTAATCCACAATAAGCCGCAATAAAATGCTGACACCAGGGATCAACAAACCGCCGGGGACGGCGATATAGGGATAAAAATGGCGCGTTTTATGGAGAAACTTATCCAAAGATAGAGCGCGCAGGCGGGAAGGTCAACGCTGTGTAACCTGATATTACGCAAACGGAAGCAATATCATCATAATTTATTAATAATTGCGTGGTAGCACGTCTTTCCCAAAATTTGAGAAAGACGCGAATACGATAATAATAATTAAGCCATCATGCTTTATTATTATATTTACGGTTTTTCAATCCGGTTCACGGTTGCCGTATAGCCTGTTTTCGCCACCGCCTCTAATAACGTCCCGGTCGGGAAACCTTCCGGAACGATGACGTCGGTTTGGCGCGTCTTCAACGACGCTTTCGCTTTCACCACCCCTTCCGTTTCACGCAGGGCCTGGTTAACCGAAATCACGCACAGCGAGCAGGTCATGCCCTGCACATCCAGCACCACTTTTTCGTTTGCAGCCTGCGCGCACAGGGGCAGCAACAGACTCGCGGTTATCAGCAGTCGTTTCATTCCATCACCTCATAATACCAGGCCACCACCGTGGGGTAGAACAGCACCAGCAACAGCACCGGCAGCGAGAGCCAGAACAGCAGACGCATCTGCCCCAGCGTCATCCGCCCGGTACACCACGGCCGCGTTGAAAAATAGAGCCGCCAGAATACCCGCAGTATCAACCCTGTCGAGAGCAGGATCATCGGCACTCGCAGGAATTCGAGCTGGCTGAGCCCGGCAAAACCGGCAGCCGAAATACCAAACAGCAAATAGAGCAGCGGTCCGACGCAGCACAGCCCGGCGGTGACGGCCGCCGCAGCCGCCGTCAGCAGGGTCAGCCCCGCCCCTTTAGCGTTGTTCTGTTGAGACATAGTGGTAGGTAAACACCTTTGGATCGTAAAAATTGAGCGGGTCGCCGTCCACTTCGGCATAGGGGTAGCCAAAGTTATTCACTGCCCCCTGCTCCGTCGCCGGATAGAGTTCAAAATCGCGCCCGTAGTTGAAGCCCACCCAGTTCATCTCCCAGTTGCCGAACAGGTAAGCATTTACCGCCTGCACATCGGGATCCTGATGGGCTTTTTTCTCCGCCAGACGCATTTTGGTGACGTCAGCCGGATCGCACGGCAGCCAGCCATATCCCGCCAGATAAAATTCTGCCCGGCAGTGCTGTCCGCCGCTGACGTCCGACACGCCCGCGCTGTCGGCCTTACCGAAGGCGCTTTTCGAGTAGCGTTCCAGCTTGTTGGCCTTGCCCAGACGGATGCCGAACAGCTCCCGCGCCGGGATGCCGCTGGCGCGCGCCAGGGCAACAAACACCGAGCTGATGTCGGTACATTTGCCGCTGAGCTTGCCGCTTTGCAGAATGGTTGCCACATCGCCGGTACCACAGCCAATCACGTCGTTATCGCGCTCCATATGGCTGCTGACCCACTCGTAGATCAGGCGCGCTTTCTTCAGTGGATCGGTTTCACCGGCGGTAATTTTTTGCGCCGTTTCGCGCACCAGGCCATCAACCGGAGTATGGGTCGTTGGCAGCAGGTACGGCTTCACCGCCAGCGGGTAGACAATCTGCTCCGGCGCCTGCCAGTTTTTCAGGGCGTCCTGTTTCAGCGGTTCCCAGTCTGCCGTTTCGATCTCCAGATCGAGCTGCAGCAGTAGATCGCCTTCTGATGTCGGCCAGGTCGCGAACAGCGTTTTCGCGCCGTAGGTATTGTTGGTGGTGATGTAGGCCTGCTGATAGTTGCCGCTGAACGACAGACCGGTCATCTGCTGAAAGGCGGTATCCACCGGCAGTGGGATCCAGAGTTTGACCACCCCGCTGGAGCCCTGCGGCGGTGCCAACTTATAGGTTTGCGATAAGACGAAACGGCGGCGCATCACCGGCGCGGCGAGCGGCGCGCTGTTATGCATCACCGTCTGGCTGGCGACGGCCGGGCCTACTAAGCCTGCGGCAGAAAGAAGTACGCTGTTTTTAAGAAATTGTCGACGCTGCATGGCTACCTGTCCCTTGAAAATGAATGTTCATCACAGCAGACAGGAGCTGGCGCGGAGTGATAGAGATGATTCATCAATAACAGACCTGTTAACTGTGAATGAAAAAATAAGCGCCATTATTAGGCGGCATTCTGGCGGGGTTGTACAGGCGTGATGGCAAAAAATCGAGAATAACCGCAACATTTGCAGGGATGGGAGAGAGCACTGGCTAAATAGTGTGCGGCCTGTTCCCCCTCACCCATCCCTCTCCCTGAATGGAGAGGGGGCCGATCGTGCGCTTATTTAATTCAGCGCCTCATAGGGCGAATCATTATTCTCGCCTAATATTAAATTGAACACCGCTTTATAAAACAACACATCCAGATTTTTACTTTAATTTTTTTACCACCCTACAGAGGTATGAGATGAGTAAAATGTGCTTAACAAAATTATTGTCTGCGAGCTTGCTCGGGTTGATGGTTTTCTCGACCTCTGCAATGGCGAAAGAAATTGAAGTGGTCAATATTTCAAAGATAGATGGCATGCCCTGGTTTAATCGCATGGGTGAAGGCGTGACGAAAGCGGGCAGCGATCTCGGGATAAAAGCGTCTCAGGTGGGACCGTCCAGTACCGATGCCCCGCAGCAGGTCAAAATCATTGAGGATTTAATCGCTAAAAAAGTCTCCGCCATCGGCATCGTCCCCAATGACGCCGACGTTCTTGAGCCGGTATTCAAAAAGGCGCGTGAGGCGGGCATCGTGGTATTAACCAATGAATCCCCGGGGCAACCCAGCGCCAACTGGGATGTGGAAATTATCGATAACCAGAAATTTGCCGCCGACAACGTGGAAGAGATGGCAAAAGCCATGGGGGGCAAAGGGGGTTATGTCATTTATGTCGGCAGCCTGACCGTGCCGCAGCATAACCTGTGGGCGGATTTGTTCGTGAAATACCAGAAAGAGCACTACCCGGAGATGCATGAAGTCACCAACCGGATGCCGGTGGCCGAGAATATCGACGACGCCCGCCGTACCACCATCGATCTGATGAAAGCCCATCCTGACATGAAAGGGATTGTCTCCTTTGGCTCTCAGGGCCCGATCGGTGCGGGCCGCGCGGTGAAAGAGAAACGGGCGAAAGGCAAAGTGTTTGTCTACGGCATGATGATCCCATCCCAGGCCGCCTCGCTGATTAAAAGCGGTGATATTGCCATGGGCATCACCTACGATCCGGCTTCTGCGGGTTACGCCATTACCGCCATTGCCGACAAGGTGCTGAAAGGCGAAGAGATCACCCAGGGCCTGGAGATCCCTAACCTCGGTAAAGCTGATGTGGATAGCGAAAAACGCATCATCAAATTCCACAAAGTCCTGCGCGTCACTAAAGAGAATATCGATAGCCTGTATTGATCCGTTGAACCCGCACGCCCTGTCAGGGCGTGCGGCATACGCCCCTGAGAGGTAGACATGGACCCCTTTATTTCACTGGGTAAGATCAGCAAGACCTTCTACGGTGTGAAAGCGCTGGATAACATCAACCTGACGCTGTTTCCCGGAGAAGTTCACTGTCTGGCCGGGCAGAACGGCTGCGGCAAATCGACGCTGATTAAAATCATCTCCGGGGTCTACAAACCCGACCCCGGCTTTGAGATCGCCATTGCCGGCAAATCTTACACCCATCTATCCCCCATCGACTCCGTTAAAGCCGGGATTCAGGTTATCTATCAGGATCTCTCCTTATTCCCCAATTTAACCGTTGCGGAAAACATAGGTATCCACCAGCACCACCACAATCTGCTGGTCAACAAGCGGGAAATCCGCCGCATCGCCGAACTGACGATGAAGAGTATCGATGCGAGGCTGGATCTGGATGCCAGCGTCGACTCCCTGCCCATCGCCCAACGTCAGATTGTCGCCATCTGTCGGGCGCTGGCCCAGGAAGCCAGGCTGATCATTATGGATGAGCCCACCGCCTCGCTGACCATGCAGGAGGTGAAGGGGCTGCTGCGGGTGATCGGCGATCTCAAGAAAAGAGGTATCTGCGTGGTATTTGTCAGCCACCGGCTGGATGAGGTGCTGGAGATCTCCGACCGTATCACCGTGCTGAAAAACGGCAGCCTGGTCGGCACTTATCCCGCCAGCGATATCAACAATAAAAAACTCGCCTTCCTGATGACCGGGAAAGAGTTCTCTTATGCGGTCCTGCCGCCGATAGAGAAAATTGGCGAGGTGGCGCTAAAGGTCACTAACCTCACTAAACATCAGCAGTACAAAGACATCACTTTCCGGATCCATCAGGGTGAGATCCTGGCGATTACCGGGCTGCTGGGTGCCGGGCGCACGGAGCTGTGCCTGAGCCTGTTCGGGCTGACAAAGCCGGACTCCGGCGAGATAGTGCTGGAGGGCAAGGCGGTGCAGTTCGCCAGCAACCGGGATGCGGTGAAAGCCGGGATAGGCTACGTCTCTGAAGATCGGATGAGCACTGGTCTGGTGATGGATCAGTCGATTAACGACAATATTATCTCGACCGTGCTGCAGCGGCTGAAAACCCCGTTCAGGCTGCTGGACAGGTCCAAATCGGACCGCATCGTCAGGGATCTTATCGAGCAACTGAGCATTAAGATTGGCAGCGTGAACCTGCCGGTCAATACTCTCTCCGGCGGCAACGCCCAGCGCGTGGCAATTGCCAAATGGCTGGCCATCAACCCCAAAGTGCTGATCCTCGACTCCCCCACCGTCGGGGTCGACATTGCCAATAAAGCGGGGATCTACCAGATCATCTCCGCCCTGTCGCGCAAGGGGATCGCAGTGCTGATGATCACCGATGAGATCGACGAAGCGTACTTTAACAGTCACCGGATTTTAGTCATGCGCAAGGGGGCGATCGTCGCGGAAATCCTGCCGGAAAAAACCACCGAGGCCGCGCTGGCAGAGGTCGTCAATGGTTAATAAAATTGGGGTGAAAACCCACGAGCTGTTCCTCGGCCTGACCATTATCGTGATTGGTGGCTATCTGTCGTTTGCCAGCGCCGACTTTATGACGCTGGGCAATATCTACGACCTGATCAACAACTACGCCATGTTAACCATCCTGGCCTGCGGTCTGTTCATCGTCCTGATCTCCGGCGGGATCGATATCTCCTTCCCGGCGATGACCATCATCTCCCAGTACGTGATGGTCACCCTGATTCAGGGCACCAGCGGCAACTTTGCTCTCGCGTTTGCGCTGTCCGGCGGGCTGGGTTTACTCCTCGGCCTGGTCAACGCCACGCTGGTTAACCGGCTTAAGGTGCCCTCGATCATCATTACCATATCGACCCTGAATATTTTTTACGGCCTGCTGCTGTACCTGACCAAAGGGGTGTGGCTCTACAGCTATCCGGAGTGGTTTGAACAGGGGGTGATGCTGTTTAAATTCACTGCCGCCGATGGCTACGACTATGGTTTGAGCCTGCCGATCCTCACCCTGCTGGTGGTGGTGGCGTTAACCGGTTTTATCATGAATAAAACCAGCATCGGCCGGATGATTTACGCCATGGGTGGCAACCGTGAAGCAGCCTCCCGGATGGGATTCGGCATCTTTAAAATGCAGCTGTTTGTCTACGGCTATATGGGCCTGATGTCCGGCGTCGCTGGTGTGGTGCAATCCGCGACCGTATTAACCGTCGCCCCCGACTCCCTGCTCGGCTATGAGCTGACGGTGCTCGCGGCAGTCGTGTTAGGCGGAACCAGCATCGTCGGCGGGCGCGGCACCTTACTCGGCACCCTGCTGGGGGTCATTTTACTGGCCGTGATCCAAAACGGTCTCAATCTGTTGGGGATCTCCTCTTACTGGCATACGGTCGTTACCGGTGTGGTGATTGTCACCAGCATCAGCATGACGGCGTGGAGTCAGCGCAAAGGTCAGGGAGCATTAATATGAGCGCCAGAAAAACCCAGGATCGCGTTGAGATTTACCTCACTCTGTTAATAGCCATCGTCGTGATCGCGTTTAGCTTCCTTATCCCCTCTGTCTTCTGGTCTTCAGCTAACTTCCAGTCCATCGCCTCGCAAATGCCGATCCTCGGCGTGCTGGCGTTAGCCATGGCGGTGACCATTCTCACCGGGGGGATAAACCTGTCCATCATTGCTACCATGAATGCCTGCGGGCTGGTGATGGCCTGGGTCGCCACTCACTATCCCCCAACCATCAGCAGCATGCTGCTGGTGCTGGCTGCCGGATTAGCCATGGCGATTGTGATTGGGGCGGTGATTGGCTTTTTGATTGCTGTGGTACGGGTTTCGCCAATTTTAGCCACGCTCGGGATCATGACCCTGCTGAAGGGGATCAATATTCTGATCTCCAAAGGCTCGTCCATCTCGAACTTCCCGGATTACGTGCTGGTCATCAACAGCACCAACGTTCTTGGCATTCCGCTACCCCTACTGGTGTTTCTGGCGGTGGTGTTGGTGCTGTGGGTGATCCTCGAAAAGTCCGCCTTCGGGCGCACCCTTTACCTGATTGGCTCCAATGAACAGGCGACCCACTACGCCGGGATCAACACCCGTAAAACCCTTATCTGGGTTTATATACTTTCATCGGTACTGTGCGTGATTGCAGCCCTGCTGATGATGTCCAAGCTGAACTCGGCCAAAGCTTCTTATGGGGAGTCTTATCTGCTGGTATCGATTCTGGCGGCGGTGCTGGGCGGGGTAAATCCCGACGGCGGCTTCGGCAAAGTCTTTGGCATGGTGATGGCGCTGATTCTGCTGCAGATGCTGGAGAGCGGGCTGAACATCCTGGGAGTGAGTAGCTATATCACCATGGCCCTGTGGGGCGGCCTGCTGCTGGCGTTTATTTTCCTGAAAGGGGCTAACCTCTCGCACCTGTTCAGCAGGTCCTGATCGTCAGCGGAGGTAATCAGATGACGTTAAATCTCTTTTCACAGCTGCCTGGGGCGGGCGAGCGCCATGAGGCTGAGATCTTCGATGCGTTGCTTGTTGCGCCGGGGATCAAAATTGAGCGCATCGTTTCCACCGGGCAGGCCAGCCCGCCGGAATTCTGGTACTGCCAGGATGAAAACGAATGGGTGGTCGTGCTGCGCGGTTCGGCGTGGGTAAAATTCCAAGCGGAAGATGACATTCGGGTGCTGCGTGCGGGGGATGCATTGCATATTCCCGCGCGCTGTCGGCATCGAGTGGAGTGGACCAATCCCGATGAGCCGACGGTTTGGCTGGCGGTGTTTTATGGTGGGCATGGTGACGCTTAGGATGTAGATAATTACCGTCTGTTAACGCAACGCGTGATTCCTGAATATCTACATCTAATCCTGGTTTTTTCGTGCCGCTGATCGAGGTTAGCTACGGCTGTGCCCTTCACGGTTAAGCAACGCTTCGGGGAATAATGAACTAGCCACACCGATCAAAAGGTATTCCAGAAAGGTTAACCTTGTTGGACCAAACTCGGGCCAAATACCAGTATCATTTTTGTTCCATGCCTTACACCAGAACCATATATCTTTTTTTAATTGTGGTCTTTCAGCGGGATAAGAAACAAACAGACTATCTGCCCACTGCTGGTACTTCAGCGTGACGTATTTAGTCTCATGTCCAGGCAACACGGATGCGCTCAGGTCTCCGATATGGTACTGATAGTTATCTCCCCACCGGGCAAACTTATCTTTAACCCGGGCCACATCTTTTATATTGGCTGAAATCGGATTACTACGTCCTTTTGATTCGGCTTTACCAATATAAAGTGGAATGACATCATCATTTTCACGTGTAAACATCATGTAGATGAGGCCATCAAACTGATCTCGTTTGTGCGAAAGATCATCTAGTAAAATTTTTGTCTGAGAAAGAACCATAGATTCCATCGGTTCACTGCGCGAGAGAATACTTCTGAATGAGTTTTTCCCTATCTTCCGGGTACGCACAATAGACTCATGGTCTACATCGAACAGCGGTGTACTGTTCTGAATGATTTCCTGGCGGTGGCAAAAAGCATCCCATAACGCTTTACGCTGCCCCATTACATATTGCGTCAGCATCTTTGAATCACTGTTGAAAAATCATTACTTACCATCATCAAATGATACCATCGTTAGGTAAATCAAACCAAAACATCAATATGGTAAATAATGATAATCAGTCAAAGTGGCTATGGGCTCGTCACCCTCAATGCCGTTGAGCTCATCAATCAGCAATTATCTCCGACCGAAGCGTGGTCTCGCGCTGTAGCAGGAAAGGAAAAAGGCTGTCCCAAATCAGCATTTTTGGGTTTATGTCAGTTTGGCTGGGTGAAAGGTGTTCGACCCGGAGAGTATCTTTCTGCACGTGCATTGAACGGGCCTAATAAAGATTATGCAATCCGGGCTGCCCGGCTTGTACTGGCTGATTCTGAAAGTATTTACACTCCTCGCCAGTTGTGGACATTGAGCACTGTTGCTCTTATCCAGCCTGCGGCTAACCATAATCAGCAAATGAATGTTGTGCTTGCACTTAAAGAGGCGGGATTGCTTATAGAAGGAACAGTTCCTTATTAATACGTATAAGTCCAAACCGGATACATACCGGTATGTTTGCTTACAAGCATGTATTTCTTGCGCAAGGATAAAATTTCAGGCACAAAAAAACCACCTTTCGGTGGTTTCACGACACTGCTTATTGCTTTGATTATTCTTCTTTTTCCCATGGTAGCCGGAGTGGGACTTGAACCCACACAGCGCGAACGCCGAGGGATTTTAAATCCCTTGTGTCTACCGATTCCACCATCCGGCCTCGGGAAGAAAGTGGAGGCGCGTTCCGGAGTCGAACCGGACTAGACGGATTTGCAATCCGCTACATAACCGCTTTGCTAACGCGCCTTAAATCTTTTGTCTTGCGACTGACACCCGCAAATGCGACTGTCTTAAATTTGGAGCGGGAAACGAGACTCGAACTCGCGACCCCGACCTTGGCAAGGTCGTGCTCTACCAACTGAGCTATTCCCGCAATCACCAAGTCATTATGCTAATCACTTGATTTTCTTATCGACTAACGAACCGTGCCGTCGTTCGATGCGTTGCATTCTACTTACCTGACGCTTTGAGTCAACGTTATTTTTCTTAACTCAGGATCGTTTGCTGAAAATTACGGCGAAACGATCACTGATCAAGCAAATCGCCGCGTGCAGCGTTCAAATATTGCAACATAGACCAGAGCGTCAGCACAGCTGAGACCATAAACAGAGCGATGCCGGCCCACTCTACCCACTCGTTTGGACGCCACAGCATCCACACCAGCGCGGCCATTTGGGAAGTGGTTTTCACCTTGCCGATCCAGGAGACCGCCACACTGCTGCGTTTGCCCAGTTCGGCCATCCACTCACGCAGGGCCGAGATAATAATCTCGCGGGCGATCATGGTCGCGGCAGGCAGTGTCACCCACCAGGTATGGTAATGCTCGACCACCAGCACCATGGCGATGGCGACCATCACCTTGTCTGCTACCGGGTCGAGGAAGGCGCCAAAACGGGTGCTCTGGTTCCAGCGACGCGCCAGATAGCCGTCAAACCAGTCGGTGACTGCCGCAATGAAAAAGATCAATGCACAGGCGAAAGGTGCCCAGACGAAGGGCAGATAAAACGCCAGCACAAAGAAAGGGATAAGGACGACGCGGAAAAGCGTTAACAACGTAGGGATGTTTAATCGCATAGTGACGGTAACTGTTTGTTGTCAGTAATTATTAGCCCTATGTTGCTACAGAGCCCTCAATGTTTCAACGAGTAGTAGATCTTTTCTGCCAGCCCTTGCGAAATACCCGGCACTTTTGCAATTTCCTCCACGCTGGCGTTGAGTAATCCTTGCAAACCGCCCATGTATTTCAGCAGCATCTGGCGACGCTTTGGCCCGACCCCTTCGATCGTTTCCAGCGTACTGGTGTTTTTCACTTTCGCGCGTTTTTTACGGTGGCCGCCAATCGCGTGATCGTGCGACTCATCGCGAATATGCTGGATAACATGCAGCGCAGGCGCATCCGGCGGCAGGCTAAAGCCCTCCCCTTCCGGCTCCAGGAACAGGGTTTCCAGCCCGGCTTTACGGTCGGTACCTTTTGCCACGCCCAGTAACAGCGGATGATGCTTATCCCAGGGAACGTCCAGTTCGGCGAATACCGATTTAGCCTGGCCGAGCTGCCCTTTACCCCCGTCAATGATAATGACGTCCGGGATCTTGCTCTCTTCGATGGCTTTACCGTAGCGACGGCGTAAAACCTGATTCATGGCGGCATAGTCATCGCCAGGGGTGATGCCGGTGATATTGTAGCGGCGATATTCCGCGCGCAGCGGCCCGTTGGCATCGAACACCACGCAGGAGGCCACGGTCTGCTCTCCCATCGTGTGGCTGATGTCGAAACACTCCATCCGTTTCACTTCCGGCAGCTGCAGCGTCGTCGCCAGCGCGGCAAGACGCTGATGAATGGTCGACTGCTGCGACAGTTTGGTGCTCAGGGCCGTCGCCGCATTGGTGCGCGCCAGCTTCAGGTAGCGGGCACGATCGCCGCGCGGTTTAGTCTGAACGTTCACCTTACGCCCCGCCAGTTCCGACAGCGAATCGGCCAGCAGCGTCTTATCGCTCAGATTAAAATCGAGCAAAATTTCCGACGGCAGGGTACGCATCTGGCTACCCTGAAGATAGAACTGGCCGACAAAGGTCTCCACCACTTCGCCCAGTTCGGTGCCGCCCGGCACTTTCGGGAAGTAGCTGCGGCTGCCCAGCACCTTGCCCTGGCGGATAAAGAGCACATGGACGCAGGCCATGCCCGCATCAAACGACACGCCAATCACATCCAGGTCATCACCATTGTTGGAGACAAACTGTTTTTCCGTGACCCGACGCACGGCCTGAATCTGATCGCGGATCCGCGCCGCCTCTTCAAAGTTCAGCGCCTGGCTGGCCTTTTCCATACGGGCAATCAGCTGGGTCAGGACCTGATCGTCTTTCCCGGCGAGGAACAGACGCACATAGTCCACCTGCTGCGCATACTCCTCTTCGCTGACCAGCCCTTCCACGCAGGGCCCGAGGCAGCGACCAATCTGATACTGCAGACAGGGGCGGGAGCGGTTGCGATAGACGCTGTTTTCGCACTGGCGAATCGGGAAAATCTTTTGCAGCAGGGCCAGGGTCTCCCGCACGGCATAACCGTTAGGGAACGGGCCGAAGTACTCGCCTTTCGCATGTTTGGCGCCACGATGGGTCGCCAGCCGAGGATGAGTATCGCTGCTGAGAAAAATAAACGGATAGGATTTGTCATCGCGCAGCAGCACGTTGTAACGCGGCTGATACAGCTTGATGTAGTTATGCTCCAGCAACAGCGCTTCGGTCTCTGTGTGGGTCACAGTGACATCGATCTGCTGGATCTGGGCGACCAGCGCCTCTGTTTTGCGGGAAGCAAGATTGCTGCGGAAATAGCTGGAAAGTCGCTTTTTGAGATCTTTCGCTTTTCCGACGTAGATAACCGTCCCGCCGGCGTCATACATCCGGTAGACGCCTGGCTGGCTGGTAACGGTTTTCAGGAAAGCACTGGATTCAAACACATCACTCACTGACTAATTAGGGTCTCGGCATTGCACAGACCATGACGGATGGCCAGGTGAGTGAGTTCAACGTCGCCATGGATGTTCAGTTTACTGAACATACGATAGCGGTAGCTATTCACCGTTTTCGGGCTGAGATTAAGCTGCTCGGAGATCTCATTCACCTTTTGGCCTTTGGTAATCATCAGCATAATCTGCAATTCGCGCTCAGACAAACTTGCAAAGGGTGATTCGGTCTTTTCTGGCTCAATCTGGCTGAGGGCCATCTGCTGCGCAATATCGGACGCGATATAGCGCTGCCCGGAAAACACGGAGCGGATCGCATTAACCATCTCCTGGGGGGCGGCACCTTTACTTAAATAACCGGAAGCGCCCGCCTGCATCACTTTTGCAGGAAGGGGATTTTCAGTGTGAACCGTCAGCATGATCACTTTGGTATCAACCCAGGTACGCGCGATTTTGCGCGTCGCTTCCAGGCCGCCAATCCCAGGCATGTTCATGTCCATCAGGACAACATCAGCGGTATTTGACCGGCACCATTTCACGGCGTCTTCACCGCAGCAGGCCTCACCAGCCACTTTAATACCTTTAATATCTTCAAGAATGCGTCGTATCCCTGCGCGCACCAGTTCGTGGTCATCAACAAGAAGGACGTTGATCAAAGGAAATTCTCCAGAATAGGGATAACGGCTACAGACAGTTATTTCGGCATATATTAACGGTTTTTATCCGAAACTGAAAACGTTAAAAAATGCATATCGCCGATATTGCTCCCTTTTTTGGAAATTAACTTGTACATCAACTGGAAACTGGAGCCTTGTGCAATGCGGCTTCGGTCTCTTTTTTCAGGCGGATGTTTTCAAAAACTTACAAAGTTTACAGCGCATATAATGCTGTTAAAATACACCTTTTAAATTTGTAACAATAATTAACCTCTTGCCTACCTTCTACAAACAATTAACCCACACTAAAGTCTTAGAAAAATCAGAGTTAATGTTTGTTCAATTGAATAAACTAAACGCGAGAAAGTACAAAAAACAAGCACTGCGTTTTTCCTGACGGCTTGTGATATACTCCGCCGCCTTAACTTTGATCTATGCGCAAAAGCGCTGTTTTTATCATGAGGAAAATAAATGAGCACACCTGATTTCGCCACTGCGCAGAATAATCAAGAACTGGCACAGGAAGTCTCCTGTCTGAAAAACCTGCTGGCTCTGATGCTGCAGGCGATGGGCCAGGCGGACGCTGGCCGTGTGATCATTAAGATGGAACGCCAGATTGCTGAGATGGAAGACCAGGCTCAGGCCGCGGTATTTTCCGGCACCGTTAAGCAGATCAAACAAGCTTACCGCCAATAAAACAAAAACGGCTGAACGCAGTGCATTCAGCCGTTTACTCGCCTGCCACGCAGAACAGAAGTGTAGTCAGATAATCCCCGTCGCTGCCGCATAGCATGCGATCTGCGTCTTGTTCGGCGCATTGAATTTCTTCTGCATATTTTTCTGATGGAAGTTAACCGTATTTTCAGAAATAGAAAGAATGATCGCTATTTCTGCCGAGGTCTTCCCTTCCGCTGTCCATTTAAGAATCTCTTTCTCGCGCTTGCTGAATTTCATCTCAGGTGGCATCACCATTTCATGTTGCAGCCGTAGCAGCGTGGTCAACGCCAGTTGCACCAGAATTTGCAGACGTAATTCAACCACTTCATTCGCCAGGATATTCACTGGCAGACTGGTACTGGAGACCGAAAGGAAGCCCATCGCATGATTAGGTAGCATCAGGCATTGGGTGATTCCTTTACGCAGCCCGTGGTCGCGCGCGCCGTCCCATAAGGGTTGCGCCTCTGAGAATAAGGCATCGTTCCAGGGTAAATGCCCGTGAACGAAATTTTCGGGTTTGAGCACCGGATCGATGGCGAAATAATTCTCTGCCTGATACTGGGCCATCCACTGTTGCGGATAGGTTGAATGTACCGAGACTTTAGGCCGCGTGAAAGGCACCGGATGACGAACGCAGAGGGAGAAGAAATCATAGCCCAGGTTCTGTGTTTGTCGTTGAAGTTCGGGATATACCTCGTCGGCAGAAGTCATCTCCTGAAAACGTAGGAAGCAGTCCCGCCGCCATGTGAAAAAATCTAAATCCTTCATACTGACTGAATTAAGCCCCTGTAAAAGATAATCATTATTATGGATTCTTAAACTAACACATAAATCTTATTTATATGTATAAAATATCGTCTCAAGGATAATTATCTACACATTTTATGTACTTAGGGCGGCAATAACCGGATAAAATCAGGGGAGCATTCATATATGGAGTGAATATATTGCTCCGGTGAATATTTCCGGAGCAATTAAGAACAAATATGCTATTGCATCAGGAATTTTTCGAGGAATTGCCGGGTACGGGGCTGCTGAGGGTCGGCAAAGAGTGATTTTGCCGGCCCCTGCTCCACAATGCGACCCTGATCCATAAAAATAGCCCGGTCCGCCACATCGCGGGCAAAGCTCATCTCATGGGTGACGATCACCAGGGTGCGTTTTTCCTGCGCCAGCTGACGAATGGTGTTCAGCACCTCCCCCACCAGCTCCGGATCCAGCGCCGAGGTCGGTTCATCAAAAAGAATAACGTCAGGACGCATCGCCAGCGCCCGGGCAATGGCCACACGCTGCTGCTGCCCGCCGGAGAGACGACGCGGATAGCTGGTCTCCTTGCCGGAAAGCCCCACCTTCGCCAGCAGTTCGCGGGCGCGGGCAGTGGCTTCATCTTTCGGTTCGCCTTTGACAATCACTGGCCCTTCAATGATGTTTTCCAGCACCGTGCGATGGGGAAACAGATTAAAGCTCTGGAAGACGAAGCCGACATGCTGACGCAAACGGCGAATCAAACTCTTTTGCTGGCTCAGGGGCTTGCCAGTATCAATGGTGATCTCACCCACGCGGATGGTGCCGCCTTCCGGATGTTCCAGCAGGTTAATACTGCGCAGCAGCGTGGTTTTACCGGAACCGCTCGGCCCGATGATGGCCACCACTTCGCCCTCCTGCACTTCCAGGTCGATGCCATGCAGCACCGTCTGGCCGTGAAACTTCTTCACCAGGTTTTTAACGTCGATAGCACTCATTTCGGATCACGCTCCTGGCGGTTTAGCTGGTTTTCAAAATAGTTCTGCAGCGCCGACAGCACCGTCGCCATCACCCAGTAGATCAGCGAGGCGGCCAGATACATGGTGAAGACCTCCAGCGTGCGCGAGGTAATCAGCTGCGCCTGGCGGAACAGCTCCGGTACCTGAATGGTGGCCGCCAGCGAGGTGTCTTTCACCAGGCTGATAAAGCTGTTGCTTAGCGGCGGCAGGGCTACCCGTGCGGCTTGAGGCAGAATGGCCCGGCGCAGGGTTTGCCACGGGGTCATACCAATACTGGCTGCGGCTTCCCACTGCCCTTTTTCAATGGAGGAGATCGCCGCACGCAGAGTTTCCGAAGTATAAGCCGCGGTGTTAAGCGACAGGCCGATCATCGCCGCCGGGATCGGGTCGAGCTCGATACCAAACTGTGGCAGGCCGTAATAGATCATAAACAGCTGGGCAATCAGCGGCGTGCCGCGAAATACGGAGATATAAAAACGTGCCAGCCAGCGCACCGGCAGCAGCGTTGACATGCGCATCAGGGCCAGGATAAAGCCCAGCACCAGACCAAAGAACATGCCGCCGATACTCAGTTGCAGCGTAAACACCGCACCTTTCAGCAGGTAAGGCAGCGAATCCATCACCAGTTGAATACTTTCTTGCATTATGATTTTTCTGCCTGTGATTTAGACGTGAGGATGGTAGGCAAAGAGTGCCGGCGCCCCGCCAGTATGAATAAACAGGATCGGCCCTTCATCTTTGAAGCGCTTCTGGCTGATGCCGTCGATAAGGCCAGCCATCGCTTTACCGGTATAGACCGGATCCAGCAGGATACCTTCCAGACGCGCCAGCAGTTTCACCGCCTCGGTGCCTTCCTCATTTGGGGTGCCGTAGCCCGGCGCGAAGTAGTCATCCCACAGGATGATATCGGCACTGGCGCTCACTTCCAGTTGTTCGGCCACCGCCTGTTGCAGGGTGACCACTTTCGGTTTTTGCTCGGCAACGCTGCGTGAGACGGTGACGCCAATCAGTTCGACGTTGGGCATTAACTGCTCCAGCCCGACCGCCAGTCCGGCATGGGTGCCGGCGCTGCCGGAGGCGACCACCACCGAGGAGATGTCCGCCGCCCCTTCACACTGCTGGGCGATCTCCAGCGCGCTTTCAACGTACCCCAGGGCACCCAGCGCGTTCGAACCGCCCACCGGGATCACATAAGGACGGAAGCCCTGAGCTTCGACGCGGGTGGCCAGCTCATGCAGCTGCGCCACAGGGTCGATCAGCGCATCACACATTTCTATCTGCACATTGAACAAGTCCAGCAGCAGACGGTTGCCGTTGCTGAGGTAGTTTTCTGCCCGCGTGCCAATCGGGTTTTCCAGCAAGGCGATGCAGTGCAGGCCCAGCTTTGCCGCCACGGCCGCGGTCTGGCGCACGTGGTTGGACTGGATCGCCCCTGCGGTAATCAGCGTGTCGGCCCCTTCGCGCAGGGCATCTGCCGCAAGGAACTCCAGCTTGCGCAGTTTATTGCCACCCATCGCCATGGGCGTCACGTCATCACGTTTGATGAGGATGTCGCGCCCGAGGTAGTCCGATAAGCGCGGCAAATACTCCAGTGGCGTCGGGGCGCCAATAAATTCGAGGCGCGGAAAACGCGTTAGATTCTGTAATGACATGAAAACCTCCGTAACCCTGTCTAAGTCTGTCTTTTTTTATTATGCACGTTGCTGGCGAGGAAATAAAAAAGGCGCTTTGATAAGCGCCTTTTTTTGCATTCAACTGCTTACTTTGTGACGTCTGCCCCGAACCATTTCTCGGAGAGCGCCTTCAGGGTGCCGTCTTTCTGCATCTCAGCAATGGCCCCGTCGACCGCTTTCACCAGATCGTCGTTGTCTTTGCGGATCGCCACGCCAGCTTCCTGACGGGAGAAGGCATCACCGGCAACGGCCAGAGTGTCTTTAGTTTTCTTCACCAGATCCAGCGCCGCCAGACGGTCAACCAGAATGGCATCGATACGGCCTACGCGCAGATCCTGGTATTTGGTCGGGTCATCATCATAGGTACGAATATCGACGCCCTGCACGTTCTGGCGCAGCCACTCTTCGTAGTTGGTCCCCAGACCAACACCGACTTTTTTGCCTTTCAGATCGGCGGCAGATTTAATCGAGCCTTCGTTGCCTTTCTTCACCAGCGCCTGGATACCGGAGACGGTATACGGGGTGGAGAAGTCATATTTTTTCTTACGTTCGTCAGAGATGGTGACCTGGTTAATCACCACATCAATACGTTTGGAGTCCAGCGAGGCCAGCATGCCGTCCCATTTGGTCGGCTTCAGCGACGCTTTCACGCCGAGGTGTTTCGCCAGCTCTTCAGCGAACTCCACTTCAAAGCCGGTCAGTTTGCCGTCGTCACCCTGATAGCTGAACGGAGGATAGGTGCCTTCCAGCCCAACCAGCAGCGTGCCGCGCTCTTTGACTTTATTTAACAGACCTTCTGCCGCGAACGTTTTGACGCTCATACCGGCAACCAGCGCAACGGCCATTACACCCATCAGCGCCTGACGACCCAGAAGTGCAAATTTCATACTTACCCCGATATCATTGGAATTTTGAGTGTAGTGTAGGGCGTTCGGCCGCAAGGTCAAACACGACTCCGCTACATGTTATTCATTTTTAATATATATCAGAAGTTGTTTCGCGGTGGACTTTCTGCTTCGGCGACACCGGCATTTGCGTTTTAAATTGCGCGTACTTGCGCAGCGCGATCCGGTAGTTATTGGTGCTGGTTGCAGGCAGCCATGGCTCCAGATTTTCATCCAGATCGCCGTTAGTCAGTAACTCAGGAGAGATACGCTGCGTGGTCAGATGCTGGCCCAGGCGACGCAGACGCACGACATATTCGCGCACCGTGCCATGGCTCATCTCTGTTTGCTCAAACAGGAATTGCTTGAAGCCGATGATATCGAAAAAGTCGCTCTGCTCTTTGCAGTGCAGATCGCCACAAAAACGACATAACGCCACCCACTCCTTCTGCTCTTCCAGCCATCCGGCTTCATCCAGCAAAGTATCGAGGCGGGAAATCGCAATTTTATTGACGATTTCGCCGCGACGAACCAGCGTGATGCGATCGAGCAGCTTATGGCAATGGGCGCAATGCGTCTGGCTGTGTTTAAAGTCTTTCAGGTAGCGGCTTAATGGCCGTCTTTTAGATTGCTGCACCGTCATGATAACTCCTGGTTGTCAATACGTTGTGCGGCACTTAACGGGTGATAAGGATCACCTATAACTTACCCAGCTTGGTACGTAAGCGTTTAATGGCCTGGCTGTGCAGCTGGCTAACCCGCGACTCCCCTACTTCCAGTACAGCGCCAATCTCCTTGAGATTGAGCTCCTCCTGGTAATAGAGGGTCAACACCAGCTGCTCGCGTTCCGGTAAAGCTTCGATGGCTTCCATCACGCGCTGGCGTACATTGCCTTCCATTAACTGGTGCAATGGGTTTTCCTGCTGATGATCGTCCGTCACCAGTTCGATGCTATCGCCATGCTCTTCGCGCCACTCATCATAAGAGAAGAGTTGGCTATTATTGGTATCGAGCAACATCTGGCGATAGTCAGCCGTGGAGATCCCCAGACGCTCCGAAACTTCAGTTTCCGTCGCGTTACGTCCGAGCTCTTGCTCCAGCTGCCCCATTGCTTGCGCTACTTCGCGTGCATTGCGTCGGACGCTGCGCGGCACCCAATCCCGGCTGCGCAGTTCGTCCAGCATCGCACCACGAATACGCTGTACTGCGTAAGTCGTAAATGCCGTTCCTTGCAGAGCGTCGTACCGGTCAACTGCATTCAATAACCCGATACCGCCCGCTTGTAGCAGATCGTCCAGTTCCACACTCGCCGGTAGCCGCACCTGAAGCCGCAATGCTTCATGTCGCACCAGCGGAACATAACGCTGCCACAGCGAGTGTTTATCCATTACACCTTCAGCGGTATAGAGTGAATTCACGATAAACAGCCCTGCGTTAGTTGAGTTATCGGCATGATTATCCGTTTCTGGAGGGGTTTTAATCGTGTGAATAGGGGGGGATTGGGGGGTTATTTTGAAAGTTAAGCTAAATGGCGAGGTATTGCATCAAGAATGCAAAAGCTAGCCTTCCTGCCTAGCAGACTCATCAGGAAATGAGCCTGTCAGCAATTCTTTCAAAATACTCGAATATCGGAAGTGTTCGCTCATAAGTTCACCGAACAAAATAATAAAATGAATCATTACCAATTTCCAGCATTTAATTGATATACTTATTAAGTATCTTTAACTGCCATGTTAATAAAAATTTCTAATGGCTCTTGTTTCGGAAAGAATTTAAATCAGCTATCACTCTGCCATTCATCAACCGCATTTTATAGGCTTTCGGTAACTTTTAATATTAAAGTGGGCGAGACGTCTACGCTATTCATGTCAATTAGTGTGGTGGCCACTTAATTCTCGAGCTTACTCTTAGTCTATAAAAAATTTAGCTGCCTATCTGCGTGTTCTACTACTGAGTTTAATTAACCACTTTAAATTCAGAAGTATTTTCACGGCTATGTGTTATATTCAATTCGATCTCTCCATCCTCGCTCAGAAATCATTTGGATATGTAACCATTACGGATTTTCAATCTGTTTTGACGGTTTTTTATCACCAACATGACCTGTTAACTCTACGTTGAGAGCCATTGTAATGATAATGCCATCAGCATAGCTGCAAAGTGATTAAGGCAGCTCCGGTATTAACTTCTTTAGCCAATCATACCGCAAGGACTCTAAGTCATAAATCACCCGTATGAGCCTGTCTCTGTTGTTGTAGTGAACAAATCAAAAACAGGCATTTACGCAATTTCAATTAAATCATCAAAATTTTAAATCACTACTAAAAAGAGATGGGGATTTATTTTTTAAAACGAGTTATAAAAGCATTAACATCTGACATGAGATATTTTATGCTATTATCAATTTCCTCATCACTCCAGTTCCACCATTGAATCTGAAGCAACGCATCAATTATATCATCGCAATGCCTCATACGTAATAATTTTGCAGGATTCCCACCGACTATAGAATAAGGTCTAACATCTTTTGTAACGACACTATTCGCAGCAATAATAGCACCGTCACCGATATTAACACCAGACATGATTGTGGCATTTTTACCAATCCACACATCATTACCAATCTTTACGTCTCCCTTAGTGTCATGATCTTCTATATAATCTCTTCGAGCTCCCGGCCAAAATAGCGATAAAGAAGAAAATGGATAAGTGGTCGCTGTATTAGTGACATGATTTCCCAATATTATAGTCACTCCAGGGCCTATGGAGCAGAATTTGCCAATTCTAAGACCTGCCATTCTTGCCTCCATAACTGAGGGGGTACCATAAGTATGGTTTCCTACCTCCCAACGAAATTGCTGAATGTTGTCCTTAAGCGTCGATCTTGTCAGCATTGTATTTACATCTAGGGAATCATAACTAAAGTCTATCTGTTTAAGCTTATGCTTAATTTTCCACTCAGGAACCAGTAAAAAACAACCTTTAAAAGTCAACTCTCCATTTTCAAGAAATGGCTTTCCAAATGCTGTGCTAGCCTGCCCATTTTTCGCATAAAAAAACAACTCTCCATTAATAATTTTCCATGTGTACTCATTTTCGTTATAGTGACCACTTATCTCACCTCCTTCAAGAAGACGAATTGGGTATATCATATAACTCCCATCCTCTCGTGACATTTTAAAGTGCAGAGACGACAACTCTCGCATTAACTTCTTGATTTTAATATCATTATTTAAAGTCATTTAACTTCCTAAATTTATTTATCACATATATAAAATGTTAGGGCATACTATAAACCAATAGTAATTTTTATACGCATAACCTCTTTTTTGAAAAGAATAACCTTTTGCAATATTTAAAAAGTGCGCAAAGAAAATGCCAAACTTTTACAAGCCCGATATACATTTTTCTGCCATATGAGTTTTAACTGTTCAGCAATATACAACGTCAACATGACGTCTTAGTCAAGAAACGGCCTCTCAGTTAAGCACTCTTATAAATTTAATTACCCTTTAACTCAAGCAGTATTAAACTCTCGTAAAAAAAGAACGAATCCACTAAACGGAATAAACGTACAAAAAAAATTTATATACGTATCATATCGACCATTTCCAGCGACAAACTAATTTGCATAATAATACCAAAACAATATGTGTTAATAATCGTGTAATGTGCAAAAAAAATGTCTTTAAAATGCATTTACACGATTTCTCCATACATATCTAAATATACGAAAATCAAGTTATTTCACTTCAGATAACCAGCCGTGGCGCCATTCATTAAGCCCTTCATCACGCAGATACCAGTCGCGATGAATCTGCTCACGCAGTGCATCTCCCTCCGTCACGCGTAATGTCTCATCGTTGATATAGGTCATAATCGCGTTCATCCAGTCTTTAAAACGATTATCAACCAGCGTAACGGGCAGTCCACAGCGATAAGGTTCAATGTTGGTAGCAATGATTGGCACACCGCAGGTTCCGATTTCAAGCAGTCGCAGGTTGCTCTTGCATTCATTAAACTGGTTGATTTCCAACGGCACCAGCGCGAGATCTAGGTTCAGGCTTGACAGTTTTTCTGGATACATCTCGAAGGGAACACCGGGGTGGAATTCGCATTTCACATTGTCCGGCTTCATTCCCATAAAGACCCACTCCACCTTATCTTCAAGCGCTTTGATAATCGGGCGCAGGATCTCCAGATCGCCCGCATGGGTGCCCCCCCCTGCCCAACCGACGCGAATTTTATTACCCGTACCGCGCGCGCTAAACAAATGGCCCCACTGCCGGGTCGCCAGACGGTTCTGCGCAACACGAATATCCGGGTGGTATTCGCTGTAGGCCTGCTTCAGGGCGTGTGTGGAGACTACTACCCAGTCTGCCGTCTCGAGAACACGACGGAAATTCTTCACAATACTTTGCGGGAAATGCGCCCGGTTGCCGTTTTTTATCGGCAGATTCAGCAAATAATCGTCATATTCAACGACGATTTTCGCGTCGCAGACCTGACGGTATTGCTCAATGATGGAAGGGAAACCATTCCCCGTAATCAGCTCCATCAGAATGATATCTGGCTGCAGTTGCGCAACCTCCATTACCCCTGACGTCCCGAGGCTCATCCCCCCCTCAAGCAGCAGATTCTCTTCCATTGCTTTAAACGGCTGAATGACGCGATGGTTACCGCAACCATACCAGTTAACATGATTTGCCAGCACTACAGGCAGCGGTCGTCCTGGCAACGCCTCCCTGAAACGTGCCGTTCCTTCGGAAAGAGTGAACAGTTTGCCCATTTTATGCAGGCTGGGGTGATACGCCGTATCGCTATGCAGCGCAGCGCCCCATTTAGCGCGCAGAGCGGAGAGAACACCCAGATCCGGCCGCGCAGGAACATTGAATTTCTCATGCATCAGACGCGACGCACCGCCCATATGCTCAACCCGGGCATAGGGCGTCCAGACGTTTAGATAGCCTTGCTGTTGCAGTTTCAGCCCCAGATCAACGTCACCAAAGTAAATCGGAAACTCCTCTTCGGAGAAGCCATTAGCGGCAATGAACACTTCTTTACGGATCATCATGCACGAGGCACTTACAGCCGTAACGTTGTGCGTAGCTTTCAGATAGTGAAGATAGCCGCTCTCGTTAGCCCCCTCAGGACCAAATGAAGGCTCAACCCCAAACTTTACGCCGACGGTATATCCGGCATGCTGCACGCGACCGTCTTTATATTCCAGCCGTGCACCGACCATACCCACTTCTGGGCGCAACGCCTGTTCAAGCATCGCATCAAGCCAGTCAGGATGCGTAATTGTAATATCATTATTTAAGAACAGCAGTACTTCGCCCTGTGCATACTGGGCCGCGAAGTTGTTAATGGCCGAGAAATTAAACGACCCGGGATAAAGTAGCACCTTGATGTTGGATAATTTCAGGTTTTCAAGCTGCATCACAAATCGCTGGGTGTCGTGACAAATAGAATCATTGTCGACAATGATCAGCTCATAACGGGTCCAGGCTGTTTTCTCCATCAATGTTTCTATGCAATTTTTCAACAGCGCGTAGTGATCCCGCGTCGGAATAATAATCGACACCAGCGGCTGCGCCGCCCAGCGGTAGCGCACCCTTTTCACAAAACTGCTTTCCGTCTCTTCCGCTACGGCATCAAGGTTCATTCGACGAAGATGCGCATTCACCACCAGCACATGTTCCGCCTGGATGGCTTTATTGTTTAACCAGTCGATGGTAGGTGATGGGGTGGAGTAGATAACCTCAGCCACCCGGCCAATCGCCGTCGGGCCAAAGTGTTCCATACAGCGGAACAGCGCATCATAGCCAGGCAATAGCGTCAGGCTGGTATCAAAACCGCCGATGTCCGCCAAAAATTCGCGCTGAAAGAGCATCACGCTACCCATATAAGGAAAGCTTCTGACTAAGTCGACATTACAGGCTGGCCGTAGCAGAACTTCATGCTCATCATATTCATCAATTTTCATCTCATCTGCGTACCAGATCTTCTGCTGGGGATGTCTGATTTGCTGTTCGGCCAGCAGAATCAGGGCATCCTCAAGCAGGCGTATTCCTGCGGGCAGGAACATCAATTTCTGATGGGCACTTTGCGTCACGAGAGTATTAAACTCGTGTGTCCAGGCTGCCGCACAGAAGCGGATTTTCACCCCTGCATGGGAAAAATCACGATTGGCCGTCAGAACCGTGACAGATTTAGCCGCCTCGCTTTGCACCAGCACAGAATCAATACTTGCGTGCAGCTCTGACGCATCATCCCCTACAATGACCACGCCGATATCATTGCTGCCAGGCACCGATCCAATGAAGGCTTTTAACGCCTGGGTACGGGCTTCACTGATTTTGCGATCTTTCAACCATTGCTGGATGCTGTAATCCTTAACTTTATCAGCTACTAAGGTTTTGGCGTGCAGCGTCAGATCGGTAATTTCTTTATCGCTCAGGCTAATCATGTCGGCTTCGGGCAACGCTTCCAGCAGGGCCGGTAAACGAAGGCTCAATAGCCACTGCTGGCGTAACCTATGGCTTTGTGAATCCACCCATTGACGGGCATTGTTATAACCCTGCAAAAGCAGTTCATACCACTCTTCCGGTTTAAACCTGGCTAATGAATTGGCGCAGGAAAAATGAAAATTCTGGTTTTCAGTAAAATTACTTTGCGTCAGGTAGCCTTCAACATAACCGCCCGCCGACAGGAACACAGGTACTGAAGAAGCGATCGCCATGGGTACGAAAGACTCACTGGCAATCACGACATCGTACTGCTGGAAAAAGGCGGGTGTCAGCCGTTCGGATAAGCTGTGTTGATCCAGCCAGTCAACTATAAGGCCTCTGTCTTCAAGAAACTGCTGAACTTCCTGCATCTCCGTCGATAATTCGCCACTGACATAGAGGATATTTTTGATCCCCTCTCGGTTGACCTGAACATCGGGCGCTGCGAAAGCGTCACCCAACGTCCATGGGAAATCGATCATTTTCTCTTGCGTAACGCCCGTTTCATTTAATTTACTGGTCGTAGATGCTGAGAGGCTCAACGAGGCCACAGCGATCCTATTTTCCAGTGCGGGACCATAAGGAATATACACGTCGGCATAATCAAAGAAATGACGGAAGACAATCCGCGAAACCAGTTGGCTATCAGCGATTTTCTCAATCAGTTTCTGGCTAAAAAAACCGTTATAGATCCAGATAACATCGTATGTCTCAGCCAGTGCGCCAGCCTTATCCGTCACCAAGGTAATCATGGGTTGTGCTTGCAACGCCAGTAACGCCGGTGCGGCATTTTTCAAAATACGAGCAGTGTTAACATCAACTGACCAGCCCTGCTTCAGCAATGCGTCTATCAAATCCAGAAGCTCGCTGGTCTGATGATCCAGTTTTGCCAATCGCTCAATGCTAATGAGAACCCTGCTCATTGATTTTCCTCATACAGGTGTAACTGTCGGCTCTGGCCTTAACAAGACAAGCGACAGGAGATAAATTTTCACGACTACATTGTCGTGCACTGATGAGGAAACGAATCTTTAAAAAAACGTACAGAATGGGGGGTATTTCGCGGGATCAAAAAAGGCATCCGAAGATGCCTTTTGACGAACAGCGTTGACGATTACCGCAGCAGAGATAGCATAGTCTGTGGAACCTGGTTGGCCTGCGCCAGTACCGAGGAACCAGCCTGCTGCAGGATCTGCGCACGAGACATATTCGATACTTCTGTCGCGTAATCAGAATCCTGAATACGGCTGCGCGCTGCAGACAGGTTGCTTACCGTGTTGTTCAGGTTAGTGATAGTGGATTCGAAACGGTTCTGGGATGCACCCAGCAGGCTGCGCTGAGTATCAACAGATTTGATCGCGTCGTCGATTGTTTTCAGCGCGCCGCTAGTTACCGAACCATCTGTTGCAGTTACAGTAGCAGTGAGAACGTCAAAGCCGCTAGCGGCAACTTTACGGTTACCCGTTGCGCTAGTATTGTCTTTTAAATCAGAGGCAGCAGTATAAGTGCCGCCGTTGCCAGTGGCAGCGGTGGAAGTCTGATACAGATCCCAACCGCTGCTCGCACCGATAGAAATGCTGATTTTTTCAGCATCTTTGGAGCCAACCTGGAAGGAATATGTTTGACCAGTTGCCGCGCCTGTGTTCAGCACTTTAGTTCCGTTAAAGTCAGTCTGTTTGGTCACGCGGTCAATCTCAGCCATACGCTGATTGACTTCAGACTGAATGGAGTCGATATCAGAGGCAGAGTTAGAACTGTTTTGCGCCTGAACGGTCAGGTCACGCACACGCTGTAAGTTGTTGTTGATTTCGCCCAGCGCGCCTTCAGCGGTCTGCGCCATGGAGATACCGTCGTTGGCATTACGTGCTGCAACGTTCAGACCATTGATGTTAGAGGTGAAGCGGTTAGCAATCGCCTGGCCTGCAGCGTCATCCTTCGCGTTGTTGATACGCAGACCGGAGGACAGACGCTCAATCGCAGTACCCAGAGAAGACTGAGATTTGTTCAGGTTGTTCTGAGTCATCAGAGACAGGGTGTTAGTATTAATAACAGCCATGATGTATTCCTTCCTTAATAGATATGAGTTTCGGTATGCGCTCGCGGCTTCATCACCGTCATGATAGTTATCGACGCCACAAACGAATGCTTTAGCTTTTTTACGTTGATTTTTTTTGATAAAAAAAGCGCCGGCAAGCGGCGCTTTTTAAAACTACGTAAACAGATGTGATTAACGCAGAAGGGACAGCATGGTCTGTGGAACCTGGTTAGCCTGCGCCAGTACCGAGGAGCCAGCCTGCTGCAGGATCTGCGCACGAGACATATTTGATACTTCTGTCGCGTAATCAGAATCCTGAATACGGCTGCGTGCTGCAGACAGGTTGCTCACCGTGTTGTTCAGGTTAGTGATGGTGGATTCGAAACGGTTCTGGGATGCACCCAACAGGCTGCGCTGAGTATCAACAGATTTAATCGCATCATCGATAGTTTTAAGAGGGCCGCTCGTGCCGTCAGTTGCGGTCGCTGCCAGAACATCAAAGCCGCTAGCGGCAACTTTACGGTTACCCGTTGCGCCAGTGTTATCACTTAACGCACCAGTGGCAACATATGCACCGCCGAGATTGGCGTCCGAAGTGGAAGTTTGATACAGATCCCAGCCTTTACTTGCACCGATAGAGATACTGATTTTTTCTGCATCTTTAGAGCCAACCTGGAAGGAGTAAGTTTTGGTTGTATCAGAACCGGTGTTCAGCACTTTGGTGCCGTTGAAGTCGGTCTGTTTGGTTACGCGGTCGATTTCAGCCATACGCTGGTTGACTTCTGACTGGATGGAGTCGATGTCAGAAGCTGAGTTAGAGCTGTTCTGCGCCTGCACGGTCAGATCACGAACGCGCTGCAGGTTGTTGTTAATTTCGCTCAGCGCGCCTTCTGCGGTCTGCGCCAGGGAGATACCGTCGTTGGCGTTACGCGCCGCCACGTTCAGGCCATTAATGTTAGAGGTGAAGCGGTTAGCAATTGCCTGGCCTGCTGCGTCATCTTTTGCGTTGTTGATACGCAGACCGGAGGACAGACGCTCAATCGAAGTACCCAGAGAAGACTGAGATTTGTTCAGGTTGTTCTGAGTCATCAGAGACAGGGTATTAGTATTAATAACAGCCATGGTTTATTCCTTCAAATATAGTTTCAGATTCAGGCTTCTGCCTACGGCTTTCTCACCGCTAACCTGATTATCGACCTCCCCTTCCTAACCTTTAGAAAAAAGATCATTTTTTTAAAAGGACAAACTGCCCGATCTTTATCCGCTTTATTTCCGCATTGATAAATGCAAAAAACGCTAATCTTTTTCCCGCATCTGCCGATAGAGCATCCAGCGACTGTCACAATAAAGGATGAAAAAAATGGCAAGTGTTAGTTCACTCGGTGCAGGCACCAGTCTGGATCTCAATACGTTGTATGACAATTTACAAACAGCGGAACAGACCAAACTCACGCCGATCACGCAGCAGCAGACTTCATATAAAGCGAAACTGACTGCATGGGGCGTCGTTCAGACTGCACTGACCAAGTTTCAAACTGCTGCAGACGCGCTGAAAAACACCTCTGCGATTGCGCAGTCAAAGGTGACCAGTACCAACACCGCATTCAGTGCGACCCTGGCGAGCAGTGCTTCAGCCGGTTCGTACTCGGTAGAAGTGACGCAGTTGGCGGCCGCGCAGACGCTGCTGAGCCCGAAAGTGGCCAGCAAAGATACCGATCTGGGCGACAGCAGCCTGAGTTCGCGCACCATCACTATCACTCAGCCGGGTCAGAAAGATCCGTTGACGGTGACGCTGGCCAGCGACAAAACCAGCCTTGCGGACGTGCGTGATGCGATCAACGCCAAACAAGGCAGCGTTACCGCCAGCATCATCAAAGCGGATGATAACAGTTACTACCTGTCACTGACCTCACGTGACAGCGGTGTCGCCAATGAAATGACGATCACCACCGACGACAGCGAGCTGGCGAAATATATCAGCCACGATCCGCTCGATTCATCGACGGGTATGAAGGTTCAGGTCGCTGCCGCGGATGCGATCGTCAACATTAACGGCATTAAGATTACACGTAGCAGCAATGCCATTACTGATGCCCCGGAAGGCGTAACGCTCAATCTGACCAAAACCAACGTCGGTAGCCCGGAAACGCTGTCGATTGTGAAAGACAACCAGCCGATGACCGATGCGATCCAGGCGTTTGTCGATGCGTATAACTCGTTGCAGACCACTATCGGCAACCAGACAAAATATACCGCGGTTAAACAGGGTGACGGCGCGCAGGATACGAGCAATGGCGACCTGCTGGGCGATGGCACACTGCGTAATATCCAGACGCGCCTGCGCTCAGCGATCTCGTCTACACAAGGTTCCGGTACGCTGTCGACGCTGTCGCAGTTGGGTATTACCCAGGACATTAGCGGCAAGCTGACCGTGGACAGCACCAAGTTAGGGAAAGCCCTGACCGAAAAGTCTACCGACGTGCTTGCACTGCTGTCCGGTGACGGAAAAACAACCGGCTTAGCGACCCAGACCAGCAACCTGCTGAAAGATATGTTAGGGACAGACGGCTCCGTTAAGAATGCCACCGACGGCATTAACAAGACGTTGAAAAACCTTTCCGATCAGTATGACCGTGTTAACACGCAAATTACCGCCACTATGGCACGGTATAAAACGCAGTTTACCAGCTTGAGTCAGCTTGTTTCCTCTATGGATCAAACCGGAAGCTATCTGACACAACAGTTCAATGCTATGAACAGTTAATGAATGATGAGTTGAGGTTTTAAGATGTATACAAAATCGGGAATTCAGGCCTATGCGCAGGTAAGCGTTGAGAGTGCCGTCCTGAGTGCCAGCCCGCATCAACTGGTGGTTTTACTTTTTGATGGCGCGTTAAGCGCCATGAAAAAGGCCATGATATTGATTGAGCAAGGGGACATTCCCGGTAAAGGGCAGGCGCTGGGAAAAGCCATCAATATTATCAGTAACGGTCTGCAGTCAGGGCTGAATCACGAGGTGGGTGGCGAGTTGACTACCAATCTCGACAGCCTCTACGACTATATGACGCGGCGTCTTTTACAGGCCAATATCCATAACGATATTGATGCCATTAATGAAGTGGTGGGGTTGCTGAACAACATCGCGGATGCCTGGAAAGAGATAGGACCCAATTCTCAACATATGCGGGACAATGACTAATGGAAGCCAATCTGGGATTGCTCCAACACTATCAGCAGCTGTTAACCACCAGCGCCGCGATGCTGGCTATGTCCAAATCAGGGCGTTGGGATGAACTTATTACCTTCGAAGTGAAATACCTGAGCGCCGTTGAAAAGCTGACCCAGTTCCAGGATGCGAATGAGATTGCGCCGCACGTGCAGGCGCAAATTCGCCCCATGCTGAGACAGATCATCGATAACGAAATTGAGCTTAAGGCCTTGCTGCAGCAGCGTATGGATGAACTGAGAACTTTGGTTGGGCACTCCTCCCGACAACATAATCTGAATGCAACTTATGGACGTCTTTCTGGCAATATTCTTTTCCCCGCCGATCTTTAATCCGGGGATGATGACAAGCGGGTGATTATATTTCGTTATATCACCCGCTAACTTTGTCCGCCTCGCTCATACTGTCTGTGTTCTTAAACTGGAGCACGGAAGATGAAAAACCCCACCCTTTTACAGTTTTTTCACTGGTATTACCCTGATGGCGGCCAACTCTGGCCGGAAGTCGCCGAGCGCGCCGACCTTTTAAACGATATCGGTATCAACATGGTCTGGCTGCCCCCGGCTTATAAAGGGGCGTCTGGTGGTTACTCCGTCGGGTACGACTGCTACGATCTCTTCGACCTCGGTGAGTTCGATCAAAAAGGCTCCATTCCCACTAAATACGGGGATAAAAACCAACTGCTGGCGGCTATCGGGGCGTTAAAACGCAACGACATTGCGGTGCTGATGGACGTGGTGGTTAACCACAAGATGGGCGCCGATGAGAAAGAGGCTATCCGCGTTCAGCGGGTCAACGCCGACGATCGCAATCAGATCGACGACGAGATTATCGAATGTGAAGCCTGGACCCGCTACACCTTCCCGGTGCGAGCAGGCAAGTACTCGGAGTTCGTCTGGGACTACAAATGCTTTAGCGGCATCGATCATATCGAAAACCCCGATGAAGACGGCATCTTCAAGATCGTCAATGACTATACCGGTGATGGCTGGAACGACCAGGTCGATAACGAGATGGGGAACTTTGATTACCTGATGGGCGAAAACATCGATTTTCGTAACCGGGCGGTGACCGAGGAGATCAAATACTGGGCGCGCTGGGCGATGGAGCAGACCCAGTGCGACGGCTTCCGTCTGGATGCGGTGAAACATATTCCGGCATGGTTCTATAAAGAGTGGATCGAGCATGTGCAGGAAGTTGCGCCGAAACCGCTGTTTATCGTGGCGGAATACTGGTCACCCGATGTCGGTAAACTGCAGCACTATATCGATCAGGTGGACGGGAAAACCATGCTGTTCGACGCCCCGCTGCACATGAAGTTTCATGAAGCCTCGCTGCAGGGACGTGATTACGACATGAGCCAGATCTTTACCGGCACCCTGGTAGAGGCCGACCCCTTCCACGCGGTGACGCTGGTGGCTAACCACGATACCCAGCCGTTACAGGCACTGGAGGCTCCGGTCGAGGCCTGGTTTAAACCGCTGGCCTACGCGTTGATTTTGCTGCGTGAGAACGGGGTGCCGAGCGTCTTCTATCCCGATCTCTTCGGGGCGAGCTATGACGACACCGGCGGTGACGGCGAGACGTACCATATCGAGATGCCGGTGATTGAGCAGCTCGACCAGCTGATCCTCGCCCGCCAGCGTTTTGCCCACGGCGTTCAGACCCTGTGGTTCGATCATCCTAACTGCATCGCCTTCAGCCGCAGCGGCACCGAGGAAGAACCGGGCTGCGTGGTGGTGCTCTCTAACGGCGACGAGGGTGAAAAGACCATTACGCTGGGCGAGAACTACGGCAATAAAAACTGGAAAGATTTCCTCGGCAACCGCGAAGAGTGTGTCACGACCGACGAAAACGGCACCGGCGTGTTTACCTGCAACGGCGGCAGCGTCAGCGTGTGGGTCCTGGAAGAGGTGTTGTAAAGGGTGAGAAGCCGGGCGGCGCTACGCTTGCCCGGCCTGCAAATCACTTACGGCAGCTTACTGCCGAGCGGATTTTTGCTGAGGTAAGTCGCACACTCGGTGGTCGGGCGATCCACGCGCTGCAGGATCATCCCGTCATACTCAATGGCGCTGCCTTCGCGATCCAGCGGGTAGATATCCAGCTTGCGGGTGACATTATAAAAATCATCCGAACGCAGCATCATTTTCCCCGGTACCGCCACCACGCGCTGCCACTGACGGCAGTCCAGGGTGTCCCCTTCTTGCGTCACCACCAGCGTGGCGATCGCTTCCGGGCTGACCATTGCGCTTTGTGGCCCTTTCGACTGCCAGTACCCTGCCAGTTCAGCCGGGACGGGATGCTTAATCACGTCCTCGTATCGGTCCACCTGCACACAGCCGGTTAACGCCAGCAGCCCCGCCATCATTGCTATTTTTTTCATCATTGTTCCGTCTATGTCGAAAAAAAAGAGTGTGGCATTAAAGCTGTCGGGTCGCCAGCACCAGAAGGACTAAACCTGCATGGACATAACGTCCTGATACGCCTGCATCAGTTTATTACGCACCTGAATGCCCATCTGCATGGAGACTGACGCTTTTTGTAAATCGGTCATCACATCGTTCAGACCAATACCCGGCGCACCCATGGTGAACTTTTCGCCCTGCACGCGCGCGGCGGTTTGCGTATCGCTGATCCGGTCCAGTGCTGCATGCAGCTGGCCCGCGAAGCTGACGGTTGACTGCACGTCAGCCACGTTCTGATGACGGGCGGTCATTGCCGTTGCCTGCAACTGGCTGATGACGCTTTCAATCCCCTGTATTGCCATGACTTTCCCCTGATGGATTTTTACGCGCTCAAGAGTAGCAGCCTGTCAATGAGATAAAGGCGTTAAATAGCGTTAAAAAACCAGGTTATTTGACGCATAGAAAATCCCGAAACATCAAATAATGGCACAGCCATGATTATGGAATTTTTGTTGTGTTTGCCGACCCGGGAGTCTGTTTTGTTTCTCCACACGAATAATGAAATCCACGATGAGTCACGAGGTACGCTATGAGTGCGTCAGCAACATCCGCTCCTCAAACTAAATCTCTCGAATGGATGAGCCGCCTGCGCGCGAACCCTAAAGTGCCATTGATCGTGGCAGGTGCCGCCGCTATCGCTATCGTTGTCGCGATGGTTTTATGGGCCAAACAACCTGACTACCGCACGCTGTTCAGCAACCTCTCGGATCAGGATGGCGGCGCAATCGTCACCCAGTTAACCCAGATGAACGTCCCTTACCGCTTCTCGGATAATGGCGGCGCCCTGGAAGTCCCTGCCGATAAAGTTCATGAGCTCCGCTTACGTCTTGCCCAGCAAGGTCTGCCGAAAGGCGGCGCGGTGGGCTTTGAACTGCTGGATCAGGAAAAATTCGGTATCAGCCAGTTCAGCGAGCAGGTTAACTACCAGCGCGCGCTGGAAGGCGAACTGGCCCGCACCATCGAAACCCTCGGTCCGCTGAAAAGCGCCCGCGTGCACCTGGCGATGCCGAAACCGACCCTGTTTGTCCGGGAACAGAAAGCGCCTTCCGCCTCCGTCACCGTCAATCTGCAGCCTGGCCGTGCGCTGGATGAAGGGCAGATTAGCGCCGTGGTGCATCTGGTCTCCAGCGCTGTAGCAGGTTTACCGCCGGGCAACGTGACCCTGGTGGATCAGATGGGTCGCCTGTTAACCAAATCCAACACCAGCGGTCGCGATCTGAATGACGCCCAGCTGAAATATGCCACCGATGTGGAAACCCGCCTGCAGAGCCGCATCGAAGCCATTCTTGGCCCGATCGTCGGGACCAGCAACGTTCATGCCCAGGTCACCGCGCAGATCGATTTTGCCGATAAAGAGCAGACCGAAGAGCAGTATCGTCCAAACGGTGATGCCGCCCAGGCCGTGATGCGCTCGCGTCAGGTCAATGAAAACCTGCAGGTCGGCGGACCAAACCCTGGCGGTGTGCCGGGTGCGCTCTCCAACCAGCCTGCCCCGGCCAATACCGCGCCGATTAACGCCCCGGCGCAGAATCAGCAGAACGGTCAGCAGGGCGCGCAGCAGCAAACTACTGCCGCCGCCAACGCCGGTCCGCGCACCAGCAGCCGTAACGAAACCACTAACTACGAAGTCGACCGCACCATTCGCCATACCAAAATGAACACCGGTGAAGTGCAGCGTCTCTCCGTGGCGGTGGTCGTCAACTACAAAGCCCTGGCGGACGGTAAGCCCCTGCCGCTGACCGCCGAGCAGATGAAGCAGATCGAAAACCTGACCCGTGAAGCCATGGGTTATTCAGAGAAACGTGGCGATACCCTCAACGTCGTGAACTCGCCGTTCAGCGCCGTGGACGATACCAGCGGTGAACTGCCGTTCTGGAAAACCCAGTCGTTTATCGATCAGTTGATTGAAGCCGGTCGCTGGCTGCTGGTGGTGATTGTTGCCTGGCTGCTGTGGCGTAAAGCGATACGTCCGCAGCTTGTCCGCCGCGCCGAAGAGACCAAAGCACTGAAAGAGAAAAGCCTGCTGCGCGAAGAGACGCAGGAAGCCGTGGAAGTGCGCCTCAGCAAAGACGAACAAATGCAGCAGCGCCGTGCTAACCAGCGCATGGGCGCTGAGGTGATGAGCCAGCGTATTCGCGAAATGTCAGATAACGATCCGCGCGTCGTGGCGCTGGTCATTCGCCAGTGGATGAGTACAGAAAATGAGTAACCTTACCGGAACGGATAAAAGCGTCATCCTGCTGATGACCATTGGCGAGGACCGGGCGGCAGAGGTGTTCAAACACCTCTCCCAGCGCGAAGTACAGGTTCTCAGTGCGGCGATGGCCAACGTGCGTCAGATCTCCAACAAGCAGCTGACCGACGTGCTGGCGGAGTTTGAGCAGGAAGCCGAACAGTTTGCGGCGCTCAACGTCAACGCCAACGAATACCTGCGTTCGGTGCTGGTCAAGGCGCTCGGAGAAGAGCGTGCCGCCAGCCTGCTGGAGGATATTCTCGAGACCCGCGATACCGCCAGTGGCATCGAAACGCTCAACTTTATGGAGCCGCAGACCGCCGCCGACCTTATTCGCGACGAGCATCCGCAGATCATCGCCACCATCCTGGTCCACCTCAAGCGTGGCCAGGCGGCAGATATTCTGGCGCTGTTCGACGAACGTCTGCGCCACGATGTGATGCTGCGTATCGCCACCTTCGGCGGCGTCCAGCCGGCGGCGCTGGCGGAGCTGACCGAAGTGCTGAACGGCCTGCTCGACGGCCAGAACCTCAAGCGCAGCAAAATGGGCGGCGTGAGAACGGCGGCCGAAATTATCAACCTGATGAAAACCCAGCAGGAAGAGGCGGTCATTACCGCAGTACGCGAATTCGACGGCGAGCTGGCACAGAAGATCATCGACGAGATGTTCCTGTTCGAAAACCTGGTCGACGTGGACGACCGCAGTATCCAGCGCCTGCTGCAGGAAGTGGACTCCGAATCGCTGCTTATCGCCCTCAAAGGTGCCGAACAGCCGCTGCGCGAGAAGTTCCTGCGCAACATGTCCCAGCGTGCGGCGGATATCCTGCGCGACGACCTTGCCAACCGTGGCCCGGTGCGTCTGTCTCAGGTGGAAAACGAACAGAAAGCGATCCTCCTTATTGTGCGTCGTCTGGCCGAAACCGGCGAGATGGTAGTCGGCAGCGGCGAGGATACCTATGTCTGATGAACTGCCGTGGAAGATCTGGACCCCGGACGATCTCTCCCCTCCTCGCGCGGAATTTGTGCCTGCGTCCATCACGCCTGCCGAGGCTGGTGAGGACAACGACGAGCCTGAGCTGAGCGAAGAGGAACAGCGTGCCCAGCAGCTGGCGCAGATTCAGATGCAGGCCCACGATCAGGGCTACACGGCCGGCATGAACGAAGGTCGGCAGAAAGGCCAGGAGCAAGGTTATCAGGAAGGGCTGGCCCAGGGGCTGGCACAAGGCCTGGAGCAGGCGCGTGCCCAGCAGGCGCCAATCCATGCCCGGATGCAGCAGCTGGTCAGCGAGTTCCAGAACACCCTGGACGCGCTGGACAGCGTTATCGCCTCGCGCCTGATGCAGATGGCGCTGGAAGCCGCCCGTCAGGTGATCGGTCATACCCCGCCGGTGGATAACTCCTCGCTGATCAAACAGATCCAGGGCCTGCTGCAGCAGGAGCCGCTGTTCAGCGGCAAACCGCAGCTGCGCGTCCACCCGGACGATCTGCAGCGGGTGGAAGAGATGCTCGGCGCGACCCTGAGCCTGCACGGCTGGCGTCTGCGTGGCGATCCGACCCTCCATCACGGCGGCTGCAAAGTCTCGGCCGATGAAGGCGATCTGGACGCCAGCGTGGCCACCCGCTGGCAGGAACTGTGCCGCCTGGCAGCACCGGGAGTCATCTGATGACCGCACGCCTGACCCGCTGGCTCAACACCCTCGACAATTTTGAAACCAAAATGGCGCAATTGCCTGCGGTTCGCCGTTATGGCCGCTTAACCCGCGCCACCGGCCTGGTGCTGGAGGCGACCGGCCTGCAGCTGCCGCTGGGGGCCACCTGCATTATCGAACGCCAGGATGGGAACGAGATCCGCGAAGTCGAGAGCGAAGTGGTTGGCTTTAACGGCCAGCGTCTGTTCCTGATGCCGCTGGAAGAGGTCGAAGGCGTCCTGCCCGGCGCGCGCGTGTATGCCAAAAATTTATCCGCCGACGGACTGCACAGCGGCAAGCAGTTGCCGCTCGGCCCGGCGCTGCTCGGACGCGTGCTGGACGGTGCCGGTAAACCGCTGGATGGCCTGCCCTCCCCCGACACCACCGAAACCGGGGCGCTGATCACTCAACCGTTTAACCCGTTACAACGTACGCCGATCGAGCACGTGCTGGATACCGGCGTACGCCCGATCAACGCCCTGCTGACCGTCGGTCGCGGCCAGCGTATGGGGCTGTTTGCCGGCTCCGGCGTCGGCAAATCGGTGCTGCTCGGGATGATGGCCCGCTACACCCAGGCCGACGTCATCGTGGTGGGGCTGATTGGCGAGCGTGGCCGTGAAGTTAAAGATTTTATCGAGAACATTCTGGGTGCCGAAGGGCGCGCCCGGTCGGTGGTGATTGCCGCCCCGGCTGACGTCTCTCCCCTGCTGCGTATGCAGGGTGCGGCCTATGCCACGCGCATCGCTGAGGATTTCCGCGATCGCGGCCAGCACGTGCTGCTGATCATGGACTCCCTGACCCGTTACGCGATGGCCCAGCGTGAAATCGCTCTGGCGATCGGTGAGCCTCCGGCAACCAAAGGCTATCCGCCTTCGGTATTCGCCAAATTACCGGCGCTGGTGGAACGCGCCGGTAACGGCATCAGCGGCGGCGGGTCGATCACCGCGTTTTACACGGTGCTGACCGAAGGCGATGACCAGCAGGACCCGATTGCCGACTCGGCACGTGCGATCCTCGACGGTCATATTGTCCTGTCGCGCCGTCTGGCCGAAGCGGGTCACTATCCGGCCATTGATATCGAAGCCTCGATCAGCCGTGCGATGACGTCCCTGATCACCGAGAAGCATTACGCCCGGGTGCGTAACTTCAAGCAGCTACTCTCCAGCTTCCAGCGCAACCGCGATCTGGTCAGCGTCGGGGCCTATGCCAAAGGCAGCGACCCGATGCTCGACAAGGCGATCGCCCTGTGGCCGCATCTGGAAGCTTATCTGCAGCAGGGTATTTTTGAGAAAGCCGACTGGGAAAGCTCGATCCAGGCTCTGGAAATGATTTTCCCGCAGGTGTAACCGAGTAGAGGGCGAATGTCATGGCACAACACGGCGCATTATCCACGCTGAAAGATCTGGCCGAAAAAGACGTTGATACTGCCGCGCAGCAGCTTGGCGCAATGCGCCGCGGATATCAGCAGGCGGAAGAGCAGCTGAAGATGTTGATTGACTACCAGCATGAGTATCGCACCAACCTCAACACGGATATGGCCCAGGGCATCGGCAGCCAGCGCTGGATCAACTATCAACAGTTCATCCAGACCCTGGAGAAAGCGATAGATCAGCATCGCCAGCAGGTGCTTCAGTGGACCGAAAAGGTTGACCGGGCCCTGAACTTCTGGCGAGAGAAGAAACAGCGTTTACAGGCCTGGCAAACCTTGCAGGATCGGCAGGTTGCCGCAGCAACCCTGGCGGAAAGCCGTCTCGATCAGAAAAAAATGGATGAATTTGCCCAGCGCGCAACAATGAGGAGACCGGAATGATCACCCTTCAACAACTGCTTTCGAGCGACACCGACCTTGCGGCGGGCGTTCGGGGCGGAAAAGCGGCCGACGGCGCGCAGGACTTTCTTTCCCTGCTGGCGGGCGCGTTAACCGATGCCAAAGGCCAGGGCAACGAGGTCGGGCTGACGCTGAACGATCTGAAGACCGCAGGCGGTAAGCGGGCCGTCGTGGACCTGAAAGCCGACGCCAGCGATATTGATGCCGACACCGACGCCGGGAAACTGGCCGACCTGCTGGCGCATCAGGATCTCATCGTCGCCGACGAGAGTGTCACCCAGCCGGGCCTGACCTCCGGCCTGCTGCCCGCTGTCAAAGGCGAGGTGCTGAAGAGCCTGACCCAGGCGGCGAAAGAGGCCGACAGCAAAACCGAACTCAGCGACGAAGAGCTGGCGGGATTAAGCGCCCTGATGGCGATGCTGCCCCACCAGCAGACCGCCACTGCCGCGGCACCTCAGCCGGTGAGCACCGGGGGCCTGGAGGTTAAGGCCTCTCTGAACAGCGATCGTGGCCGTCAGCCTGCGCTGGATACGGACGCCCTGCGCACCGCTAAAGCCGTAGCCCAGGATAAAGAGGCGGCGCTCGCCTCCAGCACCCAACTGACGCCAGCCGTTGCCGCCGCGACGACAAAGCAGGCGGCAGAGAGCACCCCGTCCCCGACCGGGCCGACCATCACCATGGGGCCGATTGTCAGCACCCCGGCCTCAGCGCAGCCGACTTTTGCCGCCGCGCCGGTGGTCAGCGCCCAGTTGGGCAGCAACGAATGGCAGCAGACCATCAGCCAGCACATCACCCTCTTCACCCGTCAGGGTCAGCAGAGCGCCGAGCTGCGTCTGCATCCGGAAGATCTGGGTCAGGTGCAGATTACGCTTAAGCTGGATGATAACCAGGCGCAGCTGCAGATGGTCTCGGGCCATAGCCACGTCCGTGCGGCGCTGGAAGCGGCCCTGCCGGTGCTGCGTACCCAGCTGGCGGAAAACGGTATTGAACTGACGCAAAGCAGCATCAGCAGTGAAAACTTTAACGGCCAGCAACAAGCTTCTTCCCAGCATCAGCAGCAGACTTCCCGTTCCGGCAGCGCAAGCACATTTGATGAAGAGAGCGATGAGCTGCTGGCAGTACCTGCCTCCCTGCAGTCCGCGGCACGTGGAAACAACGCTGTCGATATCTTCGCCTAAACCTAAACGTCAGAGGTAGCGTGATTATCCCCGTCTTTTCGGCCCTTTGACGGCGAGCGGACACGGGATAATCACCTCATTAGCAGTCCCGAAACAGGAAGCACGAATCAGATGACTGACTCCGCCATCACCAAGAAAAGTAAGCGTTCCATCTGGATCCCGCTTCTGGTGTTAATTACGCTCGCTGCCTGCGCGACCGCAGGTTACAGCTACTGGCGCATGAATAAAGCACCGTCAGCCGCAGCCAAAGCAGAGCCACCGCCACCCGCGGCCCCGGTCTTTTTCGCGCTGGATACCTTTACCGTTAACCTGGGCGATGCGGAGCACGTGTTTTACGTGGGCATTACGCTGCGTCTGAAAGACGATGCCACCCGCACCCGTCTGAGCGAATACCTGCCGGAAGTACGCAGCCGTCTGCTGCTACTATTCTCGCGTCAGGATCCCACGCAGTTGTCTACCGATGAAGGTAAACAAAAACTGGTGGCGGACATTAAGCAAACGCTGGCTGCGCCTCTGGTAAGCGGTCAACCTAAGCAGGAAGTCACTGACGTTCTGTATACAGCTTTCATTCTGCGGTAACGACATGGGCGACAGTATTCTTTCTCAGGCGGAAATCGATGCGCTGCTCAACGGCGACAGCGATAAAACCGACGATCCAAAACCGGGCAAACCGGGCGAAAGTGACATTCGTCCCTACGATCCTAATACCCAGCGTCGCGTGGTGCGCGAGCGTCTGCAGGCGCTGGAGATCATCAACGAACGTTTTGCCCGTCAGTTCCGTATGGGGCTGTTTAACCTGCTGCGTCGTAGCCCGGATATCACCGTCGGTGCGATCCGCATTCAGCCGTATCATGAGTTCGCCCGTAACCTGCCGGTGCCGACGAACCTCAACCTGATCCATTTGAAACCGCTGCGCGGCACGGGCCTGTTCGTCTTCTCGCCAAGCCTGGTGTTTATCGCCGTGGATAACCTGTTCGGCGGCGACGGACGTTTCCCGACTAAAGTGGAAGGCCGTGAGTTCACCCATACCGAACAGCGCGTCATCAACCGCATGCTGAAGCTGGCCCTTGAAGGCTACAGCGACGCGTGGAAAGCGATTCACCCGCTGGAAGTGGAGTATGTCCGTTCCGAGATGCAGGTGAAGTTCACCAACATCACCACCTCGCCAAACGACATCGTGGTGAACACCCCGTTCCACGTGGAGATCGGTAACCTGACCGGTGAGTTCAACATCTGTCTGCCGTTCAGCATGATTGAACCGCTGCGCGAAGTGCTGGTGAACCCACCGCTGGAAAACTCCCGTAACGAAGACCAGAACTGGCGCGAGAACCTGGTGCGCCAGGTCCAGCACTCCCAGCTGGAGCTGGTGGCGAACTTTGCCGACGTCCCGCTGCGGTTGTCGCAGATCTTAAAATTAAAACCCGGTGATGTGCTGCCGATCGACAAACCCGATCGCATCATTGCCCATGTGGATGGCGTCCCCGTGCTGACCAGCCAGTATGGCACCGTGAACAATCAATACGCGTTACGCGTTGAGCACCTGATTAACCCGATTTTGAATTCTCTGAATGAGGAACAGCCCAAATGAGTGATATGAACAATCCGTCCGATGACAACAACGGAGCACTGGACGATCTGTGGGCTGAGGCGTTAAACGAACAACAAGCACCGGCCAGCAAAAGCGTGGCCGATGCGGTGTTCCAGCAGCTGGGCGGCGGTGATGTCAGCGGTACGCTGCAGGATATCGATCTGATTATGGATATCCCGGTCAAGCTGACCGTGGAGTTGGGCCGTACCCGGATGACCATCAAAGAGCTGCTGCGCCTGACCCAGGGTTCCGTGGTCGCGCTGGACGGTCTGGCCGGTGAGCCGCTGGATATTCTGATCAACGGCTACCTGATTGCCCAGGGTGAAGTGGTGGTTGTCGCCGATAAGTACGGCGTGCGTATCACCGACATTATCACCCCGTCTGAACGTATGCGTCGTCTGAGCCGTTAATGATGAAAACCCAGGCCATCGTCTCTCAACCCTCTGCAGTGACCGGTTCGCCGCTGCTGCAGGTCAGCGGTGCGCTGCTGGGTATTATTGCCTTTATTTTGATTGTCGCCTGGCTGGCAAAACGCGTTGGCCTGGCGGGTAAAACCGCCGGCGCGCGCGGGCTCAAGCTTGCGGCCAGCACCTCGCTGGGGCCACGCGAGCGTGTGGTGATTATCGAGGTGGAAGATGCCCGGCTGGTGCTGGGTGTCACCGCCTCGCAAATTAACATCCTGCATACCTTACCGCCTGCGCCGGTCTCTGAAGAGACAGGCAAAGAAGTTCCGGCCGATTTCCAGGCCATGATGAAGAGTTTGCTTAAGCGTTCCGGGAGATCGTGATGCGCCCTGTTTTATCCCTTGCGCTTGCAGGCCTTGGCCTGTTTGCTCCCGCCGTGTACGCTCAGTTGCCAGGCATAATCTCCACGCCAATGGCCGGGGGCGGCCAGAGCTGGACCCTGTCGGTTCAGACGCTGGTGTTTATCACCTCGCTGACCTTTATCCCGGCAATCCTGCTGATGATGACCAGCTTCACCCGCATCATCATCGTCTTCGGTCTGCTGCGAAATGCGCTGGGTACCCCTTCGGCGCCGCCGAACCAGGTTCTGCTCGGTCTGTCCCTGTTTTTGACCTTCTTCATCATGTCTCCCGTGATCGACAAGATTTACGTCGATGCTTATCAGCCGTTCAGCGAAGACAAGATCTCGATGCAGGAGGCGATGGAGAAAGGGGCGCAGCCGCTGCGTGAATTTATGCTGCGTCAGACCCGTGAAGCCGACCTGGCGCTGTTTGCCCGTCTGGCCAACGCCGGGCCGATCCAGGGGCCGGAAGCGGTGCCGATGCGCATTCTGCTGCCCGCCTACGTCACCAGCGAGCTGAAAACCGCCTTTCAGATTGGTTTTACGATCTTTATTCCGTTTTTGATTATCGACCTGGTGATCGCCAGCGTGCTGATGGCGTTGGGGATGATGATGGTGCCGCCGGCAACCATTGCCCTGCCCTTCAAGCTGATGCTGTTTGTACTGGTGGATGGCTGGCAGCTGCTGGTCGGCTCGCTGGCGCAAAGTTTCTACAGTTAAGGAGCGCGCAATGACGCCAGAATCGGTCATGATGATGGGCACGGAAGCGATGAAAGTCGCTATCTCCGTTGCCGCTCCCCTGCTGCTGGTGGCCCTGGTCACCGGTCTGATTATCAGTATCCTGCAGGCCGCCACCCAGATTAACGAAATGACCCTGTCATTTATCCCGAAAATTATCGCCGTGTTCGTGGCGATGATTATTGCCGGGCCGTGGATGCTGAACCTGCTGCTGGATTACATGCGTAATCTGTTTACCAACCTGCCGTACATCATCGGTTAAGCCCGGGTATGATCCACTTCACCAGCGATCAATGGCTTGAGTGGCTCGGCCTCTACTTCTGGCCCCTGCTGCGCATTCTGGCCCTGATCTCCACCGCGCCGATCCTCAGTGAGCGGTCGATCCCTAAGCGGGTGAAAATCGGCCTCGGTATTCTTATCACTATTATCGTTGCCCCGACGCTGCCGCCGGTGAACGTGCCGATATTTTCGGGTCCGGCGCTGTGGGTTGGGTTACAGCAGATCCTGATTGGCGTGGCGATCGGCTTTACGATGCAGTTTGCCTTTGCCGCGGTGCGTATGGCCGGGGAGCTGATTGGTTTACAGATGGGTCTGTCGTTCGCCACCTTCTTCGACCCGGGCAGCCGACTCAACATGCCGATCATCGCCCGTATTATCGACCTGCTGGCGATGCTGCTGTTTCTGGCCTTTGATGGTCATCTGTGGCTGATTTCAATGCTGGTGGATACCTTCCACACGCTGCCGATTGGCGGTGAAGCGGTAAACAGTAACGCCTTTATGGCTCTGACCCGTGCCGCCGGGCTGATCTTCCTTAACGGCCTGATGCTGGCGCTGCCGCTGATTACCCTGCTGCTAATCCTCAACCTGTCGCTGGGTTTACTGAACCGTATGGCACCGCAGCTCTCGGTGTTTGTCATTGGTTTCCCGATCACCCTGACCGTCGGCATGGTGCTTATTTCTCTGTTAATGCCTCTTATTGCCCCTTTCTGCGAACGCTTATTCAGTGACGTATTTAATCTGCTGAGCAATATTGTGAGTGAACTGTCAGCGAAATAATAACCCCTGTGTTTTATATTGTTTCTTTGAGGATAATCCTAAAGTCAAAGATAAGGAACATCTACCAGGGTATATCTGGTGCGGCCTGAATGTTTTTACCCTCCTCACAATATTCAACATTTACTTTACTTTAAGAAGTTTCCTGGCAAATTATACGTAACTTTACGGGATAGTGAGTTCGCCTGAAAGTCCTTGTAATGCTCACAGGTAATTATGTTATTCCATCCCGTATGGCGGTTATAGAGCTCTCAGGCAGATGGTAAATTATCGTTATGCATTGAGTGAGGGTATACCATGTCAACGATCATTATGGATTTATGCAGTTACACCCGGCTAGGGTTAACCGGGTATTTGGCCAGCAGAGGGGTAAAGAAAAAAGACATCAACGACGTTCATAACGTTGACGAACTTGCCGCCGCATGTGAGGCCTTGACGCCTGGTGTGGTGTTTATTAATGAGGACTGTTTCATTCACGATCCTGGCAACAGTCAGCAAATAAAGCAGATCATTAATCAGCATCCCGGCACTCTGTTTATTGTATTTATGGCAATTGCCAATCTTCATTTCGACGAATATTTGCGGGTACGTCAGAATCTTCTGATTAGCTCTAAATCCATTAAGCCGGAGTCACTGGATGACCTGGTGGGGGATTATTTAAGCAAAGAGATAAAGAATGTAGCAGAATTTAATTTTCCGACTTTATCATTAAGCCGGACTGAATCAAGTATGCTGCGAATGTGGATGGCCGGACAGGGAACGATTCAAATATCCGATCAGATGAATATCAAGGCCAAGACGGTATCGTCACATAAAGGAAATATTAAAAGGAAGATAAAAACGCATAATAAGCAAGTGATCTATCATGTTGTGCGTCTGACAGATAATGTGACCAACGGAATTTACGTTAACCTGCGTTAATCGCCCCTCCCCTTTTTTATTGCTCCCCGATCTCTGGCTATGCCAGAGATTTTTCCTTTGCGCTATTCGGGTCGGGCCAGCCCGCGCTACCCGACACACGCGTTACTCCTGGCTTTCGACGAAAATGCCGTCAGGGTGACCCGTCTCGTTAAAGAACCAGATCCCGAGCGGGTAATCTTCCAGCGAGACCAGGTACATCGTGCCTTCATTAAACTGCTCAACCGCCAGTACCACACCCGGGCGGCGCGGCCCGCCGTCCGTTTTGACTGTCACCCGATCGTTAACCTTCATAAAATCCTCCTCTGGTTTTGAGCCAGTGTAGAACAAAACGTGAAAACTGGCAGCGTGTTGCCGCGTGACTGACGTTTTTATCGACGGTCTATACTTACAGGTGGACACCGTGAAATGAGGAGTGAGTGATGAAGACCGTCAAAGAGTACAGCGAAACGGCAAAACGGGAAGTTAATGTTGACGTCGATGCCCTGCTCGCCGCAATCAATGAAATCAGCGAGAGTGAGGTAAAACGCATCGAGGATGACCCCGCACGGGTAAGAGTGAATGACCGGGATTACCACACCTGGCGCGAGCTGGCTGAGGCATTTGAGCTCGATATCCATGATTTTAGCGTGACGGAAGTGAATCGCTGAGGCGAAAAAAATCCCGGTCATGGGGTGACCGGGATGAAACTTGCTTATGCAAGAAGCACTTGTAAATTCGTTACACCAGGAAATCTGATGTGGGGTAGACATTATCTGCAAAATTTTTGCAAGACAAGGATATATTTTTCACATGTATAGTTACCAAACGAAATTAAATTTTTAGATATGATTGCCAATGGGCCTGGGACGCGGCCTGAGCGGGATCGGTTCCATAAGTGGAACTTTTCACGCACCACTTTTTTAAGAAAATTCCTATAAACGACCTTTATCCGTTACGGGAGATGCTATGCCTTCACTTGAGGACCCGCTGCTCATCTATAGCGATCTGGATGGCACGCTGCTGGACATTCACACCTACGACTGGCAACCCGCCGCTGGCTGGCTGGAGACCTTACAGGACCATCAAATCCCGATCGTGCTCTGCAGCAGCAAAACCGCGGCGGAGATGCAGGCGATCCAGCGCGATCTCGGCCTGGACGGTCTGCCCTTTATTGCGGAGAACGGCGCGGTGATCCAGCTGGATGTGCGCTGGAACGATCATCCTGACGCCCCTCGGCTGATCAGCGGGGTTCCCCATGCCGATATCGTCCAGGTGATTAACCAGCTGCGTACCGACGCGGGGTACAAGTTCACCACCTTCGATGAGGTGGACGATCGGGTGATTAGCGAGTGGACCGGGCTCAGTCGCGAAAGAGCGGCTCTGGCGCGGCTGCATCAAGCCTCGGTTACGCTGATCTGGCGCGACAGCGACGAGGAAATGGCGGCGTTTGAAACGGCCCTGGAGGCGCTGGGGCTGAAGTTTGTTCAGGGCGCGCGCTTCTGGCATATCCTTGACGTCCGGGGCGGTAAAGACCAGGCCATCAGCTGGCTCAACGAGCAGTACCTGCAGCGCGACGGCATGCTGCCCACTACCTTAGGGCTGGGCGACGGGCCAAACGACGCCCCGCTGCTGGACAGCGTGGACCTGGCGGTGGTGATCAAAGGCATTAACCGCCAGGGCATACAGCTGAAAAACGATGACCCGCAGCGGGTTTACCATACCCAACAGCCCGGCCCTGCGGGCTGGCGTGAAGGGCTGGATCACTTCTTCTCTTCCTGACCAACGACCTGATTGCGTCCTCGCTGCTTCGCCTGATAGAGACGGGCGTCAGCGATGGACTGCAACTGTTCAAAGTCATAATTACCGTTTTCCCGGGCGCTGCTGACGCCGATCGACACGCTGATGCGTGCCGTCTGGCTCTTTTTCACCAGAATTTCGCGGCCGTTAATACGCGCCCGTATCCGCTCAGCAATCTGCATCGCCTCCTCAGGCCCAGCCCCTGGCAGGACCACGCAAAACTCCTCCCCGCCCACGCGCCCGGCGACATCGGCCTCCCGTATCGTACTGGTAATTAACCTGGCCGCATGGGTAAGCACCTTATCGCCCGCCTGGTGGCCGTATCGGTCGTTGATGTTTTTAAAATGGTCGAGATCCATCTGCATCACCGAGAACGGCTGCTGCTGTTGCTCGCATCGCTTCGCCAGCGCTTTTGCCCGCTCAAACAGCGCGCCGCGGTTATTGATCCGCGTGAGGGGATCGTGCCAGGCCTGCCACTGGAGCGAGTGTTGCAGCCGGTACATGTTGCTGACCATCCGGCGGATGACGAACCACGAGACCACCAGCATCCCGGTGAACAGCAGCCAGAGCAGCGTCAGGGCAATGGTAATGCTGCCAAAATCGCCTTGCGCGCCTTCCCTGAAGGTGTGGATGCGCAGCAGGACCCCGTCGAAGTGGTCCAGATGCTGCCAGTTAACGTACCGACTCCCCAGCCGGATCTCCCCTTCGGTATCCTTCTCCATCGCGCTGGCAATCTGCGCGCGTTCGCGCTCATCAAACTGGCTGGCGTTTCTGGCGACGCTATCCGACGTGGCGAGCAGCGTAAAACTGTTGTCGTAGAGCTGGAACTCCCCTTCCCCATTGCCGTCTACCGCATCCTGCAGCAGCTTCTTGATTCCCGGGAGGGTAAAATCAATCGCCAGCACGCCATACCAGTAACGCTGATAGTCGACCGGGACGCTGACCGTAACGACGCGATCCTGTTCAGCCGCCTGCGTAAACCAGCGCACGCTGCGGGCCCGATTATCGCGCTCCGATTGTCGGGTGAACCACGGGTTGATCGCCAGTTGATAGTAACGGGTGGTTATGTCCCGCTCCTCATTGTTGGGTTCGGTCGAGATGTAAAACCCCGCCCGGGAGACGTAAACGATACGCTTTGCGTGCGCAGGAGGGGAATTAATACGCAGCAGATAGCCCATTTCGAAGGCGGCACTCATCTCCTGTTCGAGCCGTTCGTCGTCGCGTATCAGGCTGTTTGTCTGCTCAACAAAGGCATCGGAAACGCCATTCAAGGGTAAGGTGCGCCGCTCGTCGAAGGTCAGTTGCCAGAAGGATTTGGTCCGCAGGTCGCTCACGCGGGAGACGGTATCGTGCAGCACCGCAGAGGCCAGCGGGGTTTCAAGGGCATCCTGCATGCCGTTGCGAAAGAAGAGCAGTTTTTCCACGCTGAACTGCAGCTGGCGATCCAGTGAGTTGACCACGTTCTCAAGATGGGTGTGCTGCGTAGCGGCATAGGCGTCTTCAAGCACCACAGCCCCGCGCCAGGTCAGCAGCGTGGAGAAGATAAGGACGGTAATGAAGCAGATATTGACAACCCGGCCCGGATGAAAACGATGAGATGCCGCAAAAACCTCTTTTCTTACACTATCGTCGGGCTGCACACACACTCCCTGAAAGCCACCTGCGCCATCCGCATGTGCGGGGACGGTAATATTACTGTCTGTTAGCGATTATAGCGCACAAAAACGCCCGGCATTGCCGGGCGTAGCGTGACTCAAGCCTTGTCCTGTCGCCGGATGCCGTCACCAGGCTGAAGCTCATCTTCACGAAATGCTTCCTGCTTGATGCCGTAACCGTCGTACCAGCGACACTCCACCATTCCGCTTGCATAGCCGGTAACGACCATTCGTGGACCGCCGTTTTTTGGCTTAACTTCATCGCTGACCAGAAAGACCATAACCGCCTCCTTTATCAGTGTGAAACTGTATCAATTTAGTCGACAAATAACAGTTATGCCTGGTATAGCTACAAGCTATTAATGTGAACGACCTCGCATTTTTCCGACGAGTTTTACTACAGCGACCACGATAAGGCCAATGATCAACCCGATCACCAGATTCAGTAAGGTAGGTAAAACGGTTGCAATAACAGCAGCTTGTCCTTCGGCAAAGTGTTCAATGGCATGATGCAGCGGCGCGATGCCATGCACCACGATCCCGCCGCCGACCAGGAACATGGCCAGGGTACCAATCACCGACAGGGACTTCATCAGCCAGGGAGCAATCACCAGCAGGGCTTTACCGAACATCTTCGCCAGGGCGCTGGTTTTATCACTCAGCCAATAGCCGACGTCGTCGAGTTTGACGATGACCCCCACCAGGCCGTAGACCCCGATCGTGACCACAATGGCAATCCCGGACAGCACCAGCACCTGGTTCAGCAGCGGCGCATCCGCCACAATGCCCAGGGTGATGGCCACAATTTCAGCCGACAGGATAAAGTCGGTGCGGATCGCGCCCTTTATCTTATCTTTCTCAAAGGTGACGGGATCCTGCGAGGCCAGCGCTTCCAGACGCTGTTGCCGCGCCTCCGGGCTCTCCTTCCCTTTATTTTTACGTGATTCGAGCGAATGCAATATTTTCTCTGCCCCTTCAAAGCAGAGAAACGCCCCGCCTACCATCAACAGCGGCGTGATGGCCCAGGGGATAAAGGCGCTGATCAGCAACGCCAGCGGCACGAGGATCACTTTATTGAGCAATGACCCCTTCGCCACGGCCCAGACCACCGGCAACTCCCGATTGGCGCGCACGCCCGAGACCTGCTGGGCATTGAGGGAGAGATCGTCTCCCAGCACGCCCGCGGTCTTCTTGGCCGCCAGTTTTCCCATCAGCGAAATATCGTCCAGCAAGGTGGCAATATCATCCAGCAGTGTTAATAAGCTACTTCCCGCCAAAATTACGTTCCTTCTTTTTTGTTAATAACCTGAACAGTATGGAGTAAAACCCGCAACCCCGAAACTTTCCCGTTTAAGTCAACAAATAATTCAGAATCACCACAATTAAAGAACTCGCCAGCGTGATAGTTTTCACGTTAACTCTATGCGACCAAATTATTGCATCGTGAGGGAGTATGCGTTTCAGGCAAGTCTTACCATTAGCGGGCGCGCTGTTTGCGCTCTATATCATCTGGGGGTCCACCTACTTCGTGATCCGCATCGGCGTGGAGAGCTGGCCCCCCCTGATGATGGCGGGCGTGCGCTTCCTCTCTGCGGGTGTCCTGCTGCTGGCGTTTTTATTCCTGCGCGGTCACAGGCTGCCGCCGCTGCGCCCGCTGCTCAATGCCGCCTTAATCGGCGTCCTGCTGCTGGCGGTCGGAAATGGCTTTGTCACCGTGGCGGAACACCAGAATGTCCCTTCAGGGATCGCGGCGGTGGTGGTCGCGACCGTTCCCCTGTTCACCCTCTGCTTTAGCCGCCTGTTTGGCATCAAAACGCGCAAGCTGGAGTGGCTGGGGATCGCTATCGGGATGGCGGGCATTATTCTGCTCAACAGTGGCGGTAATCTGAGCGGCAATCCGTGGGGCGCGGTGCTGATCCTGATCGGGTCGATGAGCTGGGCGTTTGGCTCGGTGTACGGCTCACGTATCGAATTACCCACCGGGATGATGGCCGGGGCGATTGAGATGGTCACCGCCGGGATCGTGCTGCTGGTGGCGTCAATGCTCTCTGGCGAAAAGCTGACTACCCTGCCCGACCTGTCCGGCTTCCTGGCGGTGGGTTATCTGGCCATTTTCGGCTCGGTGATTGCGATTAATGCCTATATGTTCCTGATCCGCAATGTCTCTCCGGCAGTCGCCACCAGCTATGCCTATGTTAATCCGGTGGTGGCCGTGCTGCTGGGTACGGGTCTTGGCGGGGAATCGCTTTCCCCGGTTGAGTGGATGGCGCTGGGGATCATCATTATGGCGGTGGTGCTGGTGACGTTAGGCAAGTATCTGTTACCGGCCAAACCGGTGGTTACAACGTGTCAGGCGGAGAAACCTTAAGCGGGCGAATGCCCTGAGTGTCGATCTGGGCGGTCTCTCCGCCGCCGCAGATCCACTCCTCCAGCCGTTCGGTGAGCGCCCTGTCGTCCAGCTTTAACCTGCCGCGCAGCGCGCACTCCCACACCACCAGCACCCGCCAGCCCTGCTGCTGTAGCAAGGCAATATCGCGGTTGTCACGAATAACGTTTTTGCCAATTTTTTCCAGCCAGAAGTCGGTGCGGGTCGCCGGGACCTTAAACAGATAGCAGTCGTGGCGATGCCAGAAACAGCCGTGGGTAAAAATGACGCACTGGTGGCTATCGATCACAAAATCAGGCCGCCCGGCAAGGCTGGCGTCCTGCACGCGGAAGGCAAAACCGACCTCCGTCAGCAGGCCAGCCAGCCGTTTTTCGATGGCCGTATCCCGCGTGCCGATGGCGCGCATGTTTTTACTGCGGGTAGCCTTATTATGGACGTCCGCCATCGACCGTCTCAGCCTTGCGTTGCGCTACCGCCTGCAGAATGCGCGATTCCAGCAGTCGGGCGACGGCAGCAAACGCCGGGACCACCACCGAGTTACCAAACTGACGGTAAGCCTGGGTGTCAGACACCGGGATGCGGAACTGGTAGCCCTGGGGGGTTTCAAAGCCCATCAGACGGGCGCACTCGCGCGGCGTCAGACGGCGAGGACGGTGGCGCTGGTTTTGCGGATCGTCGAAATCCCGCTCACCCAGGGCTTTATCCCAGCCCCGGTCGATGAGGATCTCGGCCCCGTCTTTGTAATAGCGAGCCGAGAGAGTACGGGCGACGCTGTTCGGGTTGGTGGGATCGACCATTCCGAAGCCAAACCCATTGCCCTTCGCCTGATGCTTTTGTGCATAGCGATACAGGTATTTCCACAGCACCGGGGTGAGAATGAATTTTGCGTCCACCACGGGTTCGAGCAGATCGGCAATGGTGGGTCGGCGTGCCGGCCACAGCCCGGGAAGATCGCGCAGCGTGAAGTTGCCCCTCAGGTTGAGATCGCGACGAAAACCTACCAGCACAATGCGCTCGCGGTGCTGGGGCAGGAAGTGTTTCCCATCGACGATCTTCGGATCGTCAGGCCCGCTCTCCGCGGCATCCGCTACGTCATACCCCAGGTCGTCGAGGGTCTGCATGATGATGCGGAAGGTTTTGCCTCCGTCGTGGCTCTTCAGATTCTTGACATTCTCAAGGACGAAGATCGCCGGGCGGCGAGCGTCAATAATGCGCGCCACGTCGAAAAACAGCGTTCCCTGCGTGTCGCAGGCAAAACCGTGCGCGCGGCCAAGAGCGTTCTTCTTTGATACGCCGGCCAGCGAAAACGGCTGACACGGGAAGCCCGCAAGCAGGACGTCATGCGCCGGAATGGCGTTGCGGATGTGCTGCGCCGCCTCGTCGTCCGTCACGCCGCTCTGGTGGCTGAGAGTGACTTCGCGGATGTCATCGTTGAACTGGTGCGCATCCGGATCGCAATACCAGTTGGCCTTGTAGGTGCGCACCGCATGTTTATTCCACTCGCTGGTAAACACGCACTGGCCGCCGATCGCCTCAAAACCATGGCGGATGCCGCCGATCCCGGCGAACAGATCGACAAAGCGGAAAGCATAGTGAGGATGACAGGCCGGAGGGCGCGGGAGCAGGTTTTGCAGCAGGCTATACTCACCGTCGCTGAGGCGATGGCCTGCCCGCTCGCTGGTCACCAGACGCTTGAGGATCGCCGGGCTCCAGTGACTGTCGCCCTGAGTCTTCAGAAGATGAGCCAGCGTTCTGGCATCGTAAATTTCCAGGAGCTGGCTCAATAACGCCTGAACTGAAGCCGTTGATTTCTCTGCCAGCACAAGCGCGGACTCCATCACTGATACATTTTCCTGCATAGATTTAACCGGGCCAAAAGGGACTGAAGAGAGAGTAACACATAAAGGCATCACAGACTGTCGCGGAAACGCTGCAGCACTGCGGCGTCAATACCCTCGTAATCACCGCGTAGCTCGGCACTGAGCCGGGCCATAAACTGAATCAGCACATCGGCACTCTGGCGTGCAAGCTGTCGACCGGCGGCGGTCTGCATCGTCTCAGGCAGGCGCAGGAGTTTGGTCTGGAAATGGTCCAGCGCAAACGCCCGTTCGTTCAGCTCACGCGCATCGGCAAAGGGATCTTCCGGGTCGAAGAGTGGCACCCCCAGCGCGCCGGACACGGCGAAGACGCGCGCCAGACCAATCGCGCCGAGGGCTTCAAGCCGGTCGGCATCCTGCACAATTTTTGCTTCATCGGTAAGCGGCGTAATGCCTGCACTGAAGCTGTGCGCCTCGATGGCATGCTGGATAGCGGCATAGTGATGGGCTGGGAAATCGGCAAAGTCTTCGCGCAGGATGGCCGTGGTTCTCGCGGCGGCCAGCTGCGACGAGCGGCCCCGCTGCGGATGATTTTTTGGCAGGCTGACGATATCGTGAAAATAGCAGGCCGTCAGGATGACCAGCGCCTCAACCGCCCGATCTCTCATCAGCCGTTGTGAGGTGTTCCAGACCCGACGGAAATGAGAAATATCATGGGCGGTATCATCGGTGGCATGATGCGCCTTCAGCCAGCTTTCAAAACGTTGCTGCCATTGCACGAGTTCCATAGTGCTTTCCATAATGTGAAAAGCGGTACAATAGCAATTATTTACTCATCTGACACATCACGGGGCCGGGTGTACCAGGCAATGGCCCCGAGGATCGATCCCACCGCGCCTAACAGCAGGAAACCGCACAGGGCGCTGAGCCATTTGCCCGACGTCGAGCCGGGATCGTCCGCAATCAGCGGCCCCGATACCGAGCCGACCTTACTGACGACCCACAGATAGCGGGCCATTGCCCAGATGAAATAGCCGCAAAAGGCGTAAAATACCCACAGGGCCAGTTTGCCTCCCAGGCTGCGATTGTGTTTTTGTTCCATCTTATGTAGTCCTTTCCTTTTCGCAACAGTATAGCCGTCGCATTCACATCGCCAATCCAAACCGTGAAATAAATCACATTTTTCGATAAAACGCACTCCTCTGGTGCAGATTTTCTGCCGCCAGTTTGCGTTAGGGTGATCTTCCGCAAGATCATATTTAGCACATTTATCATTTAGTCGTATTTATTTGCCTGAAAAATCTTTTACGTGGAGATGGCGGGAGGGACAAAAAGGATTTATTTCACTGTTTTTATCCTGGAGAAGAAATTTTCTCAAACCAGGAACGGTGCAATGATAACGACGTTCTAGGCTTTTTTTATCGTTACACCATTAATAAAGCTTAAATTCCCCCTAATCCTTAGCCCGATACTGTTGTCGGGCTTTTTTTGCCTTCTCCTCATAGAAAAAACATAAATGTAATCAATGACACAACCACTTCAATAAGTTACTGATATAAATATCAATAATTAAAAAACATATAAATCTTGAAATCATAAACATAACATATAATGAAATTATTATTAATATTTTGAAATAATCTAAATGATTTGGTTACATTTATTTTTAAACAGTAAAATCCCGCCCTGAAATAGTATTGACCCGGTAACCCGGAGAGGGTTGCGTATATTCATTAAGAAAATACTTTGAAGGGAATATATAATGAAAAGAAAAGTTTTGGCAGTTCTCGTCCCTGTTATGTTGAGCGCTGGCGCGGTAAATGCGGCTGAAATCTACAACAAGGACGGCAATAAGTTCGATCTGTACGGAAAGATGGTCGGAAAGCGCATCTGGAGCAACACCGACGATAGCAACAGCGAAAACAGTGATGACTCCTACGCGCGTTTCGGCATTAAAGGCGAAACGCAAATCAACAACGATCTGACCGGCTTCGGCCAGTTTGAGTACAACATGGGTGCCAGTGCGCCGGAAGGCGAGCAGGAACAGAGCACCCGTCTGGCATTCGCGGGTCTGAAGTTCGGTGACTTCGGTTCCTTTGACTATGGCCGTAACTACGGCGTGGCCTACGACGCCGGTGCGTACACCGATATGCTGGTGGAATGGGGTGGCGACTCCTGGGTTCATACCGATAACTTTATGACGGGCCGTACTACCGGCGTGGCGACTTATCGCAACACGGACTTCTTCGGCGCGGTTGAAGGCCTGGATTTTGCCATGCAGTATCAGGGTAAAAACCACGATAGCCAGGTGAAAAAAGCCAACGGGGACGGTTACAGCACCTCCCTCGCCTACAACTTCGATGGCTTTGGCTTCGTGGGTGTCTACGGCAAGTCTGACCGCACTAATAAACAGTCTGCTGACGGCTATGGCGATACCGCTGAAGTCTGGTCTCTGGCAGCGAAGTATGATGCCAACAACCTCTACGCAGCGGTGATGTACGGTGAAACCCGCAACATGACCTATGTGAGCAATAAAGGTTTTGCCAACAAAACCCAGAACGTCGAAGCCGTGGTGCAGTATCAGTTTGATTTCGGCCTGCGTCCTTCCCTGGGCTACGTCTACTCCAAAGGCAAAGATCTGGGTGAAAGCAACGGCGTTCGCGGCGTGAATGCCGACCTCGTGAACTATGTTGAACTGGGTACCTGGTACTACTTCAACAAGAACATGAACGTCTACACTGCGTATAAATTCAACCTGCTGGATGATGATGACGCGGCCCGTACCGGCATGCCTGCTGACGACCAGTTTGCACTGGGTATCGTTTACCAGTTCTGATTGTCTGGCAAAACTCTTTTAAGCCCGCTACGAAGCGGGCTTTTTGCTTTTTGACCGCCACCAGATTTACATAGCTTTAACAAATTAGCGCCATCAGCCATAATGCCCGCTTTCTGCCTGTCCTGGAGTTTCAATGCGCGATTTGCCGCCGCTTCCCCCTACGCACAAGCGCCCGATGAAACTGAACACCCTGGTCACGCTGATGGTCTACAGCGTAACGGGCGCAATCCTGCTGGTGATTTTTGTGCTCTATTTTGCGCAAATCACCCGGGCCACGCGGGATGGCGTGCGGGATACCGCCCTGGCGGTTGCCAGAACCCTGGCCGACAGCTCGGAGGTGATCCGCGGCTTATCCTTGCCTCCGGACAGCAACATTATTCAGCCTGTGGCCCTGGCAGTGATGCAGCGTAATAACCTGCTGTTTGCCGTCGTCACCGACATGCGGGGGATCCGCTATTCACATCCCAACGGTGCCCTGCTCGGTAAAACCTTTATTGGAGAGGATCTCCAGCCTGCGCTGAAGGATAAAGAGAACGTTGCCGTCAACCACGGGGTGCTCGACGAGGCGCTGCGGGTGTTTACCCCGGTCTATGATGCTCAGCATCAGCAGATTGGAGTAGTGGCGGTGGGGATCTCCCTGAATAAAGTGGAGCAGCAGATCGCCCGCAACCGCTGGGATGCCATCTGGCTGGTTCTGTTCAGCGCCCTGCTGGGTGCACTCGGCGCCTGGGGCCTGGTGCGGATGCTGAAACGCGTGCTGTTTGGCCTCGAGCCGTATCAGATCTCCGCCCTGCTGGAACAGCGTCAGGCGATGCTGCAGTCCTTGCGCGAGGGGGTGATCGCGGTGGATCAGCAGGGGCGTGTGACGATGATCAACCATGCCGCCCGGCAGATCCTGAATGCCAGTGCCAGTAGCCATGCCCTGCACGAGACGCCGCTGCTGGCGAACCTGCGTGAGGTATTGCAGACCGGGCTGCCGCGTCAGGATCAGGAGATCAACTGCCACGGTCGGCTATTGCTCTGCAACACCCTGCCCGTCAAAAGCGATAATCAGCTGATGGGCGCCATCACCACCTTCCGCGATAAGACCGAGATCAGCCAGCTGCTACAGCGACTGGACGGAATGGTGAGCTATCTGGATGTGCTGCGCAGCCACTCCCATGAGTTTATGAACAAGCTGCATGTGATCCTGGGCCTGCTGCATATGAAGCACTATGCCAAACTGGAAGAGTACGTCCTGATGACCGCTAATGCCTGGCAGATGGATGTCGGCACGCTGCAGCGCAACGTAAAATCGCCGGTGGTGGCGGGGTTTCTGCTGGGCAAGATCAACCGCGCCAGAGAACTGGGGTTTAGCCTGACGCTCTCCGACGCCAGTCAGGTGCCGGATAACCCAAATGAACAGCAGGTGGCGGGGCTGATCACCGTACTCGGTAATCTGATTGAGAATGCGCTGGATGCGATGGCCGCGCAGCCCGAAGGGGAGATCGGCCTGCTGCTGCACTATCAGCAGGGCTGGCTCAGCGCGGAGGTCAGTGACGATGGGCCGGGCATTGCTCCCGACCATCTGCAGGCCATTTTTAACAAAGGGTTTTCCACTAAAGGGGAAAACCGTGGCGTAGGGCTGTTTCTCGCCCGTCAGCATATTGAAAACCTGGGCGGGGAGATCGCCGTCGAATCTGAACCGGGCGTGTTTACCCAGTTTTTTGTTCAGCTTCCCTGGGACAGTGAAAGGAAAAGCGCGTGATACATGTTTTGATTGTCGATGATGATGCCATGGTGGCCGATCTGAACCGCCAGTACGTTAACCGGATGGACGGGTTTTGCTGCTGCGGCGTAACCACCTCGCTGGCGGAGGCCGGGGCCGTGCTGAACGCCCCTGCCCGGCAGGTCGACCTGATCCTGCTGGATGTCTACATGCAGCGCGAAAATGGGCTGAGCCTGCTGCCGGTTATCCGGGCATCCGGGCGCGACACCGATGTCATTATGATCACCTCAGCGTCAGATGCCGCCACCATTCAGACCGCCATGCACTACGGCGTGGTGGACTATCTGATCAAACCGTTTCAGTTTCCGCGCTTCGAAGAGGCGTTAAACGGCTGGCGGGAGAAAAAGGCCCTGATGGCGTCGCAGCAGTATCATGACCAGGCGGATGTCGATCGGCTGTTGCGCGGCGGCGCGCCAGGGCTGGCCGACAGCCGACGTCTGCCAAAAGGGCTGACCCCGCAGACGCTGCGCACGCTGTGCCTGTGGATTGATGCGCATCCGGGAACCGAGTTTTCGACCGACGATCTGGCGCACGCCGTCAATATCTCCCGGGTTTCCTGTCGCAAGTATCTGATTTGGCTGGCTCAGATCAACATTCTGCACACCAGTATTCACTATGGTGCCACCGGTCGGCCCGTGTATCGCTATCGTCTGCGTCCCGAGCAGGTTGCTCTGCTCAGACAATATTGCCACCAGGAGTAACGCCCGCAATACAACCGCTTCGGGTAAACATCCTGATTTACTTCACATATATTGTTTTGCAGCGGTAAAGGGCTGTTACTTCCTTTAACTGGAATGATAATGTACCCGGCGCACAGGATGTCTGACGAGAAAGCTAGCGGAAAGACTGACTGAAGAGATAAAGTGGCGGAGAGAGGGGGATTTGAACCCCCGGTAGAGTTGCCCCTACTCCGGTTTTCGAGACCGGTCCGTTCAGCCGCTCCGGCATCTCTCCGTTTTGATGGTTGCCATGATGCCGCGTAATTTGGCATTTTAACAGACCATAACCGTTCAATTTTGTTCAAGTGACGAGTTTGCGAGCAAAGCGATGATTAAGTGGCCCTGGAAATCGAATGAATCCGCCCGAAGCGCGGCACTGCCGTGGGAAGAGGCGCTGGCGATCCCCGTCCTGTCCACTTTATCGGATGAGGATAAATCGCGTCTGGTGCAGCTTGCCATACGATTCTTACAGCAAAAACGTCTGGTCCCGCTCCAGGGTTTTGAACTCGACGATCGCAGGAGCACCCGCATCGCCCTGCTCTTTTGCCTGCCGGTACTGGAATTGGGTATCGAGTGGCTGGATGGTTTCCATGAAGTGTTGATCTACCCGGCGCCGTTTGTGGTGGACGACGAATGGGAAGATGACATCGGGCTGGTGCACAGTCAGCGGATGGTGCAGTCTGGCCAAAGCTGGCAGCAGGGGCCAATTATCCTCAACTGGCTGGACATTCAGGACTCGTTCGACGCATCCGGTTTTAACCTCATCATTCATGAAGTGGCGCACAAGCTGGACACCCGCAATGGCGATCGCGCCAGCGGCGTTCCCTTCATCCCGCTGCGTGAAGTGGCTGGCTGGGAACACGATCTGCACGCCGCGATGAACAATATTCAGGATGAGATCGATCTGGTGGGCGAAAGCGCAGCCAGTATTGATGCCTATGCCGCCACCGATCCCGCCGAGTGCTTTGCGGTGTTATCGGAATATTTCTTCAGCGCGCCCGAGCTTTTCGCCCCCCGCTTCCCGGCGCTGTGGCAGCGTTTTTGCCAGTTTTATCAGCAGGACCCGCTGCAACGGTTACGTGAAAATGACGGCCAGAGCGGAGATCCCGCAGCACAAGTACACTAAAGCAGCACTCTGAGGCTTAATTAATCAATTGAATCAGCGCGTTGAATTTAGTGTTGACACAAAATCCCGGGGCCATTAACATGCGCCTCGTTCACACGATTCCTCTGTAGTTCAGTCGGTAGAACGGCGGACTGTTAATCCGTATGTCACTGGTTCGAGTCCAGTCAGAGGAGCCAAATTAAAGAAGCCCGCTTAAGGAAACTTAAGCGGGCTTTTTGCTTTTCTGGATTTTTCGTCATGTTAACAATGTACCGAGCCTCGCGAGTACCTCATTCATGACGCTATCCGGCACACGCTCCAGCTTTACGCCATGTCGCGCGCCCATGTCAATCGTCCGGGGCTGATCGCAGCGAATCACACCCGTTGTTTTTAAACCCGCTTCATCCAGAGAGACCGCAAAACCGGCGGTACGAGCGAACTTTCCGCCAGTGGTGACAGGAACCACAACAGGCAAGCGGGTGAGATGATTGAACGCTGCGGGAGAAATGATAAGCACCGGGCGTTTTCCACTTTGCTCATGTCCGGCGGTGGGATCAAGTGAAACGAGCCAGATTTCCCCTCTGTCCATTTACAGGATCTCCTTTCCGGCAGCAGGCCCATCGATCCATTCCCGGTCTTCTTCACTGAGTTCGGCCTGCGGATCGCACTGTGCCAGCAGTTCAGCCAAAGAATAATGCGGACGTTTTTGCGGTTCAACGATCAGACAGCCCTTATCAATAGTCACGCCGACCTCGCTGTCTGGTTGCAGTCCCAGTGTTTTCAAAACCGCAGGAGGCACTGCCAGCATGACAGAGCCACCCACTTTCTTCAAACGCGTTGTGTACATAGAATTCCTCCAGATATTATATTTAAATATAACACTGGGGTTTACTGATGTACATTTTCCAGGCAGGATCATTACGCTCTCCTTAGAGTAATGGTTTAGGCAGATTTAAAGCGCGAAGCCGTAATGGGAGCCATCCGGCAGATCGACCTCGACGCGCAGTTTTCCTCCAGCCGCTTCAACATAGCGTTTCAGGGTGGAAAGCTTGATGTCACGCCCGGCCTTTTCCATCCCCGCCACCGTTGGCTGCTTTAAGCCCAGCGCCTGAGCCATTTCGTTCTGCGTTTTATTCACTTTCTCACGCAGTTCAGCCAGGTGGATGTTGAGAAGCATCTCCTCCGCTATAGCTTTGGCGGCCTGTACTAACTCGGGTTTTTCCTCTGCAAGCAGCTGTTCCAGCGTTCTGCCCATACCTCACTCCTTTCCTTCTTTTGTCTTCAGATAAGCCGTTAATTCACGATCCGCCAGCGGGATCATCTCGTCATAGAAGCGCTTTTCGTTCCCGGCTTTGTTACCCGCACAAAGGATAATTCCTGTCCGGAATGGATCGAATGCGAAGAATGCCCGCAAGGGCTGACCACAACTCTGCACCCGCAACTCTTTCATATTGTGATAGCGGGAACGCTTGATGGTATCTGCCCAGGGTCGCGGCAGCAGCGGGCCCTTTGTCTGCAATACAATTAACGCCGCCAGCACAGCACTACGTTCCCGGTCATCCAGCGAACATAACCAATGATCAAACGTATCCGTCGTTTCAATCTTCCACACACGTCCTCCCTGATAATATAGGTTAAAATCTATATAGGTTAAAGCCTATATAGAAATTATCTTTTTCATCGGGAGGAAGAAAGTGTGGCTGAGAGAAACTGGACGAGAATTCGCAAGAAACTTCATCATGCAATGTAACTGCGTTCACCGCCGGAAGCGGGGTAGAAAAAACCCCGCGATGCGGGGTCGGTTGGGCTAGATCTGATAATCAATCGCCGCTTCTTCCGGCTCCATGACCTGACGCTTGATCTCATCCACCGAGAGCCCGGCGTTACAGAGTTCGATAAAGCGCCAGACATAGTTGCGCTGGAGTTGGCCGCGCTTAAGCCCGAGCCAGACGGTATTGGCATCAAACAGGTGCCGGGTATCGAGACGCACCAGGCTGCCCTGCTCGTGCTCGCCGCCGGACTGTTCGGCCACCAGACCAATGCCCAACCCCAGTTCGACGTAGGTTTTGATCACGTCGGAATCCTGAGCGCTGAGTACCACATCCGGCGTCAGGCCTTTGCGGTTAAAAGCCTCGTCAATGCGCGAACGCCCGGTAATACCCTGACGGTAGGTAATTAATGGCCATTTGGCGATAGCGTCCAGAGTCAGCGGAGAGACCTGGGTCAGCGGATGGTCGACAGGCAGCAGCAGGCTGTGATACCAGCGGAACCACGGGAACGCGGCCAGCAGCGGGTCGTTGCTTAAACGCTCGCTGGCGATACCGATATCCGCCCCGCCGTTTTGCAGCAGGACTTCTATCTCCTGCGGCGTGCCCTGGATCAGCTCCAGTCGCACGTCGGGAAACAGCTCGCGGAAGGCCTTAATCACTGGCGGCAGACTGTAGCGGGCCTGAGTATGGGTAGTGGCGATGGTCAATACGCCGGAGGCATCGTTGGTAAAGAGATCGGCCAGGCGGCGCACGTTGCTGGCTTCATTCAGAATGCGCTCAGCAATGGTTAACAGCGCTTTGCCGGGCTCGGTCATTCCCAGCAGGCGCTTGCCGCGACGAATGAAGATCTCAATGCCCAGCTCCTCCTCCAGCTCGCGAATATGACGGCTGACGCCCGACTGGGAGGTATAGAGCATGTTGGCGACCTCGGTCAGGTTGTAATCCCGACGGGCCGCCTCACGGATGATTTTAAGTTGCTGGAAATTCACGGTTCACTCCGGCGGATCTGACATGACGCTATTGTTAGAGCGTGCCCGCCGTGAGAACAAATAATAAAAACCCGCAACTTATACCTTTATGGAATATCAGCTGACCAGCTGCAGCTCGCGGTTCTCCAGTGACGGACGGCTTACCAACGACATCAGGATCTCTTTCACCGCCTGTGCCTGTGGTGTCAGCGCGCCGCGCGCCGAGACGTTCAGCGACAGTGGCAGGCTCATTGACGGTGAGGAAATCCGCGCCATCCAGCCGTTGGCGGCGCTGGAGAGCGAGCGGGCTGCCGATTCAGGCAGTACCGTTACGCCCATTCCGCTGGCAATGGCGGCGGTCAGCGTGGAGATAGAGTCGATCTCGCCGATGATTTTGGCCGTCAGGCGACGCAGGGAGAAAGCCTCGTCAACGCGCAAACGCACGGCGCTGTAGTCGCGAGGTAAGAACAGATTCATCTCGGCCACCGCGGTTAAATCCACGCTCTGTCCCGGACAGTCGCGCGTTCCCACCAGGAAGAGATCTTCTTTCAGCAGCGGCTGGCTGGTGATGCCTGCCACCGGCGAGCGGTCGTAAAGCACCGCCATATCCAGTTGCCCGCCGAGCAATTTATCATTGAGCGCCGAACCGCTGTTCTCGTGGAGATAGACCAGTACCTCTGGCAGCTCAGCGCGTACCGCCTGCAGCAGCGGCATGGTGACCGACGAGGCCGCTGTGCCCGGCGCCAGGCCAATCGACACCTGCCCGCTCAGCGTCTGCCCGACATTACCCACCGCCAACTGTGCCTGTTCGCACTGGCGCAGAATGGTACGGGCATGGGTATAGAGGATCTTACCCGCTTCGGTTGGCGTCACGCCGCGTTTCGTGCGGATCAACAGCTGTTGATCCAGCTCACCTTCCAGAGTGGCCACCTGCTGGCTCAGTGCCGGCTGTGCGATATGCAACACTTCAGCGGCCTGGGTCAGGCTACCGATATCGACGATTTTTACGAAATATTTCAGTCGTCTTAAGTTCATTTTGCCCCCTGTACGAAATGCGTTGCCGGTTCCGGCGCGAATGTACTGAGGGTTTTGCAAGATGCTTGCCAGTTTTTAAAAGAGGTCCGATAAGTCCGCTAAGCCGCGGAAAATAAGGAAATCTAATCATTGCCCACGCTTTTAAACATGAAACAGTGGTTTATGATCTGCCCCATTCGGGGTATATGCGCACCAAAAATGTGCAATCCGTGGTTGAAAACGCCACTTTGCTGATTTTGTCAGCAAACGATTCAGACAAGCAGGATCACCCTTTGACAAGTGCAGGCGACGCCGCTAATATTCGCCCCGTTCACACGATTCCTCTGTAGTTCAGTCGGTAGAACGGCGGACTGTTAATCCGTATGTCACTGGTTCGAGTCCAGTCAGAGGAGCCAAATTAAAGAAGCCCGCTTAAGGAAACTTAAGCGGGCTTTTTGCTTTTTGGCTTTTTTATGTAGATGCCGACAGCGTCGGCATCACCGGGTTTACTGATATTCGAAAGAGGCCACGATCGCTGAAGAGACGTCGCCAGGCATAACGGCTCCTGTCTTTGAATAAACGCGCGCCTGAAGTTTAAAGGTTGTACTCCCCTCTTCTACGGCACCGGTTAATGAGCTGTTATTACTCAGAATGGTTCCCGTGGTTTGCTGAGATAACTCAACGGCAGTATTGGCTGCCGGTTGCCCCGCGTTATTTGCCCACTTAGTGGCATCTGTTGCGTCCGGGGTGCCGGTAAAAGTCACTTTGACGTTAGAGGTACTTGCCGGGCAACCGGTGACCGGTAAATCGAACATCGTCATTGCCGAACCCGAGCCTGCCTCTTTTAAAGAATCCGCCTGAAGGGATTGCCCTAAGTCGACGTTTAACGCATCGGAGCCACCATTCAGCGTTTTACAAGGAGAAGCAATCACTTTACCGGTAACGTTGATACTGACGCTATCTGTTGCCGCGTAGATATTGCCAGCGAAAAGAACAGCAGAAATGGATGCGGTCAAATAACATAAACATTTTTTCATTTTAGCCCACCTTGGCATGATGTTGAGACATTACAGAATGTCATTGATATGTCAGCGTCAGCGTAGCGGAAGTATTCGCTTCACCGACAGTGACAGAATTTCTGGTTTGATAATATCGGGCCGTAATGGGAAAGGATTCTTTCCCGCCGCTGGATGTTTTTAACGCCAGCCTGGTGTTAATAATGAGGGGTTTACCGTCATACAATAATTGCACTCCAACCCCTTGCGCGGTATTCGCGCTGCCTTGATTGTTTAACGCCATTACGCTGGCATCACTGACATCCGGATTTTGCTGTCCGTTCAGGGTGACTTTTATATTGGCAGAGGGATCGCAATCTAACCCCAGATTCTGGGTACTGGTGTTCGCTGGCGTAAATCCTGGTGCGGTACCAAAATCCGCTTTCGAAACAGTGCCTATCGGAAAGGTTAAATTAGGCGTAGTGACTGAACAGGCCACCTGGGTGATGCTTCCCCCGATCATGTTAATGGTCATGGGCGTAATACCCGATACTGTCCAGGTGCCAATTTGGCCAGTAGTAAATTGACCCGACTGAATATCACCGGTTTTATACAGGGTATAGCTAATCGGGGGGAGATGCACAGCGCCCGATCCCGTATTATCGGTGGACGGCGGATTATCCAGATATCCCCACGAAACATCTACTGCAATAGCCACACCGGGAATATTGGTCGCATAGGCATGGTTAATTGATGTCGCTACGCCACCAAGGTAAACCATTTTATAATAGTTAGTATTGGTCTCACCGTTACATTCCAGCAGCTTTTGCCCCGTCCCCGTTGAGCCTGAATATATCACCGAGCCAACGGGCATATCCCTTTGCACTATAACGTTGTTGGGAGAAAAACTCAGGGTCTGGGGCCCCTGCCCATCGGCAAATAAACACTCAGCAAACACATTAAAGCTGGAACACCACAGTAGCAGTATCAGGAATGCGCCAAAGATTTTAGCGACAATCATTTTATTTGCATATTTCATTGCTTAACACCACTCCGGAATCCGCTTCTGCTTTATGAAGTACATAATTAACCCGGCACTGTTCATTCGCTTCCATACCCCAGCGTGCAAGTAGCTCGCCGCTGTTTTCGAGTCCGGTAAGGTAGACCTGGCCCTGGTCCCCCACAATAAATCCGCCAGAATGTGGGTCTGTAGCAAACGTCACCGTGGCCCCAAAAGGAACAAGTTGCCCATTTTCCCGTGTCAGGGTCATTAATACGCGGGTACCCACGTTAGCGATATATTTCGCCCTGACCACCGCCCCGCGCGTGGGAATAACCGTCTGGGTCGTTAATTGCAGTTCAACGTCATCAGGCAGGGTTTCCGTGTCCAGGCTCAGGCTGTTCTTGCGATACGGCGACACGTTGCTGGCGACGGTATAACCCCGAAAATCGGTTTTCACGCCGGTCTGGCCCGTTACGCCCACGCCCGATGCGCCCGGGGCTTTAATCAACGCAATGGTTTCACCAAATGGTTGCGCCAGCGTCACGCCGTTGGCATGAACCAGTACCCCGCCATTCAGGCCGTAGTTCATCCGCTGCATATTTTCGTCGGAGCTGTAGCCGCCGGTCACTTCACCATAGGTGCCGTGATAATCAGCGCTAAGATTGCCGGTATGACCTGATCCGTCATTGCCATACCCTTGCTGAACACTCCAGCTCAGGGCATTTTCCTGCAGCGCCGTGCCACTCAGACCCACCGTGTGGGTGGTATTCCCTTTCTTGCTGGTATTCAGACTGTAGCTGGCCCAGGTATTACTCAGGAATCGATCTAAAGGAATGCTGATATTTAACGCCAGGATCTGGTCTTTATCGTAGGTTTTATCCCCGCCGTTGCCGTCTGCGCTCGCATTGTTGCTGTAGGTATAACTCAGCCCCCAGGTGATACCGTTCCATGCGTTGTTATAACTGACGCTGTACGAACTCATCGTCTTGTCAGCATTCCAGTACGCTTCCCGGATGGCGCTGCCGGTAAGTGAGCCGAAGGCCGGGCCCAGCGTCTGATTCAGCGTCACTTCAGCGCGGTTACGCCGATGATCCAGCAACGACGCATTCTCGCTGTCGGCATCCAGTACTTCCTGCATACCGTAGTAGCCTGCGGTAGAGTAGCGATAGCTAGTCGCAGAGAAATTGGTGCCGGTATCGGTAAAGTTTTTGCTGTAGCGCACGCGCCAGGCTTGCCCGCTCGTTTGGCTTATCGTCTCAGGCTTCGACCGCGCCTGGGTGACATCCACAGACAACGCGCCGAACTCCCCCATATTCTTACCCACACCCATCGCATATGACTGATACGGGCTGGACGCCTGGATGCCACCGTAGAGAGTGAAGCCCTTCGGCAGACCATAAATGGCGGTTCCCTGCATCAGCGGGCGCTTTTCAACCTCGCTATCGCTGGGACGATATTGTCCGCCCGTCAGACTGTATTTCAGTCGTCCTTCTCGCTGCAGAACGGGTACAGAAGCATAGGGCACCACAAAATCATGCACGCTGCCGTCCGCTTCCTTAACGGAAACGCTTAAATCACCTGCGCCACCGGTGGGGTACATATCGGTAATTTCAAATGCGCCCGGGGCTACATAACTCTGGTAAATGATGTAGCCATTCTGGCGGATAACCACCTGGGCACTGGTACGCGCAATGCCGCGCACCACAGGCGCGTAGCCTTTCTGGCTATCGGGCAGCATTTCATCGTCGGAGGCCAGCTGGCCGCCGCGAAAGGGAATACTGTCAAAAACATCGGAAGGCGATGAACTGTCGCCGAGCGTCAGCTGGCTTTTCAGAGGGACAATGTTGCGCTGGGCATAGGTATAAACCGTATCCCACTGCGCTTTGCCGTCGGTATCGCGGCGCCAGGTGATGTAATTACGCAGGCGCCAGGGGCCGATATTGATTCCCGGGCGCAGGTTGGCGTACTGGCTATGACTGTTATTCGTCATGCTGTTTCTGCCCCAGGTGTTATCCCCGCTGATGCTGTAGTTCAGCAGCAAGGCGTTAATGCCTTCGTCCCACATTTCCGGTGCGACATACCCGCGCGCCTGTGACGTGAGCGCCGCCTGCGGAAAACTTAACAACAGCTTTTGCGCACCGAAGATAAAATCGGCAGACGCGTGCGGAATGGCGGCAAAATTGACGCATTCGCGGTCTTTATTCAGCTCTGGAAACAGATCGGTTTTGACACCATAACTTTGCAGCAAACCTAAGGAGAGGCAAGGCTGGAGGCTGTGATCGCCCTCGGCAGTGGCAACCGATTTAAATTCAATTTCCCGGGAGTCTACCGTCTGATCGTTAACGACTACCTCAACGCGATAGTTACCCGGCACCTGCGCGCCCCGCGCAAAGGATGAGAGATCAACGCCTTTCATGGAGGGATTGCCCACTTCCAGCAGTGCCGGATTAAAATACTCCTCTGCACAGGCATTTTGCATGACACCGGGCAACGCCAGTGCAATCAAAACGGCCAGACGAGTCGGTGGTAACAAGGAGTATAATATCGTGCGCATAATGAGTTTTTAATTAGCGACGCGATGGGTCGCACCGACGCCACCAAAGTCATTGATCAGCTTGAAGGTGACGGGCCCGGAACTGACGCCAGCTGGCAGAGAAAACGTCGCCGATGCCCCCGGTGCCACCCAGGTCGGTTCAGGCACTTTTTGTCCCGCGACGGTAATCTCATTAAAATTCATATAATAATTTCCCGGGTTACTCACTGAAATGTGATTCCCGGTTATTGTCCATTTCAGTTTTTCAGCAAAATCTTCCGGGTCTTTTCTTTTTAAAGAGGCAGGACGATAAATTAATTTGATGCGCGTTTTCACCGCAATCTGCAGCGAATTCGCCTTTTTTTCTGCGGCAGGAATAGCCTTGATATTCAACCAGTACATGGATTCTTTCGTGTCCGGCAAATTCCCCGCACGGACTATCCGCATTACATTCTCCTGTCCGCGGTCCAGCCGGTACAGAGGTGGTGTAATAATAAAGGGGATTTTCCCGCCGCTATTGTCCAGGTTATCAAACCATGACTGAATAAGATAAGGAACATTATCCGGATTTGAAACGCCGATCGCCGCTTCTTTTTTCCCGCCGTCGTAAATCACGCGCGTTCCACCGATATTAACGCCCGCATAGACTGACGATGCGAAAAATAGCACCAGCAAACCTGGAAAAAGGTTATTCCTGAAACGTCTCATAAATATCTGTGGTTTTAATAGGCTGATAAATAAGTCGGCAAAGTATTTATCTTTTCATCCAATCTCACAATCAAAGCCCAGCGTAATTTTACGCTAACAGAGGCTTTACCTACCTGAAATGCAAAAGCCCGCTTAAGAAGAGTTAGCGGGCTTTTTGCTTTAACTGTCTGTTTTACTGGCTGGAGGTCATCACCAGCGGCGTGCTTTGCGCCCCAAAGCCGATATTCACCGGCATTCCCGAGCGACGCTCCAGCGCCCCGCTCACCCGCACGGCATCCACATCAGCCCCGTTGAGCTGCGCGCGTAACGCAGGCGTCATCGGCAGGGGCACTTTGTTGGTGGATTCAAACTCCGCGCGATTACGGGACAGCGGTTCGTGGACTTCCACCCAGCGGCTGCCGTCCGGCTCGGTGGTCACTTTCACCGGCTGATCGATCAGCTGTACCCGCGTCCCCACCGGGACATTATCGAACAGGTACTTAATATCGTCGTTACGCAGACGTATACAGCCCTGGCTGACACGCAGCCCGATGCCAAAGTTCGAATTGGTGCCGTGAATGGCGTACAGCCTGCCAATATAAAGGGCATACAGACCCATCGGGTTGTCCGGGCCAGCGGGAACAAAGGCTGGGAGGGTTTTGCCCTCTTTAGCGTAGGCACGACGGGTATTGGGCGTTGGTGACCAGGTTGGCCCGTCCTGTTTGCGCTCGACGGCGGTGACCCAATTACGCGGCGTCTCCCGCCCGGCTTCACCAATGCCGATAGGGAAGATCTCCACGGTGTTGCCCTCTTTTGGGTAGTAGTACAGGCGCATTTCCGCCACGTTCACTACGATCCCCTCCCGCACCGTCGGCGGTAAGATGATCTGCTGGGGCACCACCAGCTGCGAGCCAGATTTAGGTAAAAACGGATCGGCACCCGGGTTGGCCTCCAGCATATTGCTCAGCCCCTGCCCGTACTGCGCCGCAAAGGCTTCTAGCGGCAGCCTGTTGTCAGCCGGAACGGTGATCGTTTGTGGGCTCCCCACCAGGCGACTCCCTTCAGGCGGCAACGGGTAACTCACCGCCAGCGCACTCTGACTGACCAGTAATGCGGCAAAACAGCCCAAAACAGTACTACGACGCATCATTCCCTTCCTCTGTCGCTCCACGTATCAGATAAGCATAGCCTTGTTGCTGCGTTTATCGCCAGATAACAACGCATCATGTCGATAAATATCACCCGTTTAGCTCACGCCGGGATAAAAACGTTTGCACCTGCCTGCTGTCGGGGTAGTCTCATACCCGTCGCTATTTTCAGGCGGCCGCAATGTGAGTGATCTTCTCCCTATACCTATAAGAAAATAACGTCAGACAGGACCACTATGGACACCACCCTCGCATCCCCGTCCCCCGATGGGACAACACCATCGCTTCATCGTGCGCGCCGCGCGGCCCTCGGCAGTTTTGCCGGTGCGGTTGTCGACTGGTACGATTTTCTGCTGTACGGCATTACCGCCGCACTGGTCTTTAACCGCGAATTTTTTCCGCAGATAAGCCCGGCGATGGGCACGCTCGCCGCCTTTGCCACCTTTGGCGTCGGCTTTCTGTTCCGCCCGCTCGGCGGGGTGATCTTTGGCCACTTTGGTGACAAGCTGGGCCGCAAGCGGATGCTGATGCTGACGGTGTGGATGATGGGCATCGCCACCGCGCTGATTGGCATCCTGCCCTCCTTTGCCGCGATTGGCTGGTGGGCACCGGTGCTGCTGGTCACCCTGCGCGCCGTTCAGGGCTTCGCCGTCGGTGGCGAATGGGGCGGCGCGGCGCTGCTGTCGGTAGAAAACGCCCCGGCGCGCAAAAAAGCCTTCTACAGCAGCGGCGTCCAGGTGGGTTACGGCGTTGGTCTGCTGCTCTCCACCGGGCTGGTCTCGCTGATAAGCACCCTTACCACCGACGAGCAGTTCCTGAGCTGGGGCTGGCGGTTCCCGTTCCTGTTCAGCATTGTGCTGGTGCTGGCAGCCCTGTGGGTGCGTAAAGGGATGGATGAGTCCGCCGAATTTGAGCAGCAGCGTCAGCAACCCGCCGAGAAGCGCCGCCTGCCGGTGATGGATGCGTTGATCCGCCATCCGGGGGCCTTTCTGAAAATCATCGCCCTGCGCCTGTGCGAACTGCTGACGATGTACATCGTCACCGCTTTTGCCCTGAGCTACTCCACCCAGAACCTCGGCCTGCCCCGCGAGCTGTTTCTCAATATTGGCCTGCTGGTGGGCGGTATCAGCTGCCTGACCATTCCCTGCTTTGCGTGGCTGGCAGACCGCTTTGGCCGCCGTCGGGTCTATATCACCGGCGCGCTAACCGGGGCCCTCAGCACCTTCCCGTTCTTTATGGCGCTTGAAGCCCAGTCGGTGTTCTGGATTGTGGTGTTCGCTATCCTGCTGGCGAATATCGCCCATGACATGGTGGTGTGCGTCCAGCAGCCGATGTTTACCGAAATGTTTGGCGCGAGCTACCGCTACAGCGGCGCGGGTGTTGGCTATCAGGTGGCGAGCGTGGTGGGCGGCGGGTTTACGCCGTTTATTGCCGCCGCGCTGGTGACCTTCTCCGGCGGGGACTGGCACAGCGTGGCCATCTATCTGCTTGCCGGGTGTCTGCTCTCTGCCGCCACGGCCCTGCTGATGAAACCGGCTTCATCCTAATACTTTAGTTTCACATCCAGGTGACATACTATCGGTGAACGCCGTACACCTGTGGAACAAGGAGACAGAGATGAATAATAAGGGCTCCAGCCTGACCCCGGCTCAGGCACTGGAAACGCTGGATGCGCTGTACGACCAGGCGGTCAACGCCTTACGCAGCGCCATCAGCGACTATATTAAAGACGGAACGCTCCCGGATGCAGAGGCCAGAATGAATGGCCTCTTTGTTTATCCTTCCCTTTCCGTGACCTGGGATGGTAGTGCCAGTACTACGCCGAAGACCCGCGCCTATGCGCGATTCACCCACGCTGGCTGCTACTCCACCACCATTACCCGGCCGACGCTGTTTCGCCCGTATCTGGAAGAGCAGCTGACGCTGCTGTATCAGGATTACGGCGCCCACATCACCGTGGAGCCGTCGCGGCATGAGATCCCCTATCCGTATGTTATCGACGGATCCGAACTGACGCTGGACCGCTCCATGAGCGCGGGCCTGACGCGCCACTTCCCGACCACCGAGCTGTCGCAGATCGGGGATGAGACCGCCGACGGGATCTACCATCCGGCGGAGTTTTCGCCGCTGTCGCATTTTGACGCCCGCCGCGTCGATTTTTCGCTGGCGCGCCTGCGTCACTACACCGGCACCCCGGCAGAACATTTCCAGCCGTTTGTGCTGTTTACTAACTACACCCGCTATGTGGATGAGTTTGTGCGCTGGGGCTGTAGCCAGATCCTCGATCCGGACAGCCCGTACATCGCCCTCTCCTGCGCGGGCGGGATCTGGATCACCGCCGAAACCGAAGCACCGGAGCAGGCCATCTCCGATCTGGCGTGGAAGAAGCATCAGATGCCGGCCTGGCACCTGGTCACTGCCGACGGCCAGGGTATCACTCTGATTAATATCGGCGTGGGCCCGTCGAACGCCAAAACCATCTGCGATCACCTGGCGGTACTGCGTCCGGACGTCTGGCTGATGATTGGCCACTGCGGCGGGCTGCGTGAGAGCCAGCTGATTGGCGATTACGTGCTGGCCCACGCTTACCTGCGTGACGATCACGTCCTGGATGCAGTACTGCCGCCGGACATTCCAATCCCGAGCATTGCCGAAGTGCAGCGGGCGCTGTACGACGCCACCAAAGAGGTAAGCGGCATGCCGGGCGAAGAGGTTAAGCAGCGTCTGCGCACCGGGACAGTGGTCACCACCGACGACCGGAACTGGGAGCTGCGCTACTCGGCATCGGCGCTGCGCTTCAACTTAAGCCGCGCGGTGGCTATCGATATGGAGAGCGCCACTATCGCCGCCCAGGGTTATCGTTTCCGCGTGCCTTACGGCACCCTGCTCTGCGTCTCCGATAAGCCGTTGCACGGTGAAATTAAACTCCCGGGGCAGGCGAACCGTTTTTACGAGGGGGCGATCTCCGAGCACCTGCAGATTGGCATTCGCGCCATCGACCTGCTGCGTGCCGAGGGGGATAAGCTGCACTCGCGTAAACTGCGTACCTTTAACGAGCCGCCGTTCCGCTAATCATAAAAAAGGAAAGTTATGCAAACCACATCCCCGCTCTCTGTCCTGCGCCAGTGGCTTGAAACCCAGGCGCTGGACGGCATTATCGTCCCGCGTACCGATGCCTTTCAGAGCGAATACTGTCACCCGCATGACGACGTTCTCGCCTGGCTGACGGGCTTTGACGGCTCGGCGGGCCACGCCCTGATCCTGCGCGATCGCGCTCTGCTGTTTGTCGACGGACGTTATCAGGTGCAGGCCCGTGAACAGGTGGATCTGGCGGAGATTGAGATCCTGCATCTGCACAACGATCCGCTGCCGGAGTGGCTGGATCAGCATCTCGGTGCGGGCACCCGAATCGCCTTTGAAGCACTGCTGATGACCAACGCCCAGTACGAGGCGCTGAACGCCAGCCATTGCGAACTTGTCGCCCTGAATGATTCGCCGTTCGACAGCCTGTGGCAGGATCGCCCGGCCCCGCCCATGGGCGCGATCCGCGAGATGCCGGTTGAGATCAGCGGTGAAAGTAGCGCCGCTAAGCGCCAGCGCGTTGCCGCCATTCTGGCAGAACGCAATGCCGATTATCTGGCTATTACTCAGCCGGACAACATTGCCTGGCTGCTGAACGTGCGCGGCAGCGATATTCCGACGAGCCCGGTGCCGAACTCGTTTGCCCTGCTGAACCGCGACGGCGCAGTGGAATGGTTTGTCACCCCTGAGAAAACGCAGGGGCTTTCCGCCTCACTGCTTGAGAGCCTTGTGCAGGCTCCTGAAGCCGATTTTCTGCCGCGCAGCCAGCAGCTGTGCGCCGGGAAACGGGTGATGGTGGATGCCGATTCTGCACCTGTCGCCCTGCGCTTTGCCATTGAGCCGCAGGGGGAGATCCTCTGGCACGCCGATCCGATCACCGCCATGAAAGCGCATAAAAACCCCACCGAGCTGGCGGGCTACCGTGACAGCCACCAGCAGGATGGCGTGGCGTGGGTTAACTTCCTTGCCTGGCTGGCGCACGAGGTGCCCCGCCGCGAGGCTGCGGGTAATCCGCTCACCGAGCTGGAAGCGCAGGCGCAGCAGCTGGTGTTCCGCCAGCAGCGACCAGGCTTTATCGAGCAGAGTTTTGCCACCATTTCCGCCTCGGCCAGCAATGCGGCGATGTGCCATTATCACTCCAGCGAGCAGACCAATGCGGCCATTACCCGCGCCCATTTTTATCTGAACGATTCTGGCGGTCAGTACCATAACGGCACCACCGACGCCACGCGTACCCTGGCCTTCGGCCCCCTGAACGCCCAGTGTCGTTTGCACTACACCGCAGTGCTGAAAGGGTTCTTATCGCTTATCTCCCTGCAGTTCCCGTCCGGCACCTGCGGGCATCAGATTGATGCCTTCGCCCGCCGCGGGCTGTGGGAACTGGGGCTCGACTTTGATCATGGCACCGGACACGGCGTTGGCCATCAGCTGCTGATCCATGAGAACCCGCAGCGTATTGCGAAGAAGGTCAACCCGTGGCCGCTGGTGGCTGGCAATATCATCACTATCGAGCCGGGGTATTATCTGGCCGATGAGTATGGGATCCGCATTGAAAATCAGGTGGAGATTGTGGAGAGCCAGCCGGGCTTTTGCCGCTTCGCCTCGCTGACGCTGGCGCCGATCGACCTGAGCCAGGTGGAGCTGCATCTGCTCAGCGAAAAGGATATCCAGTGGCTGGATGCGTATCACCAACAGGTGCGGGAAATGCTTTCGCCGCACGTTAACAGCGATGCACGCCCGTGGCTGGTTGCGGCAACGGCGCCGGTGCGTGTGCAGAGATAGTGCGGCCTGATGCCCTCTCCCACAGGGAGAGGGAAAAAGCAAAAAACCCGCTTAAGTTTCCTTAAGCGGGCTTCTCTAATATGGCTCCTCTGACTGGACTCGAACCAGTGACATACGGATTAACAGTCCGCCGTTCTACCGACTGAACTACAGAGGAATCGTGTGAACGGGGCGAATATTAGCGATGCCACCTGGCGTTGTCAAAGGCAGATTGCAGATTTTGCATCGTTTGCCGATTTATTCCCCACTTTGCACATTCGCTACCCGTTCTGAGGCGGAAACCGCCACATTATTACGCTGTGGCCGCGGGTATTTCTGCAGCCAGCGCCCGCTGATCATCCGCCAGTAGAACAGTGCCCCGCGTACCGCCCAGTCGAGGAACATCCCCAGCCAGACCCCAACCACGCCCATACCCAGCATGATCCCCAGCGTGTATCCCGCGACCACACGGCAGCCCCACATGCCGAGCATCGAGACCCACATCGCGAAGCGGGCATCGCGCGCCCCCTTCAACCCGGCAGGCAGTACCCACGAGGCGGCCCAGATCGGCATAAAGGCCGCATTCAGCCAGAGCAGGATCACCACCACGTCCTTCACGTCCTGTTCCTGGGTATAGAATGACGCCAGCAGGCCGGCGAACGGCGCGGTTCCCCAGGCAATGGCGGTCAGACCGATCGTCGAGAGCCAGAAGACATGGCGCAGCTGACGCTCCGCCTGGCCGATCTGCCCCTTACCGAGCCGTTTACCGGTGATAATGGTGGAGGCAGACCCGAGGGCGTTACCCGGCAGGTTAATCAAGGCCGCGACGGAAAAGGCGATAAAGTTCCCGGCAATCACGTCGGTGCCCATCCCGGCCACAAACATCTGGGTCAGCAGTTTGCCGCTGTTGAACAACACCGACTCAATACTGGCGGGCACGCCGATACCCATCACTTCCCAGATAATGGCGAAGTTAAGCGGTTTGAAATAGCTCTTGATGCTGATGCGCAGCGACGGGTTAAAGCCCACCGCCAGCACCACGATAATCGCCACCGCGCCGATATAGCGCGAGATCGTCAGCCCGAGACCGGCCCCGACAAAGCCGAGCCCGTCCCATGAAAAAATGCCGTAGATCAGCACGCTGCTGATCATGATATTCAGGATGTTCATCCCGCCGTTAATCAGCAGCGGAATTTTGGTATTCCCTGCCCCGCGCAGCGCTCCACTGCCGATCAGCGCAATGGCCGCGGCCGGGTAGCTGAGCACCGTCATCTCAAGGTAGGACAGCGCCAGAGCTTTCACCTCGCCGGTCGCCTCGCCGGCCACAATATTGATGATCTCTTCACCGAAGTAGTGGATCACCGCCGCCAGCACGATGGAGAACAGGGTCATGATCACCAGCGACTGCCGGGCGGCAGCACGCGCGCGTCGGGGATCGCGTTTCCCCAGGCTAAAGGCCACCACCACCGTGGTCCCGAGATCGATGGCCGCAAAGAACGAAATGATCACCATGTTGAAACTGTCGGCCAGCCCAACGCCCGCCATCGCTTCTTTGCCGAGCCAGCTCACCAGAAAGGTGCTGAGCACCCCCATCAGCAGGACGCAAGTGTTTTCCAGAAAGATAGGCACGGCAAGGGGGGTGATTTCACGCCAGAAGAGAACCTTGTAACTCTTACGTTTGGCATACCAGGGCGTGCGCATCACGGCCTGGCGTAAAGCGGAGGTGACGTTCAAAATGGACCTTAGCGAGAAAAGTTGAAACTCCATTTCAAATGATGAGGGAGAAATGCAGATCCTGCAAAGTATTTCCCACAAAAATATGTTGGTAATTACGTCAAACTGACGACAGAATCAGCAGTTGATCGAAAGCGGGTAAGATCAGGTTTGACAAAAGTTTTTTCGCCGCTAAGATAACGCTCCACAACGATTCCTCTGTAGTTCAGTCGGTAGAACGGCGGACTGTTAATCCGTATGTCACTGGTTCGAGTCCAGTCAGAGGAGCCACATTTAAGAAGCCTGCTTTCGAGCAGGCTTTTTGCTTTTCCGGATTCGGTAAATCGCGGCCAAAAAAAAGCCCCCCGACAGATCGGAGGGCTTAGCCTTTTCAGCGGCGTTTATTCGCCTTTGGCTTCAGCGTGCTTCATCTCGCCCATGACTTTCAGCTTTTTCGAGATTTCACGACGTTCTTTAGAGATCTCAGCATTTTTGATGATGTAGTCGTCGACGCGGTCTTCGTAGTCGCTTTTCATGCTGGCGATGATGCCCTGGATAGCTTCAACGCTCATGCCTGGCTTGATGTAATCGCTCAGGTTATCCAGCAGCAGAACACGCTTCTGGTTGTCACGGATCTTCTTCTCAACGTCCTGGATTTCACGTTGCAGTTTGTTCTTGCGGCGGAACAGGCGGACGAATTCCAGAACATCCTGGAACGAAGGCTTGGTAGTTTCCATTTTTACACCCCTGATAATGTGAGATTCGGATTCGTTTAAACAACCGCGATGCCGTTAACCTTACTGACAGCGATTGCTGATGACAATAATTTTTCCTTTGTCCCTATCATAACCTCAATTTCTGCTGAATCGAAGCAGCAGCCATCACAACCGTGCATAGTCGCTTTTTATTTGCGCAATGCCCGGCAGATAAGATGTGACAACAGCTCCAGCTGGCGCGCAAGTTCCATGCTCAACCATACATAGCCGTGAATAGGCGTTTCCGCCACGTTTTCACTGCGTTGATCGTTGATTAGCTGCCGCAGCTCGGCAACGATTTCGTTCAGCCGCTCGGTATTGGCCAGAATCGGCTGCGGATTACCTTCATAGAGCGCGTGGGCGATGGTGAGCAGCGTCTGCTGCGTCATCTGCTGTGTCTCTTTTAAGGTCCGGGCATTCAGCATCACAAAGTGACTGGCCCGGGAAGCCCAATGGGCATTGATCTGTAGCTCCAGCATGCAGACCAGGTTGCGGCTGACGGTCTGGATCGCTTCGAAGATCGCTTTCTGAATATGGGTCTCTTTGCTGGCCGGGGTGATCAGGCCGCGCATTTTTACCACGTCGTTAAGGATGGTTTGCAGATGTTTTTCCAGCCGCGGACGCTCTACCAGGTTGGGAGAAAAGCCCGCCTGATAAACCCGGTTAAAGGCGGTGACGTAGTTCGCCATCTGGATACGCCAGTGCAGAAACGCCCGCTGCGGCCAGATCCCGGTAAACAGCATCGCCAGCAGGGAACCGAGGATCACGTCGCCGCTTCGCCACAGCGCGGTGTGCATATCCCCTTGCGGTGCGCCAATCACCACCGCAAGGGTGATACCAATCAGCAGCGCCTGATAGGGCCGCTTGCCGAGCGCCAGCCAGCCGCAGAGGAACATTGCTGCCGCGCACCACAGCAGCATCAGCGGTAGGGAGTACAGCTCCAGCTTCAGGGCTATCAGCCCCAGCGCCGAGCCCAGAATGGTGCCGCCAATGCGCTCAAAGGCGCGTGGTACCACGTTACCCCAGAAAGAGATGGGTCCCATGATCACCACCAGCGTAATCAGCGGCCAGGTGCCTTCCGGCACGTCCAGCAGACGCACCAGTAAAAAGGTGAGGATAAACGCCAGCGCGATACGGCATCCGTGCACGGTGCGGTAGTGGCGATACAGTCGGATTTCAAAGGGCGTCAGAGTTTTGTCGGGGCGCACACGCTCTCCAGCATTACGGCAAACCCTGATTGTACTGCGTTTTCTGCCGGTGCGGTGGCATCCGGCAGAAAAACCCTGTGAAGCGTAAGCATACGTGCAGCGTTACGCGACCCGGTTTTGGACCGGAATAAACATCTCGATATCCCAGTAGCCGTCGGCGTTACCGTCATTCAGGTAACGCTCGAAGCAGGGTTTCGGCGCAATCTGGTAATCGACATCTTCGAGCAGGCTGTCGAAGAAAAGGTTCCACGGCATGGCGAAGTCGTGATTCTCAACGCGGGCGGTGGCTACCGCGTAATCGCCTTCGGCCACTTCGGTGAGGATCACCCCTTCACTGTTAGCGGGGATGACAAAATCGTCTGGCACGGTGACAACCGTGTCGCAGCGTAACTTTTCCGCCGGGACTTCATCAGGATTATCGTAATAGACCGCCACCCACTCCAGCGGCTGAATATGTCGGCCATCTACCCACATCACCAGTTGCTCAAAACCCTGCTTAACGGTCTGCTCCCAGGGGCCAACCATATGAAAACCGGCGATTTTGCGTTTATTCTGGTGCTTGATGCTGTAGTCCATGCTGCCTCCGATTGGTTACTGTATATACATACACTATAATGCAGAGAAAAGCGGTTTAACAATAATGACCTGTCTATTATGCGAGCAGGCTCGCACAGTCGCCAGCCTGCTCATTCTGCCGTCAGGCTTTGTGGTGCAGATAGTCGCTCAGGCGTGAGAACATCCCACCTTTGCCCACGCTCTCCAGGGTCACCAGCGGCCAGTGGGCGACCACCTTATCGCGATCGTACAGCTCGATCTCCCCGACCCGCTGATGCGCGGCAATCGGCGCTTCAAGCTCCTTTTTATCCAGCACATATTTGGCTTTGATATTCGGCAGCTCCGCTTTCGGCAGCGCCAGCCAGAAGTCCTGATCGGTCCCCAGCGAAATCTGCTCTTTATCGCCGTACCAGATGCGCTCGATGCCCACCTGCTTACCGTTACGCAGGATCTGCACGGTATCGAAGTTCTGCTGTCCCCAGTGCAGGAGCTTGCGGGCCTGATCCTCGCGGCCTTTCGGGCTCTCGGCCCCCATGATGACGGCAATCAGTCGACGCTGCCCGTCCACGGCAGAGGCAATCAGGTTAAAACCGGCGCCGGAGGTGTGCCCGGTTTTCAGACCATCAACGCTGAGGGACTTATCCCACAGCAGGCCGTTACGGTTCTGCTGGGTGATGCCGTTCCAGGTCAGGCTCTTCTCGCTGTACATGTGATAAAACGCTGGCTCACCGTGGATGATAGCGCGGGAAAGCACCGCCAGATCGTATGCCGAGCTGTGCTGGCCCGGCGCGTCCAGACCGTGCACCGTTTCAAAATGGGTATCGCGCAAATTCAGCTTTTTGACGTAATCATTCATCATGGTGACGAACTGCGGCTGCCCGCCCGCCACGTAATCGGCCAGCGCCACGCAGGCGTCGTTGCCGGAGTCGACAATCAGGCCCCGGCTGAGGTCACGCACCGAAACCTGCTCGCCCGCCTTCAGGAACATCAGCGAGGAGCCGTTAAAAACCGGATTGCCCTTGGCCCAGGCATCCTGACCAACCGTGACCATATCGTCCGGGGTGATGCGATGGCTGTCGATGGCGCGATCCACCACATAGCCGGTCATCAGCTTGGTCAGGCTGGCCGGATTGCGCTGCTGATGTTCGTTGCCCGCCGTTAAAATCTGTCCCGTCGTGTAATCCATCAGCACCCAGGATCCGGCCTGGATAGCTGGCGGCTGCGGCGCATAATTAATCGGGTCGGCAGCCAGCGCGGAAGAAATGCTCAAAGTGAGTAAAGAAACAGCAATAAACAGACGGCGTTTCAACGGTATATCCTCAGGTCATTTAAAATCGTTGCCCTTTTTACGTAAGTTTTCCGCTGGATACCTGGAATAATTGCAAAAAAATGTGACAGTACGCAGGTTTTTTCCGGACGATGCCTCGCAAATTTGCAGGCTGACGGCGCTTTTCCTTCGGCGTGCCAGGCGGGATGGTTTACCATAGTGGTGTCACTCATAAACAGGATGGTATTACTGGTGTCTGACTCCGCCGCGCTGCCTACATTTTTATTTCACGACTACGAAACCTTTGGCACCAGCCCCTCGCTGGATCGCCCTTCCCAGTTCGCCGCCATCCGCACCGATGCCGATTTCAATATCATCGGCGAGCCGGAAGTATTCTTTTGCAAACCCGCCGATGACTATTTGCCCCAACCCGGCGCGGTGATGGTCACCGGCATCACGCCGCAGGAAGCCCGGGAAAAAGGGGTAAATGAGGCAGAGTTTGCCCGCCGCATTCATGACCTGTTTACCGTGCCTAACACCTGCGTGGTGGGCTACAACAACGTGCGTTTCGATGACGAAGTGACCCGGCATATTTTTTACCGCAACTTCTACGATCCCTATGCCTGGAGCTGGCAAAACAAGAACTCGCGCTGGGATCTGCTGGATGTGATGCGCGCCTGCTATGCCCTGCGCCCTGAGGGGATCAACTGGCCGGAAAACGAAGACGGGCTGCCCAGCTTCCGCCTTGAACATCTGACCCGTGCGAACGACATTGAACACAGCAACGCTCATGACGCGATGGCCGATGTCTACGCCACTATCGCCATGGCGAAGCTGGTGAAGACCCGGCAGCCGAAGCTGTTTGAGTACCTGCTCAGCCATCGCAGTAAGCAGAAACTCACCACCCTGATTGACGTGCCGCAGATGAAGCCGCTGATGCACATCTCCGGGATGTTCGGCGCCGCGCGCGGGAATACCAGCTGGGTCGCCCCGCTGGCCTGGCATCCGGACAACCGCAACGCGGTGATTATGGTGGATTTGGCTGGCGATATGACGCCGCTGCTGACGCTGGAGAGCGATACCCTGCGCGAGCGGCTGTACACCCCGAAAGAGGCGCTGGGCGACGCGGCCCAGGTGCCGGTGAAGCTGGTGCATATCAACAAGTGTCCGGTGCTGGCTCCCGCCAACACCCTGCGCCCGGACGATGCGGAACGGCTGGGTATCAACCGTCAGCACTGCCTGGACAACCTGAAACTGCTGCGGGATAACCCGCAGGTACGCGAAAAAGTGGTGGCGATTTTTGCCGAAGCGGAGCCGTTCGTTCCGTCAGAGAACGTCGATGCCCAGCTCTATAACGGCTTTTTCAGCGACGCTGACCGCTCTGCCATGAATATCGTGCTGCAGACCGATCCCCGTAACCTGCCCGCGCTGGATATCACTTTTGCCGATCGGCGCATTAACAAGCTGATCTTTAACTACCGGGCGCGTAATTTCCCCGGCACCCTGGATGAGGCCGAGCAGGAACGGTGGTTGCAGCATCGCCGCAACGTGTTTACGCCGGAGTATTTGCAGGCTTACGCCCAGGAGCTGGAGATGCTGTACGGTGAGTATGAAGGGAATGCTGAAAAGCAGGCGCTGTTAAAAGCGCTGTATCAGTATGCGCAGGAAATTGTGTAACCTGAGAAAACAAAAAAGCCGGAGGCGATGTCTCCGGCTTTTTTTTGCCCGGCGGCGCTACGCTTGCGCGGGCCTACGGGCTTTGCAGTCAATTAATTATGCGACATCTTCGTACTGAGGAACCGGGTTGCGGAAGCTTTTGGTTACGCATGCCAGGTAAATCAGACCGATACCACCCCAGATCAGACCCAGAACCATTGAGCTCTCTTCCAGGTTGATCCACAGCGCACCCACGGTCAGCGCGCCACATACCGGCATCAGCAGGTAGTTGAAGTGGTCTTTCAGCGTTTTGTTGCGCTTCTCACGGATCCAGAACTGAGAGATCACGGAGAGGTTAACAAAGGTAAAGGCAACCAGCGCACCGAAGTTAATCAGCGCCGTAGCGGTAACCAGGTCAAATTTAATTGCCATCAGAGCAATCACACCCACCAGCAGCACGTTCCATGCCGGGGTACGCCATTTCGGATGAACATAACCGAAGAAGCGAGTCGGGAACACGCCATCACGCCCCATTACATACATCAGACGGGACACGCCCGCGTGTGCCGCCATACCGGATGCCAGAACGGTGACGCTGGAGAAGATCAGCACGCCCCACTGGAAGGTTTTACCGGCGACATACAGCATGATTTCTGGCTGTGACGCGTCCGGATCTTTGAAGCGAGAGATATCCGGGAAGTACAGCTGCAGGAAGTAAGAGGCACCGATAAAGATGATGCCGCCCAGCAACGCCGTCAGGAAGATAGCGCGCGGGATGACACGCTCAGCGTCTTTGGTCTCTTCAGACAGAGAAGAGATGCCGTCAAAGCCGAGGAACGAGAAGCACAGGATAGTGGCACCGGTGATCATCGGCACTACATGCGCGCCTTCAGACCAGAACGGACGGGTGCTGGTCAGCGTACCTGCGCCTTCACCGTGAGAAACGCCGTAAATGATCAGACCCACGATGACCGCCACAATACCCATCTGCAGAATAACAATCAGGGTGTTGAAGTTGGCCACGGTCTTGATGCTGCGCAGGTTAGAGATGGTCATAAAGGCCACCAGCGCCACAACAAAGATCCACGAAGGTACGGAAGGCACCAGCGCTTCGAAGTAAATTTTTGCCAGCAGAATGTTGATCATCGGCATGAACAGGTAGTCCAGCAGGGATGACCAGCCCACCATAAAGCCAACAGCCGGGCTAATGGACTTCTGAGCATAGGTGTACGCAGAGCCTGCGGACGGGAAGCGGCGAACCAGCTTGCCGTAGCTCAGCGCGGTAAAGAGGATCGCGATCAGCGCAAAGGCATACGCCGTTGCAACGTGACCGTCAGTGAGGCCTGAAACGATACCAAACGTATCGAACAGCGTCATCGGCTGCATATAGGCAAGGCCCATCATAACAACCGGAATCAACGTAAGCGTTTTACGTAATTCCACGCGAGAGGTTTTTGGAGTTGCGTTATGCGACATGGTTATTCTCCTTTACGGTGAATACCGCCACGTAAGCGAATGATTGCCCCATTTCTTTCTTCCTCAGCGACAACAACTGTCGGATTTTAGTAAATATCTATCCGGTACGAAGCCCGGCCTCTTGGATTTAATGGTTTTCTTACATGCAAAAAAAAATAATCGACGCCTTTTATATCGTCGATTATTCCATGTTTGCTGCGGCGCATTTTCCCTAAATGATAGTTAAAATGCAAGAGATCGAAAGGCATCCTAAAGTTAAATTTTTTATTAATCCGCTGATTTCTCAGCTGCGCCCTGCGCATAAAGGGCAGCGATAGCACTATTTGCTAAAATTTCTTGCCGCCACCATGCGCTGGCAAGCCCGGCGGTCTGCTCATTCCAGCCTATCCATACGGAATCATAACTGGATTGCGCGATGACCTGTTTCTCAACCAGCGCACCGTTTTCTATAAAACGCTGGGCTAAATATCGCGGCAGATAACCACAGCCTAAGCCGCTAATTTGCAGCTCCAGCTTGGTTTTAAAATCAAATACGGTAATGGCTTCCTGATCGTCCAGTAGCTGCGAGGAGGCCGTACAGCCCGGTAATGAACTGTCACCCACCACAATCGCGCGATGACTTTTAATCACCCGCCGGTTGACCGGCTCCGGCTCCTGGGCCAGCGGATGGTGTGGGGCGATGACGAACACCTGCTCCAGTTGCCCGAGACAGGCAAAGCCAAAATCGCTGAGCCGCGGCGGTTCATGCAGCGCGCCAACGACGATATCCGCCCGGCCCTGCACCAGCGACTCCCAGGAACCGGCTAACACGCCATTGATAAATTTAAGACGGGTGACGCTGTGTCGCGCGTAAAAGGCCTCGATGAGCGGTGCCAGCAGGGAAAACGGGAAGGTATCATCCACGCCGATAATCAGCTCGTTTTCCCAGCCCTGATGCAGCTTGACGGCCTGCTTTTCCAGCTCACGCACCGAATGCAGCACGTCCCGCCCTTTTTCCAGCAACATCTGCCCGGTGCGGGTAAAGCGCGCCCGGTGGCCGGAACGGTCCAGGATCTGAATATTCAGATCGCTTTCGAGCTTGTGAACGGTGTAGCTGAGCGCAGAGGGAGTCTTGAACAGCTTTGCCGACGCCGCAGCAAAGCTCCCCTCTTTTTCCAGTGCATCAAGGATAATAAGGACATCCAGCAGCGGTTTCATGCTCACCCCCTTGTGGTGCGCTTACGCTCCGCCAGCGGCGTTACTCCATTGGCATAACCAGCGGATCGGGAAAGAGATACTCAAATCCCAGTTCATGACAGATGCGGTTCCCATCAATCAATTTGCCCTTCCCCGCTCCAGGGGCATCGTGGAAGTGCGGCGCTGCCAGACCAAGCTGACGCGACATCACCGGATAGAATGTACTGCGTGTTGGATGAGAGGGCGCACATATATTATAGATGTGCCCGCCCTTCGGGGCCTGTAATAGCAGGGTAATTGCGCCGATGACGTCTTCAAGATGCACCAGATTGACGCCATGTTGGCCGTCAGGCGCTGATTTCCCGGCAAAAAAACGGCCAGGATGACGACCGGGCCCCACCAGCCCCGCAAGGCGTAATATATCGACCTGGGTGCCGGGTAAATTATGCAGCCAGTCCTCCAGCTCTTTTAATACCCGCCCGCTGGCCGTCACCGGCTGGCGCGGCATATTCTCTTTCACGATCCCTTCCACATCGCCATATACCGAGGTAGAACTGGTGAAAATAATGCGTGGAATATGGTACGCGAGAGCGCTATCGACAATTTCCTGTACCGCCTGCAGATAATAGGTCTCGCCCGGTCCGGTGCGACGCGCTGGCAGGGTGATCACCAGCGCATCCACATCACTCATCAGCGTATCCAGATCGTCGGTGTCGCACACCAGCTCTGGCTCCAGGCGCAATTCAACGCTTTCGATGCCGCACATCCGCGCCGCCTCGACCCCATCCACGGTAGTTTTACTGCCGGTGACCTCCCAGCCCCGCCCCAGTAGCGACATGGCCAGCGGCATTCCAAGCCATCCCAGACCGACAATTGCGACCTTTTTCATGCATTTTCTCCTGACGTTTACGCCTCTGCTTTAAGGCTACGCCAGCCATGCGCAACTGACAATTGATAGCGCCAATATGAAATCATTTAATGATAAAAAAAAGCCCTTGCTTTATATAGCGCAAGTGGTTTAGGTTAAACGACATCACATGAATAAGCATTCATCGAGAATTTTATGACACGCGTTCAATTTAAACACCACCATCATCACCATCATCCTGACTAGTCTTTCAGGCGATGTGTGCTGGAAGACAGTTAGATCTTCCAGCGGTGCATGAACGCAAGAAAAAGCCCCCGGAAGATCATCTTCCGGGGGCTTTTTTTTGGACCGTGTTCAGGCAAGTTACAACAGGATCATGAGGAACCGACAATGTTAGATAATTCACGTTTACGCATAGCTATGCAGAAATCAGGTCGTCTTAGCGACGATTCACGCGAACTGCTGGCGCGCTGCGGCATTAAAATCAACCTGCACACGCAGCGCCTGATTGCGCTGGCAGAGAATATGCCGATTGATATTCTGCGCGTGCGTGACGATGACATTCCAGGTCTGGTGATGGACGGCGTAGTCGATCTGGGTATCATTGGCGAAAACGTGCTGGAAGAAGAGCTCCTGACCCGCCGCGCGCAGGGCGAAGACCCGCGCTATTTCACCCTGCGCCGTCTGGACTTTGGCGGCTGCCGCCTTTCGCTGGCAACCGCAGCTGACGAAGCCTGGGACGGCCCGGCCGGGCTGAACGGCAAGCGTATCGCCACCTCCTACCCTCACCTGCTGAAGCGTTACCTCGATCAGAAAGGGGTGCAGTTTAAATCCTGCCTGCTGAACGGCTCTGTCGAAGTGGCACCGCGAGCCGGTCTGGCCGATGCGATTTGCGACCTGGTCTCCACCGGCGCCACCCTGGAAGCCAACGGCCTGCGCGAAGTGGAGGTGATCTACCGCTCCAAAGCCTGCCTGATCCAGCGCGACGGCGAAATGCCGGAAGCCAAACAGCAGCTGATTGACCGCCTGCTGACCCGTATTCAGGGCGTTATCCAGGCCCGCGAATCGAAGTACATCATGATGCATGCCCCAACTGAGCGCCTGGATGAAGTGATTGCCCTGCTGCCGGGTGCTGAACGTCCAACTATTCTGCCGCTGGCAGGGGATCAGCAGCGCGTGGCGATGCATATGGTCAGCAGCGAAACCCTGTTCTGGGAAACCATGGAAAAATTGAAGGCGCTGGGTGCCAGCTCCATCCTGGTGTTGCCAATTGAGAAGATGATGGAGTAACAACCATGACCTTTAACACCGTTATCGACTGGAACACCTGTAGCGCCGGACAGCAGCGCGACCTGCTGATGCGCCCGGCGATCTCGGCCTCGGAAAGCATTACCCGTACCGTGGCGGAGATTCTGGACAATGTGAAAACCCGTGGCGACGATGCCCTACGGGAGTACAGCGCAAAATTCGATAAAACCGAAGTGGGTGCGCTGAAGGTGAGCGAGCAGGAAATTACTGACGCCTGTAACCGCCTGGGTGAAGACATCAAGCAGGCGATGGCGGTGGCGGTCAAAAACATCGACACCTTCCACCGCGCGCAAGCACTGCCGGTCATTGACGTTGAGACCATGCCTGGCGTGCGCTGCCAGCAGGTGACCCGCCCGGTTGACTCTGTGGGTCTCTATATCCCGGGTGGTTCCGCCCCGCTGTTCTCCACGGTGCTGATGCTGGCCACCCCGGCGCGTATCGCCGGTTGCCGTAAGGTAGTGCTCTGCTCGCCACCACCGATTGCCGATGAAATTCTTTATGCCGCGCAACTGTGCGGCGTGCAGGAGATCTTCAAGGTAGGCGGCGCGCAGGCGATTGCCGCTCTGGCGCTGGGCACTGAGTCCATCGCGAAGGTGGATAAAATCTTTGGCCCAGGCAATGCGTTTGTGACCGAAGCCAAACGTCAGGTCAGCCAGCGTCTGGACGGTGCGGCCATCGACATGCCGGCTGGCCCGTCGGAAGTGCTGGTGATTGCCGACAGCGGCGCGACGCCGGATTTCGTGGCCTCCGATCTACTTTCCCAGGCAGAGCACGGCCCGGATTCGCAGGTGATCCTGCTGACGCCGGATGCCGGTATGGCACAACGGGTCGGCGAAGCGGTTGAACGTCAGCTGGCCGATCTGCCGCGGGCCGATACCGCCCGCCAGGCGCTCTCCGCCAGCCGCCTGATTGTGGCCCGGGATCTGGACCAGTGTATCGCCATTTCCAACCTCTACGGCCCGGAGCACCTGATTATTCAGACCCGCAATGCCCGTGAGCTGGTCGACAGCATCACCAGCGCCGGTTCGGTATTTCTGGGCGACTGGTCGCCGGAATCGGCAGGCGATTACGCTTCGGGCACCAACCACGTGCTGCCGACCTACGGCTATACCTCAACCTGTTCCAGCCTGGGGCTGGCAGATTTCCAGAAGCGCATGACCGTACAGGAACTCTCCCGCGAAGGTTTTGCGTCGCTCGCCGCCACCATCGAAACGCTGGCCGCCGCTGAACGGCTGACCGCCCACAAAAATGCCGTGACGCTGCGCGTTGCCGCCCTCAAGGAGCAAGCATGAGTATTGAAGAGTTAGCTCGCGACAACGTTCGCGCCCTGACCCCGTATCAGTCTGCCCGTCGTCTGGGTGGTAATGGCGACGTCTGGCTGAACGCCAATGAATTCCCTACCGCCGTCAGCTTCGAGCTGACCCAGCAGTCGCTGAACCGCTACCCGGAGTGTCAGCCGAAAGCGGTAATTGAAAACTATGCCGCCTATGCCGGCATCCAACCGGAGCAGGTGCTGGTCAGCCGCGGCGCGGATGAAGGCATTGAACTGCTGATCCGCGCCTTCTGCGAGCCAGGCAAAGACGCGGTGCTCTACTGTCCGCCAACCTACGGGATGTACAGCGTCAGCACCGAAACCTTCAACGTTGAGTTGCGTAAAGTGCCTGCCCTGGAAAACTGGCAGCTCGATTTGCAGGCCATCGCCGATAATCTCGACGGCGTGAAGGTGGTGTTTGTCTGCAGCCCGAATAACCCTACCGGGCAGCTGATTAACCCTCAGGATATCCGCTCGCTGCTGGAGATGACCCGTGGCAAAGCGCTGGTGGTGGCCGATGAAGCCTATATTGAGTTTTGCCCGCAGGCGACGCTGACCGGCTGGTTAGCAGAGTATCCGCACCTGGTGATCCTGCGCACCCTGTCAAAAGCCTTTGCCCTCGCCGGGCTGCGCTGCGGCTTTACGCTGGCCAATAAAGAGGTGATCGACCTGCTGATGAAGGTGATTGCGCCTTATCCGCTCTCGACACCGGTAGCGGATATCGCCGCCCAGGCGCTGTCGCCAGAGGGCATTGCGGCCATGCGAAGCCGCGTGGCGCAGATCGTCGACGAGCGGGCGTATCTCATCAGCCAGCTGAAAACCATCCCCTGCGTGGAGCAGGTTTTCGACTCGGAAACCAACTATATTCTGGCGCGTTTCACCGCCTCGAGTGCAGTATTTAAATCTTTGTGGGATCAGGGCATTATCTTACGAGACCAGAACAAACAACCCTCTTTGAGTGGCTGCTTACGCATTACCGTGGGTACCCGAGAAGAGAGCCAGCGCGTTATCGACGCCCTGAATGCGGAGAAAGTATGAGCCAGAAGTACCTCTTTATCGATCGTGACGGCACTATTATTTCGGAACCACCCAGTGATTATCAGGTCGATCGTTTCGACAAACTGGCCTTTGAAGCCGACGTCATCCCGGTGCTGCTTAAGCTGCAGAAAGCCGGGTTTAAGCTGGTGATGATCACCAATCAGGACGGCCTCGGCACGGACAGCTTCCCGCAGGCTGATTTCGACGGCCCACACGACCTGATGATGCAGATCCTCACCTCTCAGGGCGTGGTGTTTGATGAGGTACTGATTTGCCCGCATCTGCCTGCCGACAACTGCGACTGCCGTAAACCGAAGGTGCAGCTGGTTGAGCAGTATCTGGCCGATACGGCGCTGGATAAAACAAACAGCTACGTGATCGGCGATCGCGCCACGGACATCGAGCTGGCATCCAACATGGGCATCACCGGCCTGCGCTATCAGCGTGAGGGCCTGAACTGGGCGATGATTGGCGAGCAGCTGACCAAACGTGACCGCTACGCCCACGTGGAGCGCAACACTAAAGAAACGCAGATCGATGTGAAAGTGTGGTTGGATCGTGAAGGTAGCAGCAAGATCCACACCGGCGTGGGCTTCTTCGATCATATGCTGGATCAGATCGCCACCCATGGCGGTTTCCGCATGGAGATCGGCGTCAAAGGCGATCTCTACATTGACGATCACCACACCGTCGAAGATACCGGCCTGGCGCTGGGCGAGGCGCTGAAGCTGGCGCTGGGCGATAAGCGCGGCATCAGCCGTTTTGGCTTTGTGCTGCCGATGGACGAGTGCCTGGCCCGCTGTGCGCTGGATATCTCCGGCCGCCCGCACCTGGAATATAAAGCCGACTTTACCTATCAGCGCGTGGGCGACCTGAGCACCGAGATGGTTGAGCACTTTTTCCGCTCCCTCTCCTACACCATGGGCCTGACGCTGCATCTGAAAACCAAAGGTAAGAACGATCACCACCGCGTGGAAAGCCTGTTCAAGGCCTTTGGTCGCACCCTGCGCCAGGCCATTCGCGTGGAAGGCGATACCCTGCCGTCGTCGAAAGGAGTGCTGTAATGAACGTGGTGATCCTAGATACCGGCTGCGCCAACCTTAACTCGGTGAAATCGGCGATTATGCGCCACGGCTACGACCCGCTGGTCAGCCGCGATCCGGATGTGGTCCTACATGCGAGTAAACTCTTTTTACCGGGCGTAGGTACGGCGCAGGCGGCGATGGATCAGATCCACCAGCGTGAGTTGGTTGAACTGATTAAAGCCTGTACCCAGCCGGTGCTGGGGATTTGTCTGGGGATGCAGCTGCTGGGCCGCCGTAGTGAAGAGTCTAATGGCGTGGATCTGCTGGGCATCATCGACGAGGACGTGCCGAAAATGACCGACCACGGTCTGCCGCTGCCGCACATGGGCTGGAACCGCGTCTATCCGAAAGCAGGTGACCGGCTGTTCCGTGGTATCGAGGATGGGGCGTACTTCTATTTTGTTCACAGCTACGCAATGCCGGTAAACGCTAATACCATCGCCCAGTGCCACTATGGCGAAGCTTTCACCGCGGCCGTGCAGAAAGACAATTTCTACGGCGTGCAGTTCCACCCGGAGCGTTCCGGAGCCGCAGGCGCGCAGTTGCTGAAAAACTTCCTGGAGATGTGATGATTATTCCCGCTTTAGATTTAATTGACGGCACGGTTGTCCGTCTGCACCAGGGCGATTACGGCCAGCAGCGCGACTACGGTAACGATCCGCTGCCCCGCCTGCAGGACTATGCCGCGCAGGGGGCCGAGGTGCTGCATCTGGTTGACCTGACCGGTGCGAAAGATCCGGCCAAACGCCAGATCCCGCTGCTGAAAAAACTGGTGGCAGGCGTTAACGTCCCGGTCCAGGTTGGCGGCGGCGTGCGCACCGAAGAGGATGTAGCCGCTCTGCTGGAAGCGGGCGTGGCGCGCGTGGTGGTAGGTTCTACCGCAGTGAAAGATCCCGAGAGGGTACAAGGCTGGTTCCGCCGCTTTGGTGCCGACGCGCTGGTGCTGGCGCTGGACGTGCGTATCGACGACCAGGGTAATAAACAGGTCGCGGTCAGCGGCTGGCAGGAGAATTCAGGCGTGACGCTGGAAGCGCTGGTGGATCGCTATCTGCCGGTGGGACTGAAGCATGTTTTGTGTACGGATATCTCCCGCGACGGCACGCTGGCCGGGTCCAACGTGTCGCTGTACGAAGAGGTCTGCGCCCGTTATCCGCAGGTGGCGTTCCAGTCATCCGGGGGTATTGGTGATTTGAATGATATCGCCGCCCTGCGCGGAACCGGTGTAAGTGGGGTTATCGTCGGTCGCGCCCTGCTGGAAGAAAAATTTACGGTTAAGGAGGCGATTCAATGCTGGCAAAACGGATAATTCCTTGTCTCGACGTGCGTGATGGTCAGGTCGTGAAAGGCGTGCAGTTCCGCAATCACGAGATCATTGGCGATATCGTTCCCCTGGCAAAACGCTATGCGGAAGAAGGTGCGGATGAGCTGGTGTTCTACGATATCACCGCCTCCAGCGATGGTCGCGTGGTGGATAAGAGTTGGGTTGCGCGCGTGGCGGAAGTGATTGATATTCCTTTCTGCGTGGCGGGCGGGATTAAATCGGCTGACGACGCGGCAAAGATCCTCACCTTCGGCGCGGACAAAATTTCCATTAACTCCCCTGCCCTGGCCGATCCTGAACTCATCACCCGCCTGGCCGACCGCTTTGGCGTGCAGTGCATCGTGGTTGGGATTGATACCTGGTTTGACGACGCCACCGGCAAATACCACGTTAACCAGTACACTGGCGATGTGAGCCGCACCCGCGTTACCCAGTGGGAGACGCTGGACTGGGTTCAGGAAGTGCAGAAGCGCGGCGCGGGTGAGATCGTGCTGAACATGATGAATCAGGACGGGGTGCGTAACGGCTATGACCTCGAACAACTGAAGAAAGTGCGCGAAGTATGCCACGTGCCGCTGATCGCCTCGGGCGGCGCAGGCACCATGGAACATTTCCTCGAAGCCTTCCGCGATGCCGATGTTGACGGCGCGCTGGCGGCCTCGGTATTCCATAAGCAGATTATTAATATTGGCGAGTTAAAAACGTTCCTGGCGAATCAGGGCGTGGAGATCAGGGTATGTTAACAGAGCAACAACGTGCGCAGCTGGACTGGGAAAAAACCGACGGCCTGATGCCGGTAGTGGTGCAGCACGCGGTATCCGGTGAAGTACTGATGCTGGGTTATATGAATCAGGACGCCCTGGCGAAGACCATCGACAGCGGTAAAGTAACCTTTTTCTCGCGCACCAAACAGCGTCTGTGGACCAAGGGCGAAACCTCCGGCCATTTTCTGAATGTGGTCAGCATCACGCCTGACTGTGATAACGATACCCTGCTGGTACTGGTGAATCCCATCGGGCCGACCTGCCACCTTGGCACCAGCAGCTGCTTTGGCGACGCCAGCCACCAGTGGCTGTTCCTCTACCAGCTGGAACAACTGCTGGCTGAGCGCAAAACTGCCGATCCTGAGAGTTCTTATACGGCGAAACTGTATGCCAGCGGCACCAAGCGTATCGCGCAGAAAGTGGGAGAAGAAGGCGTTGAGACCGCCCTGGCCGCTACGGTGAACGACCGGGCCGAGCTGACCAATGAAGCTTCTGACCTGATGTATCACCTGCTGGTGCTGCTGCAGGATCAGGATCTCGATTTAACGACGGTGATTGAGAATCTGCGTCAGCGACACAAATAAAAAAACCGGGGAAACCCGGTTTTTTTTTCAGCTTACAGGCGTGTGTCAGGCTCGGGGCTGGTAGTTGCGCATCGCATTACGCGCTAACACAACACCGGAGCCAAGGATACCGCCCAACAGTACCGCAAGGATTAGCACGATTGAACGTTTCGGGCTATCGCGACGAATCGGCAGGTCCGGCTTCATGACGTAGCGATACGCATGGATGGTTGTCGGATCGATTTTCAATTTCTGGATATCCAGCAGCTTCTGTTTATTTTGATAGTAGCTGTCGGACAGCGTCAGTGGACGTGAAGATTCATGCGCAATCATGGATTGCAACGCTTCAGTACCTAACAGGAACATTGATTCTTGCGTCACATCTTGTGTCTGCTGAATTTTTGGGCTGGTAACGTTTGCCGCCTCAGCATACTTCAATGCTTCTGTGATCTGTCTGATTCGCAGGTCTTTTTGTTCCTGAGCGATGGTCTCCTGGTTACTCAGCACATCTTTAAGAGTTGTAACCTGCTGCTTAATGTTGTCGTTGAGATCAACTTCCAGCTCTTTTTGAATTTGCTCATCAACCTGCTGGATATACTGTGCCACTTCCTTTTGCGCCGTCTCGGCCGAACCATTTACATAGCTAACGCTTAAGGGTAATGGCTGGCCTTTTACAGATTGTTCGATAACCAGTTTTTCTGGTTCGGCCTTGTTTTCCAGGGTCTGTGATAACGCAGAGAACGAGGCGTTATAGCGAGTAATCACACTTTCCTGAATATCGGTTAATTTCGGAGCATTAGCACCATAAAGAATATTCAGGGCATTACTATAACTGCCTATTTGGGCAGCATCCGGCTGGGTGATAATCGCGGTAGAAGTCCACTTCTCTTTGGCGAAAACCAGGTATACACCAGCCAGAATCAGGGCGATGGCGACAAACGCAGCAATGATCCATTTCCCCCGCCAAAGTTGTACAAATAGATCAATGAAATCAATCTGCTCAGGGTCACTGCTTCGTGCGACCACGTTATTGTTGTTCTGCGTCATATAATCCTTAGAAGGCCAAAAAGCGCAAAGAATACAGTTTGGGATATAGTTTATCGATTGTTGACGGATTTTCTATAGGAATCCGATTAGCCATATCGAAAATATGATGTTTGGTAACCCTGCGCATCGCGTTATCATACCTCAAATCCGGTATTTAACGCACCGGGCATGGTATGTAACAGATGAGGACAGTTATGAAATTTCTGGTCACTGGCGCAGCAGGTTTTATCGGCGCTCATGTCAGCAAGCGGCTCCTGGATGCCGGGCATCAGGTTGTGGGGATCGACAACCTCAATGACTATTACGATGTGAACCTGAAGCAGGCACGTCTTGATCTGCTCACCTCCGCGAACTTTAGCTTCCATAAGCTTGACCTGGCCGATCGCGACGGCATGGCAGCACTCTTTGCCGCTGAAAAATTCGACCGTGTGATCCATCTCGCTGCTCAGGCGGGCGTACGCTACTCCCTGGACAACCCGCATGCCTATGCCGAAGCCAATCTGGTGGGTCATCTGAACGTGCTGGAAGGCTGCCGTCACAATAAGGTGCAGCACCTGCTGTACGCCTCTTCCAGTTCCGTTTACGGTCTGAACCGTAAGATGCCGTTCTCAACCGACGACTCCGTGGATCACCCGGTCTCCCTGTACGCCGCGACCAAAAAAGCCAACGAGCTAATGTCGCACACTTACTCGCATTTATACGGTCTGCCGACCACTGGCCTGCGCTTCTTTACCGTCTACGGCCCGTGGGGGCGTCCCGATATGGCGCTGTTTAAGTTCACCAAAGCTATGGTGGAAGGCAAAAGTATCGATGTCTATAACTTCGGTAAGATGAAGCGCGACTTCACCTATATCGATGATATTGCTGAAGCCATTGTTCGTCTGCAGGATGTGATCCCACAGGCAGACAGCAACTGGACGGTTGAGACTGGTTCCCCTGCCACCAGCTCCGCCCCTTACCGTGTCTATAACATCGGTAATAGCTCACCTGTTGAACTGATGGACTACATCACGGCGCTGGAAGAGGCGTTAGGCATTGAAGCTGACAAAAACATGATGCCGATTCAGCCAGGCGATGTGCTGGAGACCAGCGCAGATACCACGGCGCTGTATGAGGTGATTGGCTTCAAACCTCAGACCTCGGTTAAAGAGGGCGTGAAGAACTTCGTGGACTGGTATCGCGAGTTTTATGAAGTTTAAAAAAAAGCCCGGCGAGTATGCCGGGCTTTATTTGGTATTGATAAATCAATCGCTGCCAAACAGATCGCGAGTATAGACCTTATCCGCTACGTCAGACAGCTCTTCCGCCATCCGGTTAGAGATGATCACATCCGCTTCTTTCTTGAAGGCATCCAGGTCGCGAACCACACGTGAATGGAAGAATTCATCTTCTTTCATCACCGGTTCATAAATGATGACCTGAACGCCCTTCGCCTTAATACGCTTCATAATCCCCTGAATGGAGGAGGCGCGGAAATTATCCGACCCGCTCTTCATGATCAGACGGTACACGCCCACTACTTTCGGATGACGCGCCAGAATGGAGTCGGAGATGAAGTCCTTACGCGTGCGGTTAGCATCCACAATGGCAGAAATTAAGTTGTTCGGTACGGACTGGTAGTTAGCCAGCAGCTGCTTGGTATCTTTCGGCAGACAGTAGCCACCGTACCCGAAGGAAGGGTTGTTATAGTGGTTGCCGATACGCGGGTCGAGGCAGACGCCTTCGATGATCTGACGGGTATTCAGCCCCAGGCTCTCTGCGTAGCTGTCCAGCTCGTTGAAGTAGGCAACTCGCATCGCCAGATAGGTATTGGCGAAGAGCTTGATAGCTTCAGCTTCCGTCGCATCGGTGAACAGGACATTGATGTCCTTTTTGATAGCACCTTCCTGTAACAGCGCAGCAAAACGTTCCGCACGCTCCGAGCGCTCACCGATGACGATACGTGACGGGTGCAGGTTATCGTACAATGCCCTGCCCTCACGCAGAAACTCCGGTGAGAAGATGACATTATCGATACCCAGCTCTTCTTTAATCGATTGGGTGAAGCCAACAGGAATGGTCGATTTGATGATCATCACGGCGTTCGGGTTAATCGCCGTCACATCCCTGATCACCGCTTCTACGCTTGAGGTGTTGAAATAGTTGGTTTTTGGATCATAGTCAGTTGGCGTCGCGATGATCACAAAATCCGCACCGCTGTAGGCGTCAACTTTGTCCGTAGTGGCGCGGAAATTCAACGGCTTATTGGTCAGATAATCCTGAATCTCTTTATCCACAATGGGCGAGATCTTCTGGTTCAGCATATCCACTTTGGCCTGCACGATATCCAGGGCCACCACTTCATGGTGCTGCGCAATCAGGATCCCGTTTGAGAGACCCACATAACCTGTTCCGGAGATTGTTATTTTCATTGGATTAACGTCTTTAAGTTAAGTGTCGGGAGCGACAACCGCCCCACCGCAATAAGCAACTTTTTGGGTTTTTACCGCGTATGCTGAGTTGATGTCAAGGCGAATGGCTGGCTGCAGGAAGGGACAATTATAGTGATTTATGCTGCAGTATAGCCTGTCGGATGAACCAGGTGAGGTAACACGGGGATATTACGGATAAAAAAAACCCGGTGACATTCACCGGGTCTCGCTACGTGTCTGAGTTAAATCAGATTAATCCAGCCACTCGGTGTGGAACACACCTTCTTTATCGGTACGCTTATAGGTATGCGCACCGAAGTAGTCGCGCTGCGCCTGAATCAGGTTGGCAGGCAGCACGGCAGCACGGTAGCTGTCGTAATACGCGACTGCAGCAGAGAAGGTTGGCACCGGAATGCCGTTCTGCACTGCGTAAGCCACAACGTCACGCAGCGCCTGCTGGTAATCATCAGCAATCTGCTTGAAGTATGGTGCCAGCAGCAGGTTAGCGATGTTCGCATTTTCAGCGTACGCATCGGTAATTTTCTGCAGGAACTGCGCACGGATGATACAACCGGCACGGAAAATCTTCGCGATTTCACCGTAGTTCAGATCCCAGTTGTTCTCATCAGACGCGGCACGCAGCTGAGAGAAGCCCTGCGCGTAGGAGACGATTTTCCCCAGGTACAGTGCGCGACGGACTTTCTCGATAAATTCAGCTTTATCGCCTGCCAGCTTCGCCTGTGGACCGGTCAGTACTTTAGATGCTGCAACACGCTGCTCTTTCAGAGAAGAGATATAACGTGCGAAGACCGATTCGGTGATCAGAGACAAAGGCTCGCCCAGATCCAGTGAACTCTGGCTGGTCCATTTACCGGTACCTTTGTTCGCCGCTTCATCCAGAATCACATCGACCAGGTATTTACCCTCTTCATCTTTCTTAGTGAAGATATCTTTGGTGATGTCGATCAGGTAGCTGCTCAGCTCGCCGTTGTTCCAGTCGGTGAAGGTTTGCGCCAGTTCATCGTTGGAGAGGTTCAAACCGCCTTTCAGCAGAGAATAGGCTTCAGCGATCAGCTGCATGTCACCGTATTCAATACCGTTGTGAACCATCTTCACATAGTGACCTGCACCGTCCGGACCGATATAAGTTACGCACGGCTCACCGTCTTCAGCAACCGCAGCGATCTTGGTCAGGATTGGCGCAACCAGCTCATAGGCATCTTTCTGGCCGCCAGGCATGATGGACGGGCCCTTAAGCGCGCCCTCTTCACCGCCGGATACACCGGTACCGATGAAGTTAAACCCTTCAGCTGACAGTTCACGGTTACGACGAATAGTGTCGTGGAAGAAGGTGTTACCGCCATCGATGATGATGTCGCCTTTTTCCAGATACGGTTTCAGCGAGTCGATGGCTGCATCGGTGCCAGCGCCTGCTTTCACCATTAACAGGATACGACGAGGCGTTTCCAGAGATTCAACGAACTCCTGAACCGTATAGAAAGGAACGAGTTTTTTGCCTGGGTTCTCGGCTATCACTTCTTCGGTTTTATCACGGGAGCGGTTGAAAACGGAGACGGTATAACCACGGCTTTCGATGTTCAGCGCCAGGTTGCGCCCCATCACTGCCATACCGACGACGCCGATCTGTTGTTTGGACATTACATACTCCTGTCAGGTGTGTTTAAGACGATTCTACATCGCGAATCACAATAACAAAATCGTCTTTTTATTAACAAAAAAATTATCGAGATGCTAGCTTTCAGCTACAAAGGCAACAATTGCAAAATCAGGATATTAAATGAGCAATAATTAATAAGACTTTTTATTTGAATTTATAGCCATTGCAATAACAAATATTCCCATTGGGGTATACAAGAAGGGATTAGTAATGGAAACGCCTGCCGAAAAAATAAGCGCACAAACTATCTGTAATTTTCGGGTTGTGTAAGATTTCAAAATAGTACCGATGGACAAAATCAAGACAGGCAATGCGGATAAAATTAAGCCCAACGCACCAGTCTTATAGAACAACTCCAACGGTACAACTTCAATTCTACCCCTGTCCAAAATCTGCGCCCCAAACCCATGGCCAAAAATAGACACCAGCCCTTCCATCGAATTTATTACGAATGTGTAATCCTGGAGTCGCACAGAGTCAGAGTCACCAGCCCTCCCTCCAACGATAACCATCAATGCAAACCCAGCGGTGACAGCTAATCCTATGTAGATTAAATTCTTTAGTGCGCCATTAATCCTGAAACTTGCAAGCATCATAGCTATACCAGAGAAGAGGAATACCCCTCTGGTCTCAGTTAAAAATAGCGCTACAACGGTTAGAGCAAAAAATACGTATCTTTTTTCTATAAAGAAGAATATGGCACCTATGCCCAAAAAGAAAAATGATTTTGAAAAGAACGCACCGCTCGGCCTGAAGAAAAATTCCGATGTTAAAGACAAAGTATTATAGATCGATATCCAATTGATTAACCCTCCCTTCAACATAATAATATAAAGTATGTATACTGTGGAGGCGATGACACTAAAGACCTTAACTACTTTAATAAAAGTAGCTAGTGAATACTCTGTAAGCGTTTCATTTAAAGTACACAGGTAGAAAAGTATTAACATATAGATGTAAGGCTGAAAATCAAACGCCATTTCACCTAATTCGTTACCATTAATCGCTCCAGCGAGACATCCATAAATCGGCAGAGCAAGTATCGAAAATAGAGTCAACAGGGTTTTACTGTTGGCCCGGGCGTTAAATGTGATCGCATTTAACGCGAATAGTACCAGTGCTAAACCGAAAAACACGTACCGAAAGGGGGGAATACCCAGCGGATCTAATAATCTTCCGCCCCCGCCAAAGACAATTTCAATAGTGAGAAGCAGGATAAAAATCCTGTTTATCTTATTCATTATTTTTTTCTCAAATTATAATCAATAAAAATATAATTAAACCAGCTCGCTCAGGACAAGTATCCGCGACAACACACGCTAATAAAACTCACATATAAAGCATCAATCTTAAAAAAGATTAAGGAGCAACAAGATGCTTAAAACAATCTTATCCCTATTTCGACGCCTTAATTTACTAACAAATGGCAAAAGCATAATGTTGTTAATATAATTACGCTGATTTGAGATCTTGTGAATAGGTTTAAAGTTTGCGTTAAACAGGCTTTTCAACTTATAAACTTCATTACGGTACCAACCAGAATTGACAAGTTTGACTCTTTTCACCCACATTTTATAAGATATATTGGCACCAACCTGGTTTGAAGAGTGCTGCCGATACCTCATTCCAGGCGCAGCATCAATATACCATTTATAATTGTTAGCCCGTGCAAAGGCATAAATCAGCCAATCATGGAGAGTTACTTCCTGAGATGAAGTATTTGAAATTAAAAACTTCTGGAACGCTGTCGCCAACTTATTGGTAAATACATAGGTACAGCCAGGGCCTGCAGCCTCAAAATAATAGTCAAAAGCAGCCTGAGGCTGAGCTTTATCAATCAGGCACGTTCTGCCATCATCCCAAAATGCAAGCACGTTGCTCGAATAGGCATCAACCTTTTTATCAACAATTGTCTCTATGGCACGCTGGAGCTTATTCGCATACCAGATATCATCCTGATCGGAAAAAGAGATATAATCGTAATTGTCAAAATTGACATCCAGCACTAAACGATAAAAGTTTTTACCTGCAGAGCCGAATTTATCACCATAGGGGAGGAAATGAACATTTTTATAGCTGCTGTATTTTTCCGTCAGGTAGTCCCACGAGCCATCCGTTGAAAGATCGATACTGACGAAAACATCAAGATTAACCTCAACCTGAGCTAATATAGATTCTAATTGTTCATCAATCCAGGTTCGGCCATTATAAACTGCAAGTAAAACTGCCAATTTATTCATTATACAATCTCAAAATTACTTATGTTTTATATTAGATGTGCGAGGATTTTCACCAGCTACATTGCGGATACCATCCCAGACACCTGATATAAATGATTTTAAGTAGTTTCTCTTATCTTTTTCGTGAAAAATCAAGATGAGGCTATGCACAACGCAAAAAGTAATTTCCCTGAGCGCCAGCAATTTAGGCACATGGGAATATCGTAGCAAACGGAACGCATTTCTCACCCGATAATATCTTCTTGCCGCAGAGTGCACAGGCACACAAAATCCAAATACTGAAAAGGATGAATTGCCGATAGAGTGAATCATGACTGCGTTAGGGTTTATATATACCAAATGGTTTTGGTCAAAACAGCGAAGACACCATTCTGTGTCAACATAATCAATAAATAATGAAGCATCCATCATGCCGATGGTATCAAACAACGAAGTTTTCACCAGCGATCCGGATGAAATAACTACGGATGAAGTGAAGGTTTCTTTTCGTCCGTGAGAATATAACTTTTCGCGTAAGCCATTTTTCTTGACATGGGTGATTGCATATTCAAAGCCGCGAGCCTCATCATAGAATACAGGCGCTGAGATAAGTGCGTTATTGTTGATTGCGAACTGAAGCATATTTTCGATAAAATTGTCAGGGATCTTACTATCCTGATCAAAGAAAATTACGTTCTCATAACCATTTTCAACACAATATTCAATGCCGATATTCTGAGCTAAAGCGATCCCTTTATTACCTTTTAACCATCGGTATTCGATGCCAGCGTCCTTTAGTTCCATGATTTCCAAAGGACTGTTATCCACCACAACGACATCACATAGCTGACACTTTAACGAAGCTATGGTCTGTATTAAATCAGTTAATACCGGATTATAGGCTACTATTATTGCGCAAATTTGTTTCGTATTGATCATTTAAATGTTCTCAAATAACACTCAAAGCTTTATATTGTCTTATGAAAATTCATTCTAATAATGATTCCATCAAGAACATCCCTGATGAAAGACTGTTTAGTTGTGTACTTACTGTAGCCAGGACTCAGTAATGCTGAGGGCAGGCTCTTACCTGTTTCGCCCTCAAATATCGCGCCACCATAGATGGCATTAACACAATTCAAATAGTCGAAGATATCTTTAGAAAGGTCGTTCATATTAGCGTTGTGTTGCAACTTGTCTAGCCCATGCACTAAGTCATAAATTTCTCGATAATGGGCTATTCTTTTTTTTCTTTTATTAGCATCAAATACGGCTTTGAACTTATCTGTCAACGAACTCTTTTTTGCGCCAATTTGATTATTTGCATGCTGGCGATATAAAATGAGCTTTTCATCGAGAGGTATCAGTGACCCAGAGGCACATGCATTGCTTGCGAGCCAATAATCATGTGGGATTTTAGCCGGGAACGGCATAACTGATAAAAGGAAGCTTTTACGCACGGCCATCGTAGCACCGGTAACAACATTATTGAGCAGGATTTTTTCTAATTTAATCTTACCACTTTCAGGTGTAAATTTGACATGTTCCCAAAGCGTCCCAAGTTTTTGCAGATCATTATCGACCAGATACGCATCGGAAAAAACAACATTAGCCTTGCTGCGGCTTGTAAATACTGCCAGTAATGTTTCTGCTTTACTTTCAACCCATATATCATCTTGATCTGAAAAAAAGACAAACTCTGCTTCTACATATTCGCTTAATTTTTCGAAATTTTTAATATAACCTAGGTTAAGACCGTCAGAAATAATCTTAATATCTATATTTGATTCTTTTTGTAATTCCTGGAGTACAGAGAGAGTTTTATCAGTCGAACCATCGTCTCTTATGATAATTCTAGATGGCTTAATTGACTGCGCAAGGATGCTTTCGACCTGTGTTCGGATATAGCGCTCACCGTTGTAAGTCGCAAGAATAACTTCATAGCTCATATTTTCCCTCTATGTTTCGCTATGCACTTCCGGGAAACCAGAATAAGTAAAAGGCAATCGACAAATACGCGAATAGTCCACGCATACGCGGCTCCCAGCACGCCATAAGAATTTACAAGGAAATATAACAGGACCAGATAAGGTACAACCTCAAGGCAGTGTAAAAATGCGGTATATTTCGCTTTCCCCAGAGATTGTATGACAGTGAAGGGGATCTGTGCGATAGAGTTAAAGAAAAAGCCGACTAATAAAATCTGGAAAATAGTCTGAGAATGCAATGCATACTCTTCCCCCAGCCATAAATGCATGATTATTTTTGCTAACAGGATTAGTACCACCACTAAGGGCAAGCAACCTAATCCCATAACAAGATATGCAAATTTGATATTATTTTTTAATTCACCATAGGTTTTCGCTGCACTGAGCTTAGGAAACACGGCCCTGGATAGAGCGCCAGGAATGAGTCCTAACCGCGACACGATTTCTGAAGGGGCAGTGTAGTAGCCCACCTTGTCTGCACCTAACGAGCCAGAGATAACGAATCGGTCAAAGTACACCATTACCGGGCTAATAATGTTGCTGACAGTGATCCATCCTCCGAAGAAAATCATCCTACGGAATGTTTCCCGATAAAACATAAAGCCGGCATTAATAATTTCATTTCGAACAATTACAAATGCAATAATTAATGACAACAATCTACCTACGGCTAAACCAAGGATTGCAGAGTAGAGTGACGGTGAAAACAGTACAAAAAGTGCTGGCAAGCCTGCGATAATCGAACTGCCAAAGCTTCTCTGGATGTTTAATATTGCAAAACGTTCATCACCCTCAAGTATAGACATCCACAACTGGTTGAGTAAAAATGCGGGAATGGTCCAAACGAGGATCTGAATTGAGCTCTGAACATCGCTCTGATTAGCAGCAGTAATGTTTAAAAGAGAAATAATTTTTGGTGTGCAGAGTGAAATAACAATAGCGCCCGCTACGCTAAATAAAAACAAGAAAATAGTGGCCGTCGATATTATTTTTTTACGCTCATCGACGTTGCCCCTATAAACCGCTATCTCTCTCACTATCGCTCGGGTCAAACCGATATCGAATATGCCAGCATAGCCAACAATCGCGATAGCTAATGTATAGACACCGAAAAGCTCGACGCCTAATACTCTTGCAAGATAACCCATTGCCGGTATAGCGATTGCCGTTGGGATTACATACCCCGCTAAATTCCAGACACTATTCTTAATTAATCCCATTCCGTTTACATCATCTCATATTAATAAATAAAGGGGCGATAAGCCCCTTTTGACAACGTTAAGCAAGGTAAAGTAGTTCTTTGTTATGTATACGAACTTAGCAGCTTTACTTAATACAAGAAAATTTACCACAAGGTAAAGTATCTGATAAATATCTACGGCGTCAGTAAATGGATAAGCCATAATACTGAGCGATCAGTAACCTTTGAGCATTTTCAGCAAATACTGTCCGTAGGCATTCTTCGCTAAAGGTTTTGCAAGTTCTTTAACCTGCTCCGCATCAATAAACCCTTTGCGATACGCAATCTCTTCCGGACATGCCACCTTCAGTCCCTGACGTTCTTCAATCGTCGCAATAAAGTTACTTGCTTCAATCAGACTCTGATGTGTACCGGTATCCAGCCATGCGAAACCGCGCCCCATCATGGCAACGGAGAGGCGACCCTGCTCCATATAAATACGGTTGATGTCTGTAATTTCCAGTTCACCACGCGGAGACGGCTTAAGGCTTTTCGCCATTTCAACAACACTGTTGTCGTAGAAATAGAGCCCCGTAACGGCGTAATTACTTTTTGGTTCAACCGGTTTTTCTTCGAGGCTGACAGCGATACCGTTTTTATCAAACTCAACGACACCATAACGCTCAGGATCGTTCACGTGATAAGCAAAGACGGTAGCACCACTTTCTTTACTTACCGCGGAGTCCATCAACTTCGGCAGATCATGGCCATAGAAGATGTTGTCGCCCAGTACCAGGGCACAATCGTCCTCACCAATGAACTCTTCGCCGAGGATAAACGCCTGCGCCAGACCATCCGGGCTCGGCTGGACTTTATACTGCAGGTTCAGGCCCCACTGACTGCCATCACCGAGCAACTGCTCAAAGCGCGGCGTATCCTGAGGGGTACTAATAATCAGAATATCGCGAATACCCGCCAGCATCAGCGTGGAGAGCGGGTAGTAAATCATCGGCTTGTCATAGATCGGCAGCAGTTGTTTGCTGACAGCCATAGTGACCGGGTACAGACGAGTTCCTGAGCCACCGGCTAAAATAATCCCTTTACGCGTTTTCATTTCATCATCTCTTTATATGCAAAATGCCCGTAAACGGGCATTAAATTTAAGGTCAGACCGCAGTAGTCGTAAACAGCTCAGCCAGCATACGTTTTACGCCGATATCCCATTGAGGTAATACCAGATCAAAGTTTTGCTGGAATTTTTCCGTGTTCAGACGGGAGTTATTTGGGCGACGTGCAGGGGTAGGATAAGCACTGGTAGGTACCGCGTTGAGCTTAGTCATCGCCAGCTCAATGCCAGCCTTACGCGCTTCGTCAAATACCAGCGCGGCGTAGTCGTGCCAGGTAGTCACGCCACCTGCAACCAGGTGATAGAGCCCTGCGACTTCAGGTTGTTTCAGCGCCACACGAATCGCATGCGCCGTGCAGTCGGCCAACAGTTCAGCGCCTGTTGGTGCACCAAACTGATCGTTGATGACCGACATCTCCGCGCGTTCTTTCGCAAAACGCAGCATGGTTTTGGCAAAGTTATTTCCTTTGCCCGCGTAAACCCAGCTGGTGCGGAAAATTAAATGGCGGGCACAATTTTCCTGCAGCGCTTTTTCACCAGCGAGTTTGGTTTCGCCATACACGTTCAAAGGTGCAGTGGCATCCGTTTCCCGCCACGCATTTTCACCATCGCCGGGGAAAACGTAATCAGTAGAATAGTGCACAACCCAGGCACCGATTTTTTCAGCCTCTTTGGCAATGGCTTCCACGCTTGTGGCGTTCAGCAACTGCGCGAATTCGGGCTCAGATTCGGCTTTATCCACGGCGGTGTGCGCCGCCGCATTGACGATGACATCCGGCTTAATGCGGCGCACGGTTTCAGCAATACCTTCCGGATTACTGAAATCGCCGCAATACTCGCTGGAATGAACATCGACGGCAATCAGGTTTCCTAGCGGAGCGAGCGAGCGCTGCAGCTCCCAACCCACCTGCCCTGTTTTACCGAACAAAAGGATATTCATTACTGACGTTCCCCGTAGTTCTGTTCAATCCAGGATTGATAGTTGCCGCTTTTAACGTTTTCAACCCACTGGGTGTTGGCCAGATACCACTCCACCGTTTTACGGATCCCGCTCTCAAAGGTCTCCTGCGGCTTCCAGCCTAAGGTCTGACTAATCTTATCGGCATCGATGGCATAACGGCGGTCATGACCCGGACGGTCAGTCACGTAGATGATTTGATCGCGATAAGATCCCTCTTTCGGCACGATTTCATCAAGCAGATCGCAAATGGTATGGACCACATCGAGGTTTTGTTTCTCGTTATGGCCGCCGATGTTATAGGTCTCGCCTGGCTTACCCTGGGTCACCACGGTATAGAGCGCACGGGCGTGATCTTCGACATACAGCCAGTCGCGGATCTGATCGCCTTTGCCGTAAATCGGCAGCGCTTTACCATCCAACGCGTTCAGGATCACCAGCGGGATCAGTTTTTCCGGGAAATGATAAGGACCGTAGTTGTTCGAGCAGTTTGTGACGATGGTCGGGAACCCGTAGGTACGCAACCAGGCACGCACGAGGTGATCGCTGGAGGCCTTCGAGGCTGAATACGGGCTGCTTGGCGCATAGGCCGTGGTCTCGGTGAACAGCGGCAGCTCCGTAGACGCAGGATGTTCGTCCGGGTGCGGCAGATCGCCATACACTTCATCAGTGGAGATATGGTGGAAACGGAAGGCTTTCTTCGCCTCTTCGCCAAGCGTTGACCAGTACGCACGGGCCGCTTCCAGCAGCACGTAGGTACCGACAATATTGGTCTCGATAAACGCCGCCGGGCCGGTAATCGAACGATCAACGTGACTTTCTGCCGCCAGATGCATAACGGCATCAGGTTTGTGCTCGGTAAAAATACGGTCCATCGCTGCTTTATCGCAAATATCAGCATGCTCAAAAGCGTAACGCGGGCTGGTGCTCACATCAGCCAGAGATTCCAGGTTACCGGCGTAGGTCAATTTATCGACATTAACCACTGAATCCTGGGTGTTTTGAATAATATGTCGGACAACCGCAGAGCCGATAAAACCAGCGCCGCCAGTAACAAGAATTTTCACGCGTTATTTTCCGTAGATTGAATAGTTCAGACACGCTACCGCCCCTGGCTTAACAGCTACCAGTGCACTGAACGTGGTTCATAATAGAGAGATATGTTGTCGCCTGACCCCGGCAAAATGGCGCCAGATCAGCATTCAAGTCAATTAATAATTGTCGTCTTAAACGCCAGCAGAAACAAGGGAAAAAAACAGGCTAACAATACAAAAAAGCACCGATTAACTGACTGAAATTTAAGAAAATATCTAAAAAGAAAACGGCAGTGTCATTCTCATGGCCTATGAAAGCCTGGAATGATCCACTGCCGTTTAGTCAACGACTAACCAATCGTTAATCGTTGGTTAATAGTTTCTTCATGCTTTCCCGGAACTTCTGCCCTTCTTTCAGGTTACGAAGGCCATACTGAACAAAGGCCTGCATGTATCCCATTTTCTTACCGCAGTCGTAGCTGTCACCGGTCATCAGCATGGCGTCCACAGACTGCTTATTCGCCAGTTCTGCGATAGCATCCGTCAGCTGAATACGATCCCAGGCGCCTGGCTCGGTACGCTCCAGCTCAGCCCAGATTTCAGCGTTAAGCACATAGCGACCCACGGCCATCAGATCGGAGTCGAGCGTCTGCGGCTGATCCGGTTTCTCAATAAACTGAACGATACGGCTGACCTGACCTTCTGAATCCAGCGGCTCTTTGGTCTGAATAACCGAGTATTCGGACAGATCGCCCTTCATGCGCTTCGCCAGCACCTGGCTGCGGCCGGTTTCGTTGAAACGGGCAACCATGGCTGCAAGGTTGTAGCGCAGCGGATCGGCAGAGGCGTTATCCAGAATAATGTCCGGCAGAACAACCACAAACGGGTTATCGCCGACCACAGGACGCGCGCACAGAATAGAGTGACCGAGACCAAGCGGTTGCGCCTGGCGAACGTTCATGATGGTCACACCTGGCGGGCAGATGGACTGCACTTCCGCCAGCAGCTGACGCTTAACGCGCTGCTCCAGAAGGGCTTCAAGTTCGTAGGAGGTGTCGAAATGGTTTTCCACCGCATTCTTCGAAGAATGGGTTACCAGAACGATTTCTTTGATCCCTGCAGCAACAATCTCGTCGACGATGTACTGAATCATCGGCTTGTCAACGATCGGCAGCATCTCTTTAGGAATGGCTTTTGTGGCCGGGAGCATATGCATGCCCAGACCGGCTACCGGAATAACCGCTTTCAAATTAATCATATTTCTTCCACCTTAAAATGGTTGCCGAATTATAGCTCTTTAGCCTGGTTTCGCCAGCACGATTTGCTACAAATCAGGCGTAGATGTTACGCCGCTGCCTGACGAATACCAGTGGATGCAGTCCGAATCCGCGCGCTTAAATTCCAGGAATCTTCGCAAAATGGTATCTGGTTAATATTTAGCGCTTCGGCAGATTAAAATTCAGCCGTTCCGTATTAATCGTGTGCTGATCGATGCGGTCGATATCCACCGAACTTTGGCCTTTCTCATTAACCGCGTTAATGTTCGCCAGGGAGAGCAGCGTCTCTTCCCGGGCCATAAATTTCCCACGCACATCCTTGCGCAGATCAAAATTCAGCTTCAGGGCGGGCCCGACAGCAGCATCCTGCATCACGTTGATATTACGCATAAAAAGATGCTGCGGCTTATTATGCAGCTCCAGGGTGGCACGCTTCATCTCGAGGTTAGTGATCGCCACGAACGAGGTGGCATTGCCTGAAGAGATCTGTATTCCGCGCAATTTACGCGCCAGCTTCTGGTTATCGAGATGAATATTGTTGAGGCGAAAATTCTGCGGTATCGACAAATAGTTGCCTTTGATTACCCCGTAACCAATTAACATGCCTGCGCTGTCGATCATTTCTACATTATCGATGACAAAATTATCGCAGCCATATATTGCTACCGTGGCGTTATCAATCCCCGCTTTCTTGCTGAAATCCGGGGTGATATTTCGGGCTTTTACATTACGGATAATAAAGTGTTTACCATTCTCGACATGCACTAACTGGCGGCAGTTGCTGCCGGTGATATTGGCGACGACAAAGTTCTTCACCGCCTGGTCTTCCGGGTAGGCATTGTCATAGGTGCTGCCGGCCAGTCCGATGCCGATCCCCCAGTTAATCTTGCCGTTGGTGCAGTCGATATGGTCGATAACATGGTCTGAGATCAGGATGTTCTGGTCGTTGATTGCCACGTTCCACTCAATAGCATCGCCCTGCAAATAGCTGAAGTGGCAGTTGGTGATTTTGGCGCCATCCACCTGGTTGTGGAATCCCTGACGCAGGATCGCATAGTTGGCTTTGGTCACCCGCAGGTTGTCGATCAGCAGGTTGCGCATCACTCGCGGCTTTTTACCGCCGATGTAAATCTGGGTCACCGGGCCATAACCGCTCATCGCCAGCCCCTGGATCACGCAGTCGGAGCCGCGGACGTCGAGGGTGATGTTTTCGCTGCGCCCTTTCCCTTCGCCAATGACTTTACTGCCATCCTGCAGTACCAGCCGCCCGCGTCCGTTGCCGGTCAGCGCGCCGCGGATGCGCAGGGTTTTGCCTTCGGGGATAAAAATGGCGGTGTTGATGTTGTCGCAGGTCAGCCCGGCGGGCACCACCACGGTATCGCCGTCGGTAAAGGCCTTTTTGAACGCCGCGATCCAGTCACGATGGTTATAGCGGCTGATATCGACCGTGCTGCTGGTCGTGGCCGCCCGCACGCCTGTCAGCGATGCAGCAGCCAGGACGGAACAGGTGGTGACAAACGCGCGTCGCGTTATCTCTTTCGGCATATCGCCTCCCTTTTTAAAGCGTCTGAAGCAGAGTGGCTAACTGCCGGTTAATCAGGTGTTGATTGAAATCGGTCTCTACTTTCCGGCGCGCATTGTGCAGCACCGGTGAGAGCGCCCGATCGTCAAGCGTGGCAAAGCGCTCCAGCTGTCCGGCCAGTGCTTCCGGGTTGTTCTCTTCCACCAGCCAGCCGGAGTGGCCTGGCTCGATCAGCTCGGGAATGCCGCTGTGCACCGTGGAGACCACCGGGATCCCCACCGCCATCGCCTCCATCAGCGCCACCGGAATGCCCTCCATGTCGCCATCCGCGCCGGTGACTGACGGAAGTAAGAACACATCCGCGGCATCGAGCATGGCTTTGACTTCATGGCTGGGCTTGAACCCGGGCATCTCAACATGGGCTTCCAGCCCATACTGTTCGATCAGAGTACGCAGGCGCCGCTCCCAGGGGCCAATGCCGAGGATGCGATAGCGAAACGCCACCCCACGCTCTTTAAGCTGGCGGCAGGCCTCGATCGCCACATGCAGCCCTTTTTTCTCTGTCAGGCGCGCTACCGAGATAATTTCCAGCGGGCTTCCCGGGGCTTTAACCGGACGTTGGGTGAAGCGCTGCATATCCACACCCATGCGTGAGACGGTGATTTTCTCGGGCGGGCAGCCCATGCTTTTGAGTCGCCCGGCCCAGAGATCGCTGATCGGCAGCATCATATCGCCGCGCTGAAACAGGCGTTGATATTCCGGGGTGTAATGGTTCAGCACGTCGCGGCTGGAGATATCGATCCCGTGAAAGACGGTGGCGATTTTGCCCTCGATAACGCCCAACTCACGCAGTTTGGCCGCCGTCACCCCTGCCGGGCCGAAATGGGCGATAAACACATCCGCACGCCAGGGCTGTGCCGTCTGACCGCAGATAGCGGAGAGGATCAGATTGCGCGACTCGGCGCCATAGCGGGAGACGTTCAGCGCCTTCCAGGTACCCGGGCGATGCAGCCCGCGCAGGGTCTGGCGGGCGCGATAGCTCAGTTTCGCCAGCTTGCCCTGCGGCTCATCCTGCAGCCAGCAGGTTTTGCTGGCCAGGTCATATTGGGTCCAGGCGGCGTGGGTATTTTGTGTGTCGCCCTTCTGCAGGGCGACAATCTCCACGTCATAACCCATATCAATAAACGCAGTGATCTGGTTAAGCACAAAAGTTTCGGACGACAGCGGGAATTTCAGTAAGAAGAAACCAACCTTCATTTGCCCTCCCCGACCCGATCCAGCACCGATTTCACCATCCTGATGCCGTTCTCACGTTCGGCTTTCACCGCCACCGCCAGGCGTTCGTTGATGGCCGGCAGCTGGCCGAGGGTGTCGCCCACCATCGCGCCCAGGGAGCCATCCAGCAGATGGCGAATATCCACCGCCATCTCCGGCATCCCCAGCTGCTGCATGATCCCGGCAGACTTGTGTTCGTAGTTGATGGCAATGGCCGGGGTGCCAAAGTTCATGGAGATGATTGCCGAATGCAGACGGGTACCCACCGTCAGATCGCAGGCGCCCAGCAGTTTGCCCATCTCCAGGTCGTTGAGTTCGTCCATCACCACGTGATAGCGCGACGGATCGCTGACGTGCTGGCGCAGATTCAGCGCCACCATGCGGTCATCTTTGTTGTAGCTGTCGATCCCGGTACAGGTGGAGAGCGCCAGCACCTGATAGCCGCTATCCAGCACCCGGTTCACCACCTCGGCAAAAGCCTTTTCGTAGGCTGCCTGAGTGGTACCCAGACGTTTGTCGAACGGAGCCAGTTCGCGCAGGGTGATGGCGACCGTCTTCTGCTGACCCACCACGTTCAGCCAGTGCTGCACCGCATAACTGGGGGTAAAGTTCGCCTCCTGATGATCCACCAGCCAGGCGGTGTCCACCCCCTGCTCTACTTTGGTGGTGTCAATCTCGCTGCGCTGCATCAGATTCAGACTTACCGACTCACGCAGGATCAGAGCATCGCAGTGGCCAAACACATAGTTTGCCAGCTGGTTGAACTGTGGATCCTGGAATGGCCCGACGCTGTGGCCGACCATAAACAGCGGCTTTTTCGCCATAAAGGTACAGAGCGCATGCTCGAACTGCGGCACGCCGTAGAGGTCAACGAAGAAGGAGCCGCCCACCTGAATGATGGCGTCGTAGCCGGAGAGCAGACGGACAAAATCGGTAAAGCCCTGGGCGATGGCGATGTTGCGCAGCTTGCCGGTGTCGGTCACGCGGGAGAGCAGCACCTGGTGCTGATAGCGGCGGCGCAGCACCTTTTTCACCCGGCCCATTACGCCGGCAGCGTTGTTGTGCTGTTTCATCTGGCTGTAGAGCGGATCGCCCATCACCGGGCGGTTCAGCAGCCAGGAGGAGCTCACCGGGTAGCGGCTCATCACATCGACTTCAGTCTCCGGCGACAGAGCGTAAATGGCATCCAGCAGGCCGCGCAGGATGGCGCTGTCACCACGGTTACCACAGGTATGGTTGCCCAGAATCAGTAATTTCATAATGACCTCTTAAAATTAGCCTGCGCGAAGCAGTGTTTTAATCTTTTCGTTGCGGCAGAACTGACGTTTGATCTCCACCACCAGCGCATTACGCGACAGCACAATCATCACCGCGAAGGCCAGCGCACCTGCAGCAATCTGCACCGCCAGCAGCGCCGCCAGCGGCAGATGGCCGTTGAGGGCTAGCCCTAAGCCATAGCTCACCGCCAGCGTCGGCAGCGACAGGTAAAACGGTAGCCACAGGCTCAGGATGTACTGCCGATAGCTGGAGCCCAGCACCGGTTTAATCATCACAAAGTAGCTCAGCACGGTGTTAATGATTTGCACCAGCAGGAAGCCCAGCGTCACCCCCATCGCGCCGGCCAGATGGCCGCCGATGACGATCGCCGGAATAAACAGGAATGTTTTAAACACATTAAATTTGAAGCTGATATCGACGCGTGCTTTGGCCATCAGCAGGGAACCGATTGGGTTACCAACGGAGCGCAGCAGGCCCACTACGCACAGCAGCTGCAGGATCGGCACAATGCTGACCCACTTTTCGCCGAACACCAACGGCACCAGATTGCCGGAGACCACCATCAGCCCCAGCAGGGTCGGGAAGTTAATGATCCCCACCACCGACAACAGCTTGTAGAAGTTAATCCGCAGCTTTTCAGTGTCGTCCTGAATTTTGGCAAAGGCCGGGAACAGCACGCGGGTGATGATCGGGTTGAGCTTCATCGGCGGCACCACCGCCACGTTGTACGCCAGGTTATAGCCCCCCGCCACGCTGGCGCCGAGGATGCGCGCCAGCACCAGCGTCGAGAGGTTGGTGTTCACGTAGTTGATGATGCTGTCGGCGGTCAGCCAGGCGCCGAAGCGCAGGTTGGATGACACCGATTTGAGCGAGAAGTGGAAGCCAGGGCGGTAAATCTTGCGACCAAAGAAGCCGAACAGCAGTGTACGTACAGCGGAGTTGACCAGATAACCAAGGATGGCGGTCATCGCCAGCGGCCAGAAGTGGGCGCTGACCACGGTAAAGGTAAACCCGGCCAGCACGGCGCTGGTTTCAATCATGCCGATTTTGCTGAACTCCAGCTCCTTTTGCATCAGCGCGCGGAACTGCTGCCCGTGCGGGATCACCACAAACGCAAACGACAAGGCGCGCATCAGCGGGGCCAGCTCCGGGTTGTTCAGTGCGCCAGCGATGGCATCGCTCAGCAGAAACAACGCCACGAACACCACAATCCCGAGTCCGACGTTCAGCCAGTAGAGGGTGGTCAGCTCCAGGTGGCTGATCTCCTTGCGCTGAATAATCGAGTTGGCGATGCCGAAATCCGACAGCGTATCGGCGAGAGCGATAATCACCAGCGAGACGGTCAGCAGGCCAAACTGGTGATTATCGATAATGCGCGCCAGCACCGTCATCTGCACCAGCCCGAGGCCGATGATGATCACCGTGGCGATAGCCGACCACTTTGCCCCGCTGAGGGTTTTTTCACGTAAGCTCATGTTAATACGCCGCTTTGTTCACAAAGCCCTTGAAGACGGTAAGAAACACAATTTTGATATCGAACCAGAGGCTCCACTCGCGGATGTACTCCAGGTCGAACTCAATGCGTTTTTCCATCTTCTCCAGGGTGTCGGTTTCGCCGCGCCAGCCATTAATCTGCGCCCAGCCGGTGATGCCCGGTTTCACTTTGTGGCGCAGCATGTAGCCTTCAATCAGGGCGCGATACTGCTCGTTATGGGCCACGGCGTGCGGACGCGGGCCGACAATCGACATGCCCCCGGTTAATACATTAATAAACTGCGGCAGTTCGTCGAGGGAGGTACGGCGCAGGAAGTTACCGACGCGGGTGACGCGCGGATCGTTTTGCGTCGCCTGGGTCACTACCTCGTCGTTCTCCATCACCTTCATGGAACGGAATTTCCACACCATAATCGGCTTACCGTCCATACCGTAGCGGGTCTGGCGGAAGATCACCGGCCCTTTTGAGGTGATTTTCACCGCCAGGGCAATGGCACAGAGCACCGGGGAGATCAGCAGCAGGATCAGGGATGAGAGGACGATATCCTCCACGCGCTTCAGCACCCGGTTGAGACCGGAGAGCGGGGTGTCATACAGCGGCACCACCGGCACGCCGTTCACCTCTTCAATGCGGGAATGCAGGATGTTAAAGGTGAAGACATCAGGGATCAGGATCACCGAGCAGGTGGTGTCCGCCAGTTTGCGCATCAGGGTTTTGATTCTGGCCTCGTCACTCATCGGCATGGCGATATAGACGTTGTGGATCTTGCCGGCTTTGGCATCGTCAACCAGCTGGGAGTAGTTCCCGGCCCAATCAGCCGATACGCCACCGGGCTGCGCGTCGTGATAGACCCCGACCACGTCAAACCCCAGCCACGGCTCTTTACGAAAACCGTCGAGCAGCGCCAGACCGGCGGGCATGCTCCCGGCCACTGCCACCCGGCGGGTATTGTAGCCGCGGTTACGCAGCCAGCCCGCACCGTAGCGGATCAGCGATCGGCAGACCACCATCCCCACGCTGGTGAGCAGGTACCAGGCAAAATAGGTGGCAAAGCGATTATCAAAGTCGTTGTTGAAGGCTACCAGCCCGAAGCTGAAGACCAGGCTTAGAGTCCAGTTCTGCAACAGCAGCAGCAGCTCGGTGGTGATCTTGACGCCACGCCATGAACGGTAGAAGTCAGTCATGCCGCCGATCATCTGGAAGACTACCAGCGCGATCAGCGCCATCAGCAGGTGCATGTAGAGGAAGGGCAGCCCGCTGAGTTTACACACCATCCACAAGCCACCGAACATGATGGTGATATCAGAAAAACGCTGCACCATAGAGATTAACGATGCATTCGTTTTGGCTCGCTCGCGCTTTTTTAGATTTGTCATCGTTGTTCCTGTTTCAGGGGCCCCTCCCCCGTCGGGAGAGGGGCAAGGATTACTGATTCAACAGCGCCATAATGTCCTGCGTTCGCGCCGCCATCAGCGCCGCATCGGCGCGGGATTCCACGTTCAGGCGCACCACCGGCTCGGTGTTCGACGAGCGTAAATTGAAGCGCCACTGGGGGAAGGTCATGCTGATCCCGTCGGTGCGGTCGATCTCCAGCGCGTGCAGAGCGAAATGGTTCTCCACGCGGGCAATCGCCTCGGCCGGGGCTGCGAGCGTGCTGTTGATCTCCCCGCTCGCCGGGAAGGCCGCCATGCGGTCACGCACCAGCTCACCCAGCGTCTGGCCCTTCAGGCACAGCAGTTCAGTGACCAGCAGCCACGGGATCATCCCGCTGTCGCAGTAGGCAAAATCACGGAAGTAGTGATGGGCGCTCATCTCGCCGCCGTAAATGGCATCTTCTTCGCGCATCCGCTCTTTGATAAAGGCATGGCCAGTTTTCGACATCACCGGCGTGCCGCCTGCTGCGGCCACCACATCCACCGTGTTCCAGGAGAGACGCGGGTCGTGAATGATGCGCGAGCCGGGGTTTTTCTCGAGGAAGGCTTCAGCCAGCAGGCCGACAATGTAGTAGCCCTCGATAAACTGCCCTTTTTCATCGAACAGGAAGCAGCGGTCGAAGTCGCCGTCAAAGGCGATGCCCATGTCCGCGCCGTGCTCAATCACCGCATTGCGGGTATCGGCCCGGCACTCCGGCAGCAGCGGGTTTGGAATACCGTTCGGGAAGGTGCCGTCCGGGGTGTTGTGGACTTTAACGAAGGTCACCGGCACGTTAAGCGCTTTAAAGCGGGCTTCCAGAGCATCCACCACCGGGCCTGCCGCGCCGTTGCCGGAGTTGATCACCAGCTTCAGCGGCTTGAGGTTCGCCAGGTTGATGTAGCCCAGCAGGTGGTCGATATAGGCATCGCGGAGATCAATCTTTTTATAGCTGCCACGCTTCGCCTCGTTCACCGGCGGGAAATCGTTGGCTTCCGCCAGACGCTGAACGTCGCGCAGGCCGGTATCGCCGCTGATCGGGCGAGCACCCTCGCGTACCAGCTTCATGCCGTTGTAGTCCATCGGGTTATGGCTGGCGGTCACTTCAATCCCGCCGTCGACACCTAAATGGAAGGTGGCGAAATAGATCTCTTCGGTACCGGACAAACCGATATCCAGCACGTCAACGCCCGCGTCCTGCAGCCCTTTCGCCAGGGCCAGCTTCAGGGCTTCACTGGTCAGACGCACGTCGCCGCCCAGTACAATGGTCTTTGGCTTTAAATATTCGCCGTACGCGCGGCCAATGCGCCACGCAATGTCTTCATTCAGCTCTTCACCGAGCTTGCCGCGAATATCGTAGGCTTTAAAACAGGTTAATTTTTGCATCATTACCCCTTATTCAGGCAACAGTTGGCCCGACCCGGACAGGGCCAATTTAATTTATTGTTTTGCGTCATTCGTAGGCCGGATAAGCAACGCGCATCCGGCAAGCCACGCTCAGGGGCTAAACCCGCCCGTAGCGATCCTCGAAGCGAACGATATCGTCCTCTTCCAGATACGAACCGGAGCGCACTTCAATCAGATCGAGTGGGATTTTCCCCGGGTTTTCTAGGCAGTGGGTCGCCCCCAGCGGGATGTAAATGGATTCGTTTTCACCCAGCAGCGTCACCACATCGTTGATGGTCACTTTGGCAGTTCCCGCCACCACCACCCAGTGCTCGGCGCGATGATGATGCATCTGCACCGACAGCCCCTCGCCCGGTTTCACGGTGATGCGTTTAACCTGATAGCGATCGCCCTCGTCGATGGAGTCGTATTTGCCCCAAGGACGGTACACTTCGCGGTGAATGTGGTGCTCATGGCGGCCATCGGCTTTGATCTGCTCGACCACTTTTTTGACGTCCTGCACCGCGTTGCGATCGGCAATCAGCACCGCGTCTTTGGTCTGGACCACCACCAGGTCCTTCACCCCGACGGTGGTCACCAGTCCGGATTCAGCGTAGACGTAGCTGTTTTCCGTTTTATGGCTGATCACATCCCCGTGATGAACGTTGCCTTCCGGCGTCTGGTTGCTGATTTCCCACAGCGAGGACCAGGAGCCCACATCGCTCCAGCCGGCATCCATCGGCACCACCACCGCATCAGCCGTCTGTTCCATTACCGCGTAATCCACGGATTCATCCGGGCAGGCGAGGAACGCGGCTTCGTCAACGCGGATAAAGTCCAGATCCGGGTCAACGGTAGCCATCGCTTTTTCGCAGGCGTCCAGAATATCCGGGCGGTACTTCCGCAGCTCTTCCAGATAACGTCCGGCGCGGAACAGGAACATGCCGCTGTTCCAGTAATACTCGCCGCTGGCGACATAGGCCTGGGCGGTTTCCAGATTCGGTTTTTCGACAAACTGCGCTACGTCAAAGGCGAGGTTGTCCCCCTCACCCGGCGTCACGTTGCCACGGCGAATGTAACCATAGCCGGTTTCCGGCATATCCGGCACGATGCCGAAGGTGACCAGCTTGCCGCTTTCGGCATATGGAATGGCTGAACGCACGGCCTCGCGGAACGCCTCTTCCTGCTGGATCACATGATCCGCGGCCAGCACCAGCATCAGCGGATCGCAATCCGGGCTGCTGCGCTGGGCGGCCAGCGCCGCCAGGGCGATGGCCGGGGCGGTGTTACGTCCGGCAGGTTCCAGAATGATATTTTCGGTCAGCTTGTTCAGCTGACGCAGCTGCTCGGCGACGATAAAGCGGTGCTGTTCGTTACAGATCACCACCGGGCTTTCACACATCACGCCGTTCAGGCGGTTGACCGTGGTCTGCAGCATGGTGAGTTCCCCTTTCAGGCAGAGGAACTGTTTTGGATAGAGCACGCGGGAGAGCGGCCACAACCGGCTGCCAGAGCCACCTGCCATCACCACCGGGTACAACGTATTTTTACTCATGATTTATCCCCGAATATCTGCAATAAACTGGCTCAGCACGTTCTCTTTCTCGAGCGTGCGTTCCGCATAGTCACGGGCTACCCTGTTCTCTTTGGGCATGTTCAGCGCCTGTTCGATCCCCTCTATCAGGGCGGGTACCGACTCGGGCTCCACGCAGACGGCGATCCCCGGCAGGTTGTCACACAGCTGGCCCAGCTCGGTGTGGGCTTCGGCAGTGATCACCGCGTTGCCGCCCACTGCCAGAATGTTGGTCAGCTTGGAGGGCAGGACCGCATCCGCCGCGCCGCGCTTCTGTATCACCAGATGGCAGTCGGCCATCTTCAGCAGCGCCGGTAAGGCGTCGTAAGACTGCAGCGGGAAGAACTGAATGTTATGCAGGCCGCGCTCGCGGGCCATTTTCTCCAGCCGCGCTTTACCGCCACCCTGGCCGACAATCACAAACTGCAAGGGCTTATCGCTGAGCGCGGCGGCAGCGTCGATGACGCTCTCCAGCCCTTGCTTCTCACCGATATTGCCGGAATAGAGAACAATCTTTTGCGCCTCAGCCAGACCCAGCTGTGCGCGCAGCGCTGCTGCGTCGTCAGATGTGACGTCGCGAAAACGCGCCACTTCCGACCAGTTAGGGAAGAAGATCACCTTCTCCGCCGCCACGCCCTTCTCCTGCGCTTTGTTCATCATCGAGCGGGAGATGGTCGAGACGTAATCCACGTTATGCAGGCCGCTGCGCTCAAAGGCGCTGGCCAGTTTCGCGACTTTGCCGCCCTTGCCTTTGCCCGCCATACCCAGACCGAGCATGGCGTCCACTTCATAATCCTGAATGTGCAGCAGAGTGCGGGCCCCGGAGAGCTTGCCCAGCAGGCGCATGCCTGGGGTGCAAAACAGGGTCGGCACCACGCCAATAATGCGATCCGGCTTCCAGCGACGTTGCGCCATCAGCGGGAAGAAACTGCTCAGGGCAAAGCTGCCCAGATGAATCAAACGCTTTAAGGTCGATGGCTGTTTCGGCACATACAGCGGGCAGCGCCAGACGGTGGCAGCCCCCTCTTCGCGACGATAGCGCCAGTTTGAATAATTTTCGCCCACCTGCCATTCAGGGTAATAAGGCGGGGCCGTAATGACCCGCACCTCGTGCCCCTGGCTGGCCATCCACTCCACCATCTCGCCGGTGTATTTGCCGATACCGGTGAGCTCCGGGGAGTAGTTAATGCCGTACACCAAAATTTTCATAAGCCCGGCACCCCTGACTGATCCAGGAAGTAGGCCCGGCTGTTGTCATGCACGTTATCGCTGGCCAGAAGCTGTTCAGGCGTCAGCCAGCGGTAGTCGTCATGCTGAGAATCAGGCAGACGCAGGTCTGCCTCATTCACCTTCAGGCGATAGCCCAGCACCACGTAGTGGGTGGTGAAACCGGTGCCGGAAAAGTTGTCGTCATAGAAGTGCTGCCAGACCCCGTAGAACTGCCCCGCCGTCATCGGCAGACGCAGCCCCAGCTCCGCCTGTGTCAGACGGGCAAAGGCATTTTCCAGCGTCTCGTCTTTCTGCACTCGCCCGCCCGGCACGAACCAGTAGCCCTGCGCCGGACGGTTGGTGCGTTGCCCGAGCAGGAACTCGCCCCGCTCGTTCTCCACCACCAGATCGATGGAGATAAGCGGAGTGGAACGCACCACAGTGGCAAAATCTTCCTGACTTAAAAACATATCTACCCCCGGAACCGCTGCTGGTTTTCCAGGAACCACTGGTATGTACTGGCCAGCCCCTGCGCCAGCGTCACCTCGTGGAACCAGCCCAGCTGATGCAGACGGGTCACATCCAGCAGCTTGCGCGGCGTGCCGTCGGGTTTGCTGGCATCGAAGGCCACGCGGCCCTTATATCCCACCACCTGAGCGATAGTCTCGGCCAGCTCGCGGATAGTGCAGTCCACTCCGGTGCCAACGTTGATGTGCGACAGCATCGGCTCGGTGTTCTCCTGCCAGACCTCGCGTGCCAGCTCCATCACGTGAATGCTGGCGGCAGCCATGTCATCCACATGCAGGAACTCGCGCATCGGCGTACCGCTGCCCCACACCACCACTTCCGGTGCGTTGCTGACGGTCGCCTCGTGAAAACGACGCAGCAGCGCCGGGATCACGTGCGAGTTGCTCGGGTGGAAGTTATCGTTCGGGCCGTACAGGTTGGTCGGCATCACCGAGCGATAGTCGCGACCGTACTGGCGGTTATAGGATTCGCACAGCTTGATCCCGGCAATCTTGGCGATGGCGTAGGGCTCGTTGGTCGCTTCCAGCGTGCCCTGCAGCAGCTCGCTCTCGGCGATGGGCTGTTTGGCCATCTTCGGGTAGATACAGGATGAGCCGAGGAACAGCAGCTTGTTCACGTTATGCAGATGCGCAGCGTGAATGATGTTGCTCTCGATCATCATGTTTTCGTAGATGAAATCTGCCGGATAAGTGTTGTTGGCGACAATGCCGCCCACTTTTGCCGCCGCCAGATAGACCTGGTCGATGCGCTGCTCGGCAAAAAATGCCTGTACCGCGCCCGCATCGAGCAGATTCAGTTCATCACGGTTGCGAACGACCAGTTCGACGTTGCCGCGCTGTTCCAGCTGGCGAACAATCGCGGAACCCACCATTCCGCGATGACCGGCAACAAAAATTCGTTGTTTGCTCATACTCAGGACTCCAGCGCGATGGCAACCTCGTAGCCATGGGACTTGAGCAGGGAGTGTTTCTTCGCCGCTTCAAGATCGTGGGCAACCATCTCGGATACCATCTCCTGGAGGGTGATTTCCGGCTTCCAGCCCAGTTTTTCGTGCGCTTTGCTTGGGTCGCCGAGCAGGGTTTCCACTTCAGCAGGACGGAAGTAGCGCGGGTCAACCTGGACAATCACATCGCCCGGCTTCACACCCGGTGCGTCATGGCCGGTCACGGAGACCACGATACCCTTCTCTTCCACGCCGGTGCCTTCGAAGCGCAGCTTGATACCCAGCTGGGCTGCCGCCATCTCAACGAACTGACGCACGGAGTACTGCACGCCGGTGGCGATCACGAAGTCTTCAGGTTTTTCCTGCTGCAGCATCATCCACTGCATTTTCACGTAGTCTTTGGCATGGCCCCAGTCACGCAGGGAGTCCATGTTGCCGAGGTGCAGGCAGGATTCCAGACCCTGGGCAATGTTGGCGATGGCGCGGGTTATTTTACGGGTCACGAAGGTTTCGCCGCGGCGCGGGGATTCGTGGTTGAACAGAATACCGTTACAGGCGTAGATGCCATAGGATTCGCGGTAGTTCACGGTGATCCAGTAGGCGTACATCTTAGCTACGGCATACGGAGAGCGCGGGTAGAACGGGGTGGTCTCTTTCTGCGGGGTTTCCTGCACCAGGCCATACAGCTCGGAGGTAGACGCCTGATAGAAACGGGTCTTCTTCTCCAGACCGAGGAAGCGAATCGCTTCCAGCAGACGCAGGGTACCCATCGCATCCACGTCGGCGGTGTATTCCGGGGATTCGAAGGAGACCGCTACGTGGCTCATCGCGCCCAGGTTGTAGACCTCATCCGGCTGCACTTCCTGCAGGATACGGGTCAGGTTGGAGCTGTCGGTCAGGTCACCGTAGTGCAGGTGGAATTTCGGGTTTGCTGCATGTGGATCCTGGTAGATATGATCCACGCGCTCGGTGTTAAACGAGGAGGCACGACGTTTGATTCCGTGCACTTCGTAGCCTTTTTCCAGCAGGAGTTCCGCCAGATAAGAACCATCCTGTCCGGTAACGCCGGTGATGAGAGCGACTTTAGACATGTTTATTTTCTCCAGACTTATCAGAAGTTATTCAGTTTCAACGCGTTCGCGTATCACCACTGCGGGATTGCCACGGCAAAGCTTATTTGCCGGAAGCGATTTAAAAACACTGCTGCGCGCACCAACAACGGTGCCATCGCCAATGGAAACACCGGGCGCGACAAAAACATCGGTCGCCAGCCAGCATTTCTCACCCAGGGTGATGGGTTGCGCATTAATATCAAAATGTTGACTCATATAATCGTGACTGCCGGTGCAGAGATAACACTTCTGCGACACGACCGAATTAGCGCCAATCGAAATATCACCCAGCGTATATAACACCGCCTCGTCACCCACCCAGGCGTTATCCCCTAAGGTTAATTTCCACGGGTAAGTAATTTTTACCGACGGGCGAATCACTACGTTTTTTCCGATTTTTGCGCCAAACAGACGTAATAAAAAGGCGCGCCAGCGGTACATTATTTGCGGCGACCAGGCAAATAACGTTGCCTGAACTGCCCACCATAACTGCACCTTAATACCGCCTGCGCCACGAAATCCTTTTGGCACAGAGAAGCCACTTAATTCCTGCATCGTGTTTCCTTATATTCAGGCTTTGTTATATAAGGCTTTTGTTTTACCGGTCGTTTTCAGACGCAATAAATAAGACAATTCCGCGAGCACACCCGGCATGCGCAATATTTCGCGCTGCACTTTTTTGGCGTCCTGGCATAATTCAAGATTATTCGAGGTTGACACGCCGCCCATCGAGAATTCAGACACCAGCCCCGGGAGACGTTTAAACGGATAACCGGCTTTATACATTCTGGCGGTCAGGGCGTAATCTGACGAGACGCGGTACTGCAGTTCGTACGGGTACGTTTTTAATCCGCTGACGGGAAAGAAAATTGCCTGATGGCTGGCCGGCAGGCTGTGATAAATATACCAGCCCGGTTTCGCCGCCCGGCGCACTTTATTGCCGTCACCAAAATCGAGTAACGCATCGCCGATGATCATGGCGTTACCCTGTACTTTGCCGAGCTGGCGTACAAACTGCGCCACGTCGTCATGAAAAATGTCGCCGGAATTGAGGAAGATCGCGTAGCGACCCTGCGCCATCTCGATGCCTTTATTCATCGCATCGTAGATACCGCGGTCTTTCTCGCTGACGTAACGTAAGTTGAACTCACCGTTCAGTTTTTCGAGAAATTCTGCCGTGCCGTCGTTGGAACCGCCATCCACCACAATCCATTCAAAGCTGAGGCTGGGATCGCGGGCCAGGTTGCGCAGCGAACGCCAGGTTTTTACCACGCCGTCAAGGTTACGGAAGGCAACAGTAATAACGCTGAGTAACATAAACCACCTCGTTATGAATGCGTAATATTAAGCGCCTTGCGCAAAATAAACGGGCAAACAATTAAGAATGCGTATTCCGGGCTAAATATTGAGCCGGTAAAAAACAGCGACACCGGCGTAAAAAGATAAAGCTGTACGCGAAAATTCTGATTATCGCCAAAGGCGCTGATCGTCATTTTGAAAACTTTGAACAGATACCACGCCGTTAATAACACTGCGAACCACGAAAAATAAATAATCAGCAGATACAGGCCATTGTCTATGGTTTTTCCGACGTCCGCACCGTTAAAGATTCCGAATGATGCGACATATTCGTAAAGTGAGCCGAATCTGACTACGCCATCAATATGGGTTAAAGAGTAACCCACCATCACCAGCGGACCGATAATACGATAATACGATGACGATCCTTCGGTACCCAAATCACCCAGGCGTTCAGAAATATACGGGAAGGCAAATACCACCCCGACCAGGAACACCGACAATGAAATGATCGCTAAAGGTAACTTTTTCTTGATCGCCTCTTTATTCAGATACTGAAACGCCCACTCAAGAAGGTAAAACAGGATAAAGGTCATTACCCCGGAGAACGATCCTGACAGGACTATTCCTGCAAGAATCATAGCATCGCTCTTGGGCGTTTTGATACCAAACTGTTTGATGCTGAGCCAAATTGAGATTAACGCCAGAGCAAAGAATGCCGGTTCGAAATAGAGTGCTGTTGTACGCTTGCCACCAAATTTAATGAAATTCAGTACATAGCTATTACTGTAAATAAGATATTTCGAAATTATTTCCATCAGGCTACTGCCGCCTGTCAAAATAATTTGCGCCATCTCCAGCGCCGCTATCGTCACAATGATGCCGATGACCAGATAAAAGAACCTGAGGATCTTCCGATAATTGTGCGGCGAGATGGTTTTAAAGCGAATACTCCACACCATCCCGATAATGATCACGATATAGACAAACAGCATCGTGGAGGTGACATATTTGCTGGCGTCCAGCGACTGACCAAAGATGTAGTTAAAGGCCGTCAGCCCCACTCCCAACCCCAGGGCAATCATCAGCTTTTTCACGCTGATCTTGTTGACAAACAGCAGCAGCAGCAGCGGTAAGAAGGTCACGATGGTGATGGGGAAGCTTTCACCCAGCTGGGCAATTTTGACGTTGACCAGCAGGTAGATCAGCGGCAGCAGCAGATAGCTACAGATTCTGATAGAACGAGACATACTCCTCCAGCATCTGTTGTCCACTGTAGGCCTGACGGCTGCGGGTGCGGAACGATTCCAGGTCAGTGCCAAAAACGGCCTGAGCAATCTCCGCTTTCGACAGCTGCACCAGCGGCAGCACCTCGTTTTCCGTGAAGGTTTTGCCCCCTGATTTCTCCAGCACTTCCCGCGCCGCGTCGCTGTGGGTGGCGATCACCGGCACGCCGATGGAGAGCGCTTCGCACAAAATCAGCGGGTAGTTATCCACCCGGGAGCTGAACACCAGCGCATCCATGCCGTTCAGGGCGCTCATCAGCTTGCGCTTGTCGGTTTCGAAGCCGTGGTTAATCACGTTGGTACCGTCAAAGGGCGAAAACTTCCCGAAGGTGTGCAGTTCGATTTTGTTCCCGAGGGCCATGATCTGGCGCACCAGCTGCTGGTTGGTTTTGCCGTCGTAGCGCAGGTCGTGGGCCACCACCGCGATTTTCGGTTTACCCGGCGTCACGACGACCGGGGTCAGCTCGGCCAGAATCTCTTCGGTGGCCACATCGATGCCGTTATTGATGATTCGGCAGCGCCCTGCCCCGTACAGGCTGTTAAACGCATCGGCCACGTGCTGGCTGGGGGAGATGAACTGGCAGCCGAGCGCCAGCATGTCGCGGAACAGCTGACGTTTACCGGCCACCAGCTGATGAGCGCGATCCACCTTCACCGGAGGATAGTTGCCGAGCGTCGGGCACTTCTGGCAATGGTCTTTCCAGCCTTCGCAGCCGTCGGTAAAGGCGCAGCGGCCGGTAACGCTCCAGTGATCGTGCAGGGTCCAGACGAAGGTGGTATCCGGTTTGTGCGCCTGCACTTTCTCACAGAAGGCCACGACCTCCTCCAGCTTCAGCCAGTAGCTGTGCAGGACGTGAAAATGCAGCACTACCGGGCCCGTGGTGCGGGTCACGGTGCGATACAGGCTGTTAAGGTTGCCGAACAGATCGCGGTTAAACAGACGGAACAGCGCAATATTCGCCACCGAGGTCAGACGCGGGGTGTGTTTCACCACCTGCGGATAGCGGTCGTGGCTGACGCTCTTCTTGCCGCCCTTGCCGTAGCCGTAGATAAAGCGCGACTGAAGCCCTTTTTGCAGCGCGCGCTGGTGCAGATCCAGCGCCACGCCTGCCGCCCCGCCCTCGGCGAGGCGCACGTTAAATTGCAGAATATTCATTTGATCACCTTCACCCGGGCCTTCTCGCCCACCACCAGCGCGTTGTCCGGGATGCTGTCGAGCACTACGCTCCCGGCCCCGATGGTGACGTTATTGCCTACGGTGATATCACCAATCATCACCACGTTGGCGCCCAGCTCAACGTTATTGCCAATCACCGGGCAGGCAAGGCTGTCCGGACCGCGGTTGCCAAGGGTCACGCCGTGGCGGATGGTAAAATCATCCCCGGCAACCACGAATTTATTGATCACCACGGCATAGCCGTGGTGAATGGTAAAGCGCCGTCCGATGGTGGCTGCGGCCTGGATTTCATAGCCGAAGAAGCACTCGGTGATGATGCGATAGAGCACCAGCACCGGGGCCGCCCACAGATTGTTGAGGACGTTCTTTTTGCGCCAGACGGAGCAGAAATGGGCCACCCGGTAGGCCAGCACCATGCAGCAGGGGCGCAGGCTCCAGCTGTTTGCGCGACAATCTTCCAGCACCATTATTTCCCCCGCAGTCCGTCAGCCAGACGCTTACCGTTGCGCACCGAGATTAGCGTCAGCAGCGTGCGCCAGTTCATGCGCTTGTTGCGGATCTGATACAGAGTAAACAGCTGATACTTGCGGCTGGCGCGATCGAACTTGTCCCGGTGCTTGCGGTAGAAGTGGAAATAGCCGGAGAACTTTTTCGGTGAGGAGGTGATCTGCATCTCGCCGTGGTTGATGTGCAGGATCTGCGTCGCCTCATCCACTTTCCACGGCTCGCCATACTCCACCACCATCCGCAGGAAGATGTCGTAGTCCTGGGCGGCCTTCAGTTCGGTATCGAACAGGCACTCCTTAAAACGCCATGCCCAGGTAAAGACCTGATTGCCGATGATGTTGCGCTTGTAGAACAGGCGGCGCGAGTAGGGTGATTTCGGGTACAGCGGCAGACTGGCGGGCTGGGAGTAGACCTCCCCCTCGCAGACGTAGTCGTTGGCATACAGGAACGCATGGGTCACCAGATGATGCTGATGCGCCAGGAAGGTCGAGAGCCGGTTCGGCGTCCACTCATCGTCGTCATCAATACCGGTCAGGTACTGACCGTTAGCCTGCAGGATCGCCTGATTGCGAACCGCGCAGGCGCCGGAGTTGATGGCATTGTGGGTGTAAACCACCCGCGGATCGTTCAGGTCAGTGACAAACTGCTGCAGCTGTTCCCAGGAGGAGGAGCAATCATCGACGATGATCAGCTCCCAGTGGTCGTAATCCTGGCGCAATACCGACTTTATCGCACGGATCGCCAGCTGCTGACGGTTCCATGTCGGCATATAGATAGAAATCAAAGGGCGTGTTGTCATGGTATTCCCCGAATGGCTCATTACTTATTGTCCGACTTATATTCGTACTCGTAATACCCGTAATCCTGATACCCGGTAGCGCGACGGAAGATGGAGTTGAGGATCACCCCTTTCACCGGAATGCCGTTCTGCTCGAAGCGGCTGAGGCTAGTTTCGACCTCTTTCAGGGTGTTGACCGCATAACGCGCCACCATCAGGGTGGTGCCCGCGTGGCGACCCACGATTGCCGCATCGGTGACCGCCAGGATTGGTGGGGTATCGATGATTACCAGGTCATAATTCTCGCTGGCCCACTTCACCAGTTGGGTGAAGCGCTCGCTCATCAGCAGTTCCGACGGGTTCGGCGGCACCTGCCCACGGGAGACCAGGTCGAAGTTAGGCACGGAGGTCGGTTTCGCGCACTGGGTGATATCGCCCTTGCCGAGCAGGATCTCCGACAGACCGTTAACGTTGTTGGTGCCCAGCAGCTCGTGGGTGTAGCCCTTACGCATATCGCAGTCGATCAGCAGCACGCGCTTGTTGGTCTGGCTGACCACCGCCGCCAGGTTGGCGCAGACGAAGGTTTTCCCGATGGACGGGCTGACCCCAGAGAGCATCAGCACGTTGTTGCTGGCCTGCATCATGGCGAAGTGCAGGCTGGTGCGCAGGCTACGAATGGCTTCGATGGCCAGATCCGTTGGGTTACCGACTGCCAGCAGCTGGCTCTGTTTGTAGCGTTTAACCCCGTTAGTGGTTTTGACGCTGTCACGGGACTTCTGCCACTCCGACAGCGGGATGCTGGCGTAGACGTTGATGCCGTGCTCTTCCAGCACCTGCGGGCTTTCGATCCCACGGTTAAACAGGGAGCGCAGCAGCACGCCAACGATGGAGAGCATCAGGCCGAGAATAATGCTGCCGAGAATAATCAGCGCCTTCTTCGGCTTCAGCACGCCGGGCTGGGTGATGGCCGGATCGACAATCCGCACGTCGCCTACGGTGCTCGCTTCGGTGATCTTCAGCTCCTGCTGTTTGTTCAGCAGCTGCATATAGACCTGCTGACCGGACTCCACGTCGCGGGTCAGACGCAGGATCTCCTGCTGAGTTTTTGGCATCGCGGTGACGCGGCCATTGAGCTTCGCTTTTTCCTCTTCCAGGGTCTGGCGTTTTTCCAGCAGCGTGCGGTAGGCAGGGTGACGTTTGGTGTAGAGCTTGGAAATTTCCGCCTCTTTAAAGGTCAGCTCGTTGAGCTGGGCGTCGATGTTGACCATCGAATCCAGCACCGACTTCGCTTCCAGCGGCAGGTCGACGGAATCTTTATCCTGGCGGAAGGCGTTGAGCTTGTTCTCGGCTGCATCCAGATGACCGCGCACTTCCGGGAGCTGTTTGGCAAGGAAGTCGAGACTTTTTGACGCCTCTTCCGACTTGCGCTTCACGTTCTGCGCCTGGTAGTTGCGGGTGATGCTGTTGAGAATGTCGCGGATCTTATCCTTATCTTCCCCGGTAAAGGTCAGCCTCAACACCCCGGTATCTTTCCCGGTTTCGGTGACCGTCAGATTGCCCTGCAGGTTATTGATCATCCCCAGCATCGAGAATTTGCTGACGGTGAACTCGCTGCCGCTCTGGGCATGAATGGCGCTAACCATCATGCTCACGCCGTCTTTGGTCAGCATCTCCCCCACCTTGCCGCGGGCGCTAAACCCGGCGTCGCTGGTGAGTTCATACTGATCTTTGCCCAGCACCTCGAGGGTGAAGACCTGGCTGGCTCCCCCGGCAGGCAGAGTAAAGGTGGTGACTTTGACGGTGTCGTTCTGACGGCCCATCAACCGGTCCCAGCCCGCGCCAAACACCGGGAAGGTGTTTTTGCTGACGCCGATGTCGAGATCCAGATCGTCCACGGTTTTACCCAATACCAGGCGGGACTGGATCAGCTCAATTTCCGCTTGCGAGGCGGGCGGCTTGTTCGCCAGCGCCGAACCAATGTCCTGCACCAGCGAGCTGCCGCTGTTCTGCTCGATTTGTACCAGCGCATCCGCGCTGTAGATCGGCGTGGCGAAGAGAGTGTAAATCACCGCCGCAACGGCAAACACTGCGGTGATGCCTATCACCCACCAGCGCGCCTCGACCACGGTGCCGATCAGGCGACCAATATCAATCTCATCACCGCCCGTACTCGGGGAGGAAGAAGGTTTTACGTTTGCTGTCATTATTATCCCTGCTGAACGTTCAGTGCCTGTGCCCACTGGCGGGCAGACTGGTCGAGTAAGGTGTAAACCGCCTCAAACGCTTCATGGCTTTTGCGATACGGATCGGGGATCTCACGCTCATTGTCCCAGTGACCAAAGAGCATCACCTTGCCGCGCATCTCCGGTGCGATATCGCACAGGGCGTGGATGTGGCGTTTTTCCATGGCGAGGATCAGGTCGTAGTCCCGGCACAGGCTGGCTGTCACCTGACGGGCGCAATGCCCGTCGAGCGAAAGCTGATGCTCTGCCGCTACCTGACTTGCGCGCTGGTCGGCCCCTTTGCCGACCAGCGCGCCCAGCCCGGCTGACGCGACGGTCAGCTGTGGCTGGTACTGTTTTAAAAGCCGCTCAGCGGTGGGGGAACGGCAGATGTTCCCCACACAAACCACCAGAATTTTGTTAAACATCGTTATCACCAGTTGTGGTACTGATGTACCGTATCGGTCATGGTATGGATGCTGTTGATCGTTGGCAGCAGCTGGCTGACCACACGGTTCCAACGCGTTACCGGTGCAGTAGTGACGTACACCACGTCATACGGCTGGAGGCGGAACCCGGTTGCCATCACCAGCGAGGTCGCATCAGACATATCGAGCTGGTAGACGTTGGCAATCTTGCCCTTCCCACCATTTCCTGTAATTGGACGGATCACGAAGATGCCACTGGCGTCGGAGGTGCTCATATCCAGCCCTTCCGCGGTGCCCAGCGCTTCGGTCAGGGTCATGCCGCTGAAGTCCATCTTGAGGGTGCTCTGTTTCTTCACTTCGCCCATCACGAACACTTTCAGATCGTCATTGCGCGGCACGAACAGGATGTCACTTGGATAGAGCAGACGGTTCTGGCTCAGGTCGCCGTTCTGCATCAGCGCCTGCAGGGAGATACGTTCCTCTTTACCTTTATGGGTCAACACCACGTTGCGCCAGTCGGCGCCATCGGTGAGGCCGCCCGCGGCATTGATGGCGTCGAGCACCGTCAGCGGCACGTTGGTGATCGGCTGCTGGCCGGATTTACTCACCTGGCCAGAGACATAGGCTTTTTGCGAACGGAATGCGGCGATATTAACGTCCACCTGCGGATCGGCGATGTACTGCGCTAAACGGCCGGTAATATCACTACGAATCTGGGAAAGCGTTTTGCCAACAACACGTATTTTGCCGACATAGGGATAGAACATGGTGCCATCCGGCTGAACCCAGTTACCGGCATCGCTGGAGCTACGATACTGCCCTGCCGGGGTGGTCAGCTCCGGGTGATCCCAGACGGTGACGTTGATGACATCTCCAGGCCCCACGCGGTACTGGTAGTTGGCAATCTCCTCATCGAGGCTCACGTTCGGCCGCGCGACGGTCGGGCGGGGGCGTAATTGTTCAACCAGCTGCGGGGTCATTGGATAAACATTCACCATGCGGTTGATATCAAAATCAGCATCCTGCTGTTTAATCACATCCTTGCCCGATGCTGACATATTGCTGCCGGGAAAGACCGTACAACCACTCATCAAGGTCACAGACACCAATAATGGCATCAATTTCATTTTGGATTTCATCATTGATTATTTATCACTATGGAAGAGTAATTATCCTGTGCATTTAAATAAGCGCGGAGGCGTATTACTTTTAGCATGCAGTCAATAAAAGTGAAATATAACTGGCATCAGTCCTAAAAGAGGCTTATTTGCATTCAGACTATTGACAGAATAATCGAGGCTGATTAACACGCTTTCAGGCACGCTACCGCCCTTGGCTTTCAGTTACCAATCTACTGTTTAAACAGTACGTTATGAGTAAACACCCTCTTTGGCACGGCATAACGAAAAATATAAAAGGCCGGATAATTCCGAACCCGATATAAGTTTTTCACGTCATTAAACCGATACAGAAATAGCAGCAAAAAAACAGCGCAATTTGATGCTGAAAGAATTGTTGCAGCTAACGGAATAGCAGGCAAGGAAACATCAACGAAGGCGTGGCTTTTAAGATTAATATTAACGGCCACACTTCTGCGTTTTTAGGAATAGCTTTATATTGACTTTATTGAAGGGAGCACTTTGACCTGCGATATTTCTTATTTTGCGATAATACAGACTATTCACAATATTAACCCACAGAGTGCAGGGTTTATTTCCATCCTGATTCAGTAAAATCTGTACAGATAAATGCCCGGCTGGCATTGCATTTTTCAGGCGCAGTATCCATGATCGAAATGTGACAATTGTCATATAACAAAAGGTATTACTCACACTATGGAATGGATAGCAGATCCATCAATATGGGCCGGGCTGGTCACCCTGGTGGTGCTGGAACTTGTGCTCGGTATCGATAACCTGGTCTTTATCGCTATTCTCGCCGAAAAACTGCCCCCTGCTCAGCGCGACCGCGCCCGCATTACCGGCCTGTTAATGGCGATGGTGATGCGCCTGCTGCTGTTGGCCTCTATCTCCTGGCTGGTGACGCTCACCCGCCCGCTGTTTACCGTCCACGGATTTGGCTTTAGCGCCCGCGATCTAATCATGCTGTTTGGCGGCTTTTTCCTGATCTTCAAAGCCACCATGGAGCTTAACGAAAGGCTGGAAGGCAAGGACAACGAGAACCCCACCCAGCGGCGCGGGGCCAAATTCTGGGCCGTGGTAGCGCAAATCGTGGTGCTGGACGCCGTTTTCTCCCTGGACTCGGTGATCACCGCCGTGGGGATGGTCGATCACCTTGGGGTGATGATGGCCGCGGTAATTATCGCTATTGTGCTGATGGTGATGGCCAGCAAGGCGCTCACCCGCTTCGTCAACGATCACCCAACGATTGTGATTTTATGCCTGAGCTTCCTGCTGATGATCGGCTTTAGCCTGGTGGCAGACGGTTTTGGCTTCCACATTCCGAAAGGCTATCTGTACGCCGCGATTGGCTTCTCGGTGATTATTGAGGCGCTGAACCAGCTGGCGATCTTCAATCGTCGCCGCTTCCTCTCTGCCAATCAGACCCTGCGCCAGCGCACCGCCGACACGGTTATTCGCCTGCTGAGCGGTAAAAAAGAGGATGCCGAACTGGATGCGCAGAGCGCCTCGCTACTTGCCGACCACGACGACAGCCCAATCTTTGCCCCGCAGGAGCGGCGGATGATTGAGCGGGTGCTGCATCTTAATCAGCGCTCGGTCAGCAGCATCATGACTTCGCGTCACGATATTGAACATATCGATTTGAACACGCCCGAGAGCACCATTCGTGCGCTGCTGGATAAAAACCAGCACACCCGCATTGTGGTCACCGGCGGGGATCAGGAGGAGGAGCTGCTGGGCGTGGTGCATGTTATCGACCTGCTCAATCAGCAGCTGCGCGGCGAGCCGCTCAATCTGCGGGTGCTAATCCGCCAGCCGCTGGTATTCCCGGAAGTGTTGCCGCTGCTGCAGGCCCTGGAACAGTTCCGCAACGCGCGGACCCATTTCGCCTTCGTGGTGGATGAGTTTGGTTCCGTAGAGGGGATTGTGACGCTCAGCGACGTGATGGAGACCATCGCCGGTAACCTGCCGAACGAAGTGGAAGAGATCGACGCCCGGCACGATATTCAGAAGAATGCCGACGGCAGCTGGACCGCCAACGGTCATATGCCGCTGGAGGATCTGGTGCAGTACGTGCCGCTGCCGCTGGACGATAAGCGCGAATACCACACCATCGCCGGTCTGTTGATGGAATACCTGCAGCGGATCCCGCAGCCGGGTGAAGAGGTTCAGGTGGGAGATTATGCGCTGAAAACCCTGGAGGTGGAAAACCACCGGGTGCAGAAGGTGCAGCTGATCCCGCTGATGACGCAGGATGATGTGGATTACGAGGTGTGATGCGTTCCCCTCACCCTCCCGGGTGAGGGGAACAATGCTACTGAAGCTTATCCAGCAGCTTCTTCACATCTTTACCGTTCTGCGAATCTTTATTCTTTTCCGCCCAACCGCTTAAACGACGTTTCGCCTCATCCTGGAGATGTTTACGCAGCAGCTGGTCCACCTGCAGGCTGTAGTTGAGCGCCTGCCAGTTGCCGTAGACGTTCAGCGGGATCGGCGTGGTTTTCAGGAAATCGATTAGCCTGCTTTCACCCAGCCAGCCCTCCAGCACGCGGATTTTGAAGCGGGTGTCGGCTGTCTCTTTAATCAGATCCAGACTCCCGTCTCCTTCGAGCGTCAGCATTGGCGACTCACCCTGCATATCATCCAGCGTCACCTGCCCTGCGTCGAGGCTCAGGTCGGTGACAAAGCTGTCCAGACGGGTCGCGTTGTCGACGTTCTCTTTTACCTTCACGTTGCTGCTACGCTCCACCGCCTGCTGCACCAGCTGCTGGAAGTTAAGCCCTTCCATGCGGGTATTCTGCATTTCCAGATGGGCCTGGCCCTGCCAGTGGTGACGGAAGGCGTCGGCGTCAATCTTGCTGCCCGAGAAATCACCGGCCATGGTCAGGCTACCGGTGAGCGAAATCGGGTAGTTAAAGGCCTTCAGAATGGTGCCGATCTCAATGTTATCCAGACGCGGCTGGAAAGAGGACCGGGCGACCGCTTTACGCACGTCGAGCGTGCCGGGTAAGGAGAGATGCCCTTCTCCCATGTTACCGCTCAGCTCAGCAATGGTCAGAAGGCCGTTCTTGTTGGTCATCTGGCTGCTAACCTGGGTGAAGTCCATCCCCCGCCAGTGCACGCTGTTGGCTTTCAGCAGGATATCGGCGCTAAAGCCGCGCAGGCCGTTGTAATCGGGCTGCTCCAGGTTGGAGGAGATCACCGGGCGCTGAGGTTTGGCCTGCGTTTGCCCCTGCTGCACCGCCTCGCCGTCGGCAGCCGCGGCGGCCTGGGCCGGGAGCAGGTTTTCCAGATTAAGATTGTCGAACTGCAGGTTCATGTTCCACTGCGGTTCGCTGCCAAGGATCACGCTGGCCTGGCCGGTCATCGCGCTGTCATTGGCCTGTAAATTGAGTTGGTTGAGTTCAAGCTGCTTCTGCTCTTCACGCCACTGCGCCTGGAGGGTGCCCTGGCCGCTGATACCCTGCGCAGGCAGATCGACGCCGGTCAGTTGCCAGCTCAGCTGCTGGATGTCAGCGCTCAGCAGGTGCGGATAGTCAGAGGCGTTCACATTGGCGGCGAGGGAAAGCTTCAGATCGCGCTGATTGCGGTTAATGCGGCCGCTGAAGTCGATCTTGCCTTTGTGGTGTTCATCCTGCTCCATCTGCAGGTTGATATTGCGCACCGTGACCTGCTCGTCATCTTCGTGCTGGAACACCAGCAGGCTGTCCGCCACCTTCAGGCGGCCAATATCGAATGACCAGCCGGCATCTTCCGCTTTATCCGGGAGCGTGTTTTCACGTGGGGCCACCGGCGCGTCGGCGTTACGCACCGCCTCAGACTGCGGGGTCAGTTGGATCACCGCCCCTTTGAGCATCACCTCATTGACCTGCAGCTGATGCGAAAACAGCGGCATCAACGCCACATCGAGGCGCATATTGTCGGCAGCCACCAGCGGCACAGTGGCCCCCGGCGCGGTGAGCGACATGCGCCCGGACAGGATGCTCAGCTGCGGCCAGACGTGCCAGCGCAGCGGCCCCTCCAGCTTCAGCGCATACCCGCTGCGGACCTCGACCTGACGCACCATGTAGGCGCGAAAGTCATTGGGGTTGACCAGCAGAACCAACGCTGAAAGGCCAGCAACCAGCACCACCAGCAAAATCATCAGCGTTGTCAGAACTCTTCTCATGGCTTCCTCAATGGACCGGATTTAAGCTCAGTCTTTATCAATACGACTGGCGACCGCACCCTGCTGGTCGCGATATTTTGCATCCTGGCGGGCATTATACGGACGGGCCGCCGGACCGGTTAACGGCTCAAAGCTCAACGCGCCGATCATCATGCCCGGGCGCAGCGCCAGCGGCAGTTTACCCGCGTTGAAAAATTCCAGCACGATCCGCCCGGACCAGCCGGGATCGATACGGTGCGCGGTGACGTGCACCATCAGCCCCAGACGCGCCAGAGAGGAGCGTCCGTCGAGCCAGCCCACCAGATCTGCCGGCAGGGTGATCGACTCAAAGGTGACCGCCAGCGCCAGTTCACCCGGGTGCAGGTAAAACGCGTCGCCATCGGCCAGCACGATTTCATCGCTCATCACCCGATCGAGTGCCGCGCTGACTTCATCTTTCGGCCCGCTCAGGTCGATAAAGGGCGCGGTATGACCGCTGAAGGTACGAAACTTATTTCCCAGACGCACATCGACGGTGACGCCGTTAATCCGCTCGACCGGCGGGCGCGGGGTAATGGTGAGACGGCCTTCGTCCAGCCAGGCTTCAATATCTCGGTCACAAAGACGCATGCCACTTTCTCCTTTGGTGCATCGCGCCCTCTGGCCAACAAAGCCGGAGGGCGAACCCGATTATCTTTGAACGGTACACAATTCGCGCGTGTTATTCAAAAAACTGGCTGATTTTCGCTTTCAGAATATCAATGGCAATGCGGTTTTTACCCCCGCGCGGCACGATGATATCGGCATACTGTTTGGAAGGCTCAATGAACTGCAGGAACATTGGGCGTACCGTTTTCTGGTACTGCGCCATGACCGAATCCATGGAGCGGCCGCGTTCGTTCACGTCACGTTTGATGCGGCGCATCAGGCAGATATCCAGCGGGGTATCGACAAAAATCGAGAAGTTCATCGACTCGCGCAGACGGGCGTCGGTCAGTAGCAGGATCCCTTCGAGGATGATGACCTTTTTCGGGGCAATGCGAACGGTTTCCTGCAGACGGGTGTGTTCAACATAGCTATAAACCGGCAGCTCAATGGCGGTGCCGTTCTTCAGGGCCTGAAGGTGCTGGAATAACAGGCTGTGATCCATCGCGCTGGGATGGTCATAGTTGGTCTTAACACGCTCTTCCATCGACAGATGGCTTTGATCTTTGTAGTAGCTGTCTTCTGGAATGACACCGATGTGCTCATCACCGACCTGTTCACGTAATTCACGGTAAAGCGTACTGGCAATGAGACTTTTACCTGAAGCCGATGCGCCGGCGATGCCTATAATGACGCACTGATGAGACTTATCAGTCATAAATTGAGTAACCTGGATGTAAGGAAGGACGACGCATGAGCGTCAAACGCGGCAATTATAGGGATTTCACGGGCCTGATACCAGTCGAATAGAAATGTTATGCAAGACGGGTTCAAAGTCCAGGCGGATCCTCCCTGTCATAAATTTCCCTGCTCACTTTTTCAGCACCGAAGATGAAATCTTTGCAGGATAAGTATTTAATAACTCTGTGATGTCAAATTATGAGCGCCTACCATATTAATTGTAAATTGTTTGTACTAGCATGCTTCAAATTAGAAATGAATTCGTCCGGAGTTGGCTCCTGGCGGCATGGCGTCTTCGGATAAAGCGGTAATGAATAAAAAATACCAGCGCGTTTTGGTAACTACGCCACATCCTTTACTACGGCTTGTCAGTCTTGGTCTGGTTACCTTCATCTTCACTCTTTTCTCGCTTGAACTAACGCGTTTCGGAACATTTCTGGCACCTTTATGGTTCCCGACCGCCATTATGATGGTGGCGTTTTATCGTCACGCCGGGAAGATGTGGCCCGGGATTGCCCTCGCCTGCACCCTCGGTAACATCTGTGCCTCCGGGCTGATCTACTCCTGGGAGTCGCTCAACCTGTGGTTCGCCGGCATCAACATCGCAGAGGCCTTCGTCGGGGCCCTGCTGCTGCGTAAACTGCTCCCCAGCTACAATCCGCTGCAGAACCTCGGAGACTGGATCCGTCTGGCCATCGGGAGCGCCGTGCTCCCTCCCCTGCTGGGCGGAGTGCTGATTTATCTGCTGGTGCCAAATGACGAGCCCGTGCGCAGTTTTCTGGTCTGGGTGCTGTCGGAGTCCATCGGCTCGCTGGCGCTGGTGCCGTTAGGCCTGCTGTTCAAACCGCACTATCTTCTGCGTCACCGCAATCCGCGCCTGCTGTTCGAAACGCTGCTGACCATGGTGGTGACGCTAATCCTGAGCTGGATCGCCCTGCAGTTTCTGCCGTGGCCGTTTACGGCCATTATTGTTCTGCTGATGTGGAGCGCCGTGCGTCTCCCGCGCCTGGAAGCCTTCCTGGTCTTCCTCGTCACGGTGATGATGGTGTCGTTGATGATCGCCAAAAATCCCACCTCGCTGGTGACGCAAAATGCCAGCGTGATGATCAACGCCCCCTGGCTGCCGTTCCTGATGATGCTGCTGCCCGCCAACGTCATGACCATGGTGATGTATGCGTTCCGCGCAGAGCGCAAGCACATTACCGAGAGCGAAGAGCGCTTCCGCAATGCGATGGAGTATTCCGTCATCGGCATGGCGCTGGTCAGCACCGACGGCCAGTGGCTGCAGGCCAATAAAGCCCTGTGTCAGTTCCTCGGCTACAGCCAGTCAGAGCTGCGCGCCCTTAACTTCCAGCAGTTAACCTGGCCGGAAGATCTGGAAAGCGACCTGGAGCAGCTGGACCAGCTGTTAAAGGGCGAAATCAACAGCTACTCGCTGGAGAAACGTTACTACACCCGTAATGGGGAGGTGGTCTGGGCGCTGCTGGCGGTGTCGCTGGTGCGTCACGCCGACGGCACGCCGCTCTACTTTATCGCCCAGATCGAAGACATTAACGATCTCAAGCATACCGAATGGGTCAACAAGCGCCTGATGGAGCGTATTACCCTGGCTAACGAAGCGGGCGGGATCGGCATCTGGGAGTGGGACGTCAAACCTAACGTCATCAGCTGGGACAAGCGTATGTTCGAGCTGTACGAAGTTCCGGCCCACGTTAAACCCACCTGGCAGCTGTGGCACGAGTGCATGCTGCCGGAAGATCGCGCCCAGGCAGAACAGGTGGTGCGCGATGCGCTGGCGGCCCGTATCCCCTTCAAGCTGGAGTTCCGTATCCGGGTGAAAGACGGTATTCGCCATATCCGCGCCCTGGCAAACCGGGTGCTGAATAAACAGGGTGAAGTGGAACGTCTGCTCGGCATCAATATGGACATGACCGAGGTCAAGGAGCTGAATGAGGCGCTGTTCCAGGAAAAAGAGCGTCTGCATATTACCCTCGACTCCATCGGTGAAGCGGTGCTCTGTACCGACGTGAATATGAATGTCACCTTTATGAACCCGGTGGCGGAGAAGATGAGCGGCTGGCTGCAGCAGGATGCGCTGGGGCAACCGATCCTCTCGGTGCTGCACATTACCTTCGGGGATAACGGCCCGCTGATGGAGAACATTCACAGCGGGGATATGTCCCGGACCGACATCGAACAGGACGTGGTGCTGCACAGCCGCAACGGCGGCAGCTACGATATCCACTACAGCATTACCCCGCTCAGCACCCTCGACGGGCAGAATATCGGCTCGGTGCTGGTCATTCAGGACGTCACCGAGTCGCGCAAAATGCTGCGCGAGCTGAGCTACAACGCCTCGCACGATGCCCTCACCCACCTGGCGAACCGCGTCAGCTTCGAATCCTATCTCAAGCGGATGTTACATACCGTGCAGGAGACCCGTCAGCGTCACGCGCTGGTGTTTATCGATCTGGACCGCTTTAAGGCGGTCAACGACACGGCTGGCCACGCGGCGGGGGATGCCCTGCTGCGGGAGCTGTCGTCGCTGATGCTCAGCATGCTGCGCTCCACCGACATGCTGGCGCGCCTCGGCGGGGATGAGTTCGGCCTGCTGCTGCCGGACTGCAATACCGAAAGCGCGCGCTACATAGCGGGTCGCATCATTGACGCCATCAACGAGTATCACTTTATGTGGGAGGGCCGCCTGCACCGGATCGGTGCCAGCGCCGGTATCACCCAGATCGACGAGCGCAACAATCAGGCCTCTGAGGTGATGTCGCAGGCCGATATCGCCTGCTACTCCTCTAAAAATAACGGTCGCGGCGTGGTGACGGTGTATGAGCCGCAGCAGGAAAGGATGCACAACGCGCCGGGCACCATCTCCCTCGACGAGCAGTGGCATATGATCAAAGACAATCATCTGCTGATGATCGCCCGCAGCGTCGCCTCACCGCGGGTTCCCGAGAGCAGCACCTTCTGGATGCTGGCCCTGCGTCTGTGGACCAACGACGGCGAGATGCTGGAAGAACAGGCCTTCCGGGCCGGACTGGCGGAGCCTGAGTTAATTCACGCCCTCGACAGACGGATCCTGCAAGAGTTTTTCCGCAATTTCGCCACGCCACTGACCAGCAAAGGCACCGGGGTCGCCCTGCCGCTGTCGATGGCCGGACTTGCCAGCGCCACGCTGGTGGATGAGCTGCTGGAGATGCTGAGCGCCAGTCCGCTGCAGCCGCGTCTGCTGCATCTGGTGGTGCCCGTCAGCGTGCTGACGCTGGAGGATGAGCACTCCCGCAACAATCTGGACAAACTGCGCCAGGCCGGATGCCGCATTATCCTGAGCCATGTCGGCCGCGATATGGAGGTGTTTAACCACCTGAGCGCGCAGATGGCCGATTACCTGCTCCTCGATCCGGAGCTGGTGGTTAACGTCCACGGTAATCTGATGGATGAGATGCTGGTGACCATTATTCAGGGCCATGCCCAGCGCCTGGGCATCAAGACCATTGCCGGGCCGAGCAACCAGCCGATCATGATGGACACTCTCTCCGGCATTGGTATCGACTACATCTTCGGCAACACCATCGGTGAGCCGCAGCCGCTGGAACTCCTGCTAAATACCAGTTACTTCGGCATCAACTGACGGCGTCCAGCCGTCGGTGTACCAGATGTGCAGCAGGGCGTACGAGCGCCACGGCTGCCAGCGTTCGGCATAGCGGCGGATTTGCGCCGGGGTCATCCCGGCAAAACGCTGCTTAATCAGATAATCATCCGCCAGAAAGACATCTTTTGCCTGCCAGCCGCGCAGGGCAAAGTAGTTCGCCGTCCAGCGGCCAATCCCGGGCCGGGTCTGCAGCGCTTTTATCGCGCTGGCGATATCCTCCGGGGCCTCCGCCGGAAAATCCCCCGTCACTACCGACTGCGCCAGATGGATCAGCGACTCCGCGCGCTTCAGCGGCATGCCCAGCGCCTTCAGCGCCAGCGGATCGGCCCCCGCCACCGCAGCAGGTTCCGGGAAGCAGCGATAGCCCGGCGCTTTCGGCAGGAGGTCGCCAGTCAGCGCCACCAGCTTCGCGGTCAGTTTCGCGGCCATCGCCACGCTGACCAGCTGTCCGAGGATGGCGCGCACACCCTGCTCCCAGGTATCCATCGAACCCGGCAGGCGCAGGCCGGGCCGCGCGGCCCCCAGGGTGCCGAGCGTAGCGGCGATTTGCTGCGGATCGCAGTGCAGATCGAACAAGCGGGTGATGCGTTGCAGACAGAGATCGGCAATCGGCAGCAGCCCGTCGCTGAGCACCACCTCCAGCGTGCCCGCCTGCGGCTGCGGCGTAACCTGGATCAGCCCCCGATAGCCCCGGCAGGCAAAGCTGCGGGTGTAGTCGGTGGCGGTCACGGTTTCAATCCCGGCGACCGCACGATCGCCAAGAAATTTCAACATCCATTGCCAGTCATAGGGCGGCTGCCAGGTGAGGGTAAACATCGTCGCTCCTTTTGTTGTCCTGTCTCAGCATAAACGGAGATGGCAGGTTGCGCCTTGCTTTCATATTCCTGTTGTCGCCAGCCTGACATTTCGCTAAAGTCTCGCCCCTTCTCAATGGCATGGGGACGCTGACGTGTTTATCGGATTTGACTATGGCACCGCCAACTGCTCAGTAGCAGTAATGCAAAACGGGCAGCCGCAGCTGCTGAAAATGGAAAATAACAGCACGCTGCTGCCGTCGATGCTCTGCGCACCGACCCGCGAGGCGGTGAGCGAGTGGCTGTACCGCCATCACCAGGTTCCGGCCACCGGCACGGAAACGCAGGCGCTGCTGCGCCGCGCGGTCAACTTTAACCGCGACGAAGATATCGATGTCACCCCAGGTAGCGTGCAGTTTGGTCTGTCGTCGCTGGGTCACTATATTGAGGACCCGGAGGAGGTGTACTTCGTTAAGTCACCAAAATCCTTCCTCGGTGCCAGCGGCCTGAAACCGCAGCAGGTGGCGCTGTTTGAAGATCTGGTCTGCGCCATGATGCTGCATATTCGCCAGCAGGCGCAGTCCCAGCTGACGGAAGAGATCACCCAGGCGGTGATTGGCCGTCCGATCAACTTCCAGGGTCTTGGGGGCGATGAGGCTAACCAACAGGCGCAGGGGATCCTCGAGCGTGCCGCCCAGCGCGCCGGGTTCCGCGACGTGGTGTTCCAGTACGAGCCGGTTGCTGCCGGTCTCGATTTTGAAGCGACCCTGAGCGGTGAAAAACGAGTACTGGTAGTGGATATCGGCGGCGGGACCACCGACTGCTCGCTGCTGCTGATGGGCCCACAATGGCACCAGCGCCGGGATCGCGAAACCAGCCTGCTAGGGCACAGCGGCTGCCGTATCGGCGGTAACGACCTGGATATCGCCCTCGCCTTCCGGAGCCTGATGCCGCTGCTCGGTATGGGCGGCCAGACCGAAAAAGGCACCGCCCTGCCGATCCTGCCGTGGTGGAACGCCGTGGCGATCAACGATGTGCCTGCCCAGAGTGATTTTTACAGCGTCGCCAACGGACGTTTTCTTAACGATCTGGTGCGCGATGCCCAGGACGGCGACAAAGTGGCGCTGCTGCATAAAGTATGGCGTCAGCGTCTGAGCTATCGCGTCGTGCGCAGCGCCGAAGAGAGCAAAATTGCGCTCTCCGGGGCCGCAGAGCACGACGTAACGCTGCCGTTCATCAGCGATGAACTGGCGACCGCCATCAGCCAGCAGGGGCTGGAAGCGGCGCTGGCGCAGCCGTTACAGCGCATTCTGGAACAGGTGCAGCTGGCGTTGGATAACGGCAACGAAAAGCCGGACGTGATCTACCTCACCGGCGGTAGCGCCCGTTCACCGCTGATCAAAAAAGCGCTGGCACAGCAGTTGCCGGGTATCCCGATTGCCGGGGGCGATGATTTTGGCTCCGTCACCGCCGGTCTGGCCCGTTGGGCGCAGGTGGTTTTCAGCTAAGGTGGAAATGCCGGGCGGCGCTGCGCTTGCCCGGCCTACAACTGCAAAACCCTCGAACCGTAGGCCGGGTAAGGCGCAGCCGCCACCCGGCAATGTCGCGCATAATCCAGACAATTCCAGACAGTCTTCCATATTTCCTCCATTTTTCTGCTCCATTGCCTCACTAAACTAGTATTATTTTCCGCACAGTTTCAGGATGAGTACGTATAACGATGAAAGGCCGCAATAAATCCCGCTGGGTAATCGCCGCTGGCATCATTGTGGTGGCTCTTGCCGCCGCGTGGTACTGGCATCAACACTCTTCGGCCCCTGCTGGTGCGTCAAGCCAGGCGCAGCGCCCGGCAGGCGGTGGACGCCACGGGATGCGCAGCGGCCCTCTGGCGCCGGTGCAGGCCGCGACCGCGGTCAGTAAATCCGTGCCGCGCTATCTCTCCGGGCTCGGCACCATCACTGCCGCCAACACCGTTACCGTGCGCAGCCGCGTCGACGGGCAGCTGATCGCCCTGCACTTCCAGGAAGGGCAACAGGTGAAAGCGGGCGATCTGCTGGCAGAAGTCGATCCCAGCCAGTTCAAGGTCGCGCTGGCTCAGGCCCAGGGACAGCTGGCGAAAGACACCGCCACCCTCGCCAATGCCCGCCGCGATCTGGCCCGCTATCAACAGCTGGTGAAAACCAACCTCGTCTCCCGCCAGGAGCTTGACGCCCAGCAAGCGCTGGTGAGCGAAAGCCTCGGCACCATCAAAGCGGATCAAGCCGCCGTGGCCAGCGCGCAGCTCCAGCTCGACTGGAGCCGCATCACCGCCCCTATCGACGGGCGCGTGGGTTTAAAACAGGTGGATATCGGCAACCAGATCTCCAGCGGCGATACCACCGGGATCGTGGTGCTCACTCAGACCCACCCTATCGACCTGGTGTTTACCCTGCCGGAGAGCGATATCGCCACGGTGATCCAGGCGCAGAAAGCCGGGCAGAGCTTAACCGTAGAAGCCTGGGATCGCGCCAACAAGCAGAAGCTGAGCGACGGCACCCTGCTGAGCCTCGACAACCAGATCGACACCACCACCGGCACCATCAAGCTGAAAGCGCGCTTCAACAATCAGGACGACGCCCTGTTCCCGAACCAGTTTGTTAACGCCCGGATGCTGGTGGCCACCGAAGAGAATGCGGTGGTGATCCCCACCGCGGCGCTGCAGATGGGTAACGAAGGCAACTTCGTCTGGGTGCTGAACAGCGACAACAAAGTCAGCAAGCATCGGGTGAAACCGGGCATTCAGGACAGCCAGAGCGTGGTGATTGCCGCCGGGCTGTCGGCAGGCGACCGGGTGGTGACCGACGGCATCGACCGTCTGACCGAAGGGGCGAAGGTGGAAGTGGTGGAAGCCCACAGCGACACCCCTGCCGCACCTGCTAAACGCGACCATAAAAAACAGGGAGAGAACGCCTGATGCAGGTGATGCCTCCGAGCGCTACAGGCGGGCCGTCACGTCTGTTTATCCTGCGCCCTGTCGCCACCACCCTGCTGATGGTGGCGATCCTGCTGGCGGGGATCATCGGCTATCGCTTCCTGCCGGTATCGGCCCTGCCGGAAGTGGATTACCCGACCATTCAGGTGGTGACCCTCTACCCTGGCGCCAGCCCGGACGTGGTGACCTCGGCCATTACCGCCCCGCTGGAGCGCCAGTTTGGCCAGATGTCGGGCCTGAAGCAGATGTCCTCCCAGAGTTCTGGCGGCGCATCAGTGGTGACGTTACAGTTCCAGCTCAGCCTGTCGCTGGACGTTGCCGAGCAGGAGGTGCAGGCCGCGATCAACGCCGCCACCAACCTGCTGCCCTCCGACCTGCCTAACCCGCCGGTCTACAGCAAGGTCAACCCGGCGGATCCGCCGATCATGACCCTCGCCGTCACCTCCTCCGCCATGCCGATGACCCAGGTCGAAGACATGGTCGAAACCCGGGTGGCGCAGAAGATCTCCCAGGTCTCCGGCGTCGGGCTGGTGACCCTCTCCGGTGGTCAGCGCCCGGCGGTTCGCGTGAAGCTGAACGCCCAGGCGATCGCCTCTCTCGGGCTGACCAGCGAAACCATCCGCACTGCCATCAGCAATGCCAACGTCAACTCGGCGAAAGGTTCCCTCGATGGCCCGACCCGGGCGGTGACGCTCTCCGCCAACGACCAGATGCAGTCCGCGGATGAGTATCGTCAGCTGATTGTCGCGTACCAGAACGGAGCCGCGATCCGCTTAGGGGACGTGGCCACCGTTGAGCAAGGGGCAGAAAACAGCTGGCTTGGGGCGTGGGCCAACAAGCAGCAGGCGATCGTGATGAACGTCCAGCGCCAGCCGGGGGCGAATATCATCGATACCGCCGACAGCATCCGCGCCATGCTGCCAACGCTTATCGACAGCCTGCCGAAATCGGTCAGCGTCAAGGTGCTGTCGGACCGCACCACCAACATTCGCGCCTCGGTCAGCGATACCCAGTTTGAGCTGATGCTGGCAATCGCGCTGGTGGTGATGATCATCTACCTGTTCCTGCGCAACGTTCCGGCGACCATTATTCCCGCCGTGGCGGTGCCGCTGTCGCTGGTCGGCACTTTCGCGGTGATGGTGTTCCTCGACTTCTCGATTAACAACCTGACCCTGATGGCTCTGACTATCGCCACCGGCTTCGTGGTGGATGACGCCATCGTGGTGATCGAGAACATCTCCCGCTATATCGAAAAAGGCGAGAAACCGCTGGCGGCGGCGCTGAAAGGGGCCGGTGAGATTGGCTTTACCATTATCTCCCTCACCTTCTCCCTGATTGCGGTGCTGATCCCGCTGCTGTTTATGGGCGATATCGTCGGGCGCCTGTTCCGCGAGTTTGCGGTGACTCTGGCGGTGGCGATTTTAATCTCGGCGGTGGTCTCCCTGACCCTGACGCCGATGATGTGCGCCCGCATGCTGAGCCATGAATCCCTGCGCAAGCAGAACCGTTTCTCCCGCGCCTCAGAGCGGATGTTTGAGCGGATTATTGCCGCCTATGGCCGCATGCTGGCAAAAGTGCTCAACCACCCGTGGGCGACCCTCGGCGTGGCGCTCGGCACCCTGGCCCTGAGCGTGCTGCTGTGGGTGATGATCCCGAAAGGCTTCTTCCCGATCCAGGATAACGGCATTATTCAGGGCACCCTCCAGGCGCCGCAGTCGGTGTCGTTCGCCAGCATGGCCCAGCGCCAGCAGGCGGTCTCGGAAGCGATCATGAAAGATCCGGCGGTGGAGAGCCTGACCGCCTTCGTCGGGGTCGACGGCACCAACCCGTCGCTCAACAGCGCCCGCCTGCAGATCAACCTCAAGCCGCTGGACGATCGTGACGACCGGGTGAATACGGTGATCGACCGCCTGCAGAGCGCGGTGGCAAACGTCCCGGGCGTAGAGCTGTACCTGCAGCCGACCCAGGATCTGACCATCGACACCACGGTGAGCCGCACCCAGTATCAGTTCACCCTGCAGGCCACCAGCCTCGAGGCCCTCAGCACCTGGGTGCCGCAGCTGATTGACGAGCTCCAGCAGCTGCCGCAGCTCTCCGACGTCAGCAGCGACTGGCAGGACAAAGGGCTGGCGGCGTACATCAACGTCGATCGCGACAGCGCCAGCCGCCTGGGGATCTCCATGGCGGATGTCGATAACGCGCTGTACAACGCCTTCGGCCAGCGCCTGATCTCCACCATCTACACCCAGGCCAACCAGTACCGGGTGGTGCTGGAGCACGATACCCAACAGACGCCAGGCCTGGCGGCGCTCGATTCGGTGCGCCTGACCAGCAGCAGCGGCGGGATTGTGCCGCTCAGCGCCATCGCCAAAGTGGAGGAGCGCTATACCCCGCTGGCGGTGAACCATCTGGATCAGTTCCCGTCCACCACCATCTCGTTTAACGTCCCGGACGATTACTCGCTCGGCGAAGCGGTGCAGGCCATCACCGACGCGGAGAAAAACCTCAGCTTCCCGACCGACATCCAGACTAAATTCCAGGGCAGCACCCTCGCCTTCCAGGCGGCGCTCGGGAGTACCATCTGGCTGATCGTTGCCGCGGTGGTGGCGATGTACATCGTGCTGGGGGTGCTGTATGAGAGCTTTATCCACCCGATTACCATTCTCTCGACCCTGCCGACCGCGGGCGTGGGGGCCCTGCTGGCGCTGATGTTAGCGGGCAGCGAGCTGGACGTGATTGCGATCATCGGCATCATCCTGCTGATCGGCATCGTCAAGAAGAACGCCATCATGATGATCGACTTCGCCCTCGCCGCCGAGCGTGAGCAGGGCATGCCGCCGCGGGAGGCGATCTATCAGGCCTGCCTGCTGCGTTTCCGTCCGATCCTGATGACCACCCTCGCGGCGCTGCTCGGTGCCCTGCCGCTGATGCTCAGCACCGGGGTCGGGGCCGAGCTGCGCCGCCCGTTAGGCATCGGCATGGTGGGCGGTCTGCTGGTGAGCCAGGTGTTGACCCTGTTCACCACCCCGGTGATCTACCTGCTGTTTGACCGGTTAGCGCTGTGGACCAAAAGCCGCTTCCCGAAACGTGACGAAGAGGAGGCGTAAGTGAAGTTTTTCGCCCTCTTCATTTACCGCCCGGTGGCGACGATTTTGATTTCGCTGGCCATCACTCTCTGCGGCGTGCTCGGCTTCCGGCTGCTGCCGGTGGCCCCGCTGCCGCAGGTGGATTTCCCGGTGATCATGGTCAGCGCCTCGCTGCCCGGGGCTTCGCCGGAGACCATGGCCTCGTCGGTAGCGACGCCGCTGGAGCGCTCCCTCGGGCGCATTGCCGGGGTCAACGAGATGACCTCCAGCAGCTCCCTTGGCAGCACGCGCATCATCCTCGAGTTCAATTTTAACCGCGACATCAACGGCGCGGCGCGAGACGTGCAGGCAGCAATCAACGCCGCGCAAAGCCTGCTCCCGAGCGGGATGCCGAGCCGGCCGACCTACCGCAAAGCCAACCCGTCTGACTCGCCGATCATGATCCTGACCCTGACCTCGGATACTTACTCCCAGGGGCAGCTGTACGATTTCGCCTCCACCCAGCTGGCGCAGACCATTGCCCAGATCGACGGCGTGGGCGATGTCGACGTCGGCGGCAGCTCCCTGCCCGCGGTGCGCGTGGGGCTGAATCCGCAGGCGCTGTTTAACCAGGGCGTGTCGCTGGATGACGTGCGCAGCGCCATCAGCAACGCCAACGTGCGTAGACCTCAGGGTTCAGTGGAGGATGCCAGCCACCGCTGGCAGATCCAGACCAACGACGAGCTGAAAACCGCCGCGGAATATCAGCCCTTAATCATCCACGACAACAACGGCGCGGCGGTGCGCCTAAGCGACGTGGCGAGCGTCACCGACTCGGTGCAGGACGTGCGCAACGCCGGGATGACCAACGCCAAACCGGCGATTTTGCTGATGATCCGCAAGCTGCCGGAAGCCAACATTATTGAGACGGTGAACAGCATCCGCGCCCGTCTGCCGGAACTGCAGGAGACCATTCCGGCGGCCATCGATCTGCAGATCGCTCAGGATCGCTCCCCCACCATTCGCGCCTCGCTGGAGGAGGTGGAGCAGTCGCTGATCATCTCGGTAGCGCTGGTGATCCTGGTGGTGTTCCTGTTCCTGCGCTCCGGGCGCGCGACGCTGATTCCGGCGGTGGCGGTGCCGGTATCGCTGATCGGCACCTTTGCCGCCATGTACCTGTGCGGATTCAGCCTCAACAACCTGTCGCTGATGGCCCTGACCATCGCCACCGGCTTTGTGGTGGATGACGCCATCGTCGTGCTGGAGAACATCTCCCGCCACCTCGAAGCGGGGATGAAACCGCTGCAGGCGGCATTGCAGGGCACAAGAGAAGTGGGCTTTACGGTGCTCTCCATGAGTCTGTCGCTGGTGGCGGTGTTCCTGCCTCTGCTGCTGATGGACGGCTTGCCGGGGCGTCTGCTGCGGGAATTTGCGGTGACGCTGTCGGTGGCGATCGGCATTTCGCTGTTAGTCTCCTTAACCCTGACGCCGATGATGTGCGGCTGGATGCTTAAGCGCAGCCCACCCCAGTCGCAGCCGCGCAAAAAAGGCTTTGGACGGATGCTGATGGCGCTGCAGGAAAGCTATGGCAAATCGCTGAAGTGGGTGCTGAACCACACCCGGATCGTCGGGCTGGTGCTGATTGGCACCATCGCGCTCAACGTCTGGATGTACATCACCATCCCGAAAACCTTCTTTCCGGAGCAGGACACCGGGGTGCTGATGGGCGGCATTCAGGCCGACCAGAGCATCTCCTTCCAGGCGATGCGCGGCAAACTGCAGGATTTCATGAAGATCATCCGCGAAGATCCGGCCGTGGATAACGTCACCGGCTTTACCGGCGGCTCAAGGGTCAACAGCGGGATGATGTTTATCACCCTCAAGGCGCGCGACGAGCGCAACGAAACCGCCCAGCAGGTGATCGACCGCCTCAGGGTGAAACTTGCTAAAGAGCCGGGGGCGAACATGTTCCTGGTGGCGGTGCAGGATATCCGCGTCGGCGGGCGTCAGTCGAACGCCAGCTACCAGTACACCCTGCTGTCGGACGATCTTGCCGCTTTGCGGGAGTGGGAGCCGAAAATTCGTAAGGCGCTGGCGGCCCTGCCGGAGCTGGCGGACGTTAACTCCGATCAGCAGGATAACGGCGCGGAGATGGCCCTGACCTACGATCGCGAAACCATGTCCCGGCTGGGCATCGATGTCAGCGCCGCCAACAGCCTGCTGAACAACGCCTTCGGCCAGCGGCAGATCTCCACCATCTATCAGCCGATGAACCAGTACAAGGTGGTGATGGAGGTCGATCCGCGCTACACCCAGGACATCAGTGCCCTGGATAAGATGTTTGTGATTAATAACGACGGCAAGGCGATCCCGCTGTCGTACTTCGCCCGCTGGCAGCCTTCGAACGCACCGCTGTCGGTGAATCACCAGGGGCTGTCGGCGGCGTCAACGGTCTCCTTTAACCTGCCGACCGGCAAGTCGCTCTCGGAAGCCAGCGAGGCCATTAATCGCGCCATGACCCAGCTCGGGGTGCCGTCAACGGTGCGCGGCAGCTTTGCCGGTACCGCTCAGGTATTCCAGGAGACTATGAACTCGCAGGTGATCCTCATTCTGGCGGCGATTGCCACGGTCTATATCGTCCTCGGGGTGCTGTATGAGAGCTACGTCCATCCGCTGACCATTCTCTCCACCCTCCCCTCGGCGGGCGTGGGGGCGCTGCTGGCGCTGGAGCTGTTTGGCGCGCCGTTCAGCCTGATTGCCCTGATTGGCATTATGCTGTTAATCGGGATCGTGAAGAAAAACGCCATCATGATGGTCGACTTCGCGCTGGAGGCGCAGCGCAACGGCAACATGACCCCGCAGGAGGCGATCTTCCAGGCCTGCCTGCTGCGTTTTCGTCCGATCATGATGACCACCCTGGCGGCGCTGTTTGGCGCTCTGCCGTTGGTGATCTCCGCAGGTGACGGCGCAGAGCTGCGTCAGCCGCTGGGGATCACCATTGTCGGCGGGCTGGTGATGAGCCAGCTGCTGACGCTGTACACCACCCCGGTGGTCTATCTGTTCTTTGATCGCTTACGGGTGCGTTTTTCACGTAAACAGAAAGAGACGGTAACCGGCTAATGACTGATCTCCCCGCCAACGTTCGCTGGCAGTTATGGATTGTCGCCTTCGGCTTTTTTATGCAGGCCCTGGATACGACCATCGTTAACACCGCCCTCCCCTCAATGGCGCAAAGCCTCGGGGAGAGCCCGCTGCATATGCATATGGTGATCGTCGCCTATGTGCTGACGGTGGCAGTGATGCTGCCCGCCAGCGGCTGGCTGGCGGACAAGGTCGGGGTGCGCAATGTCTTCTTTACCGCCATCGTGCTGTTTACCGCCGGGTCGCTGTTCTGCGCCCGGGCAGAGACGCTGAACGGGCTGGTGATGGCCCGGGTGTTACAGGGCGTCGGCGGGGCGATGATGGTCCCGGTCGGCAGGCTGACGGTGATGAAGATCGTTCCGCGCGCGCAGTACATGGCGGCGATGACCTTTGTCACCCTGCCCGGCCAGGTGGGGCCGCTGCTCGGCCCGGCCCTTGGCGGAATGCTGGTGGAGTATGCCTCCTGGCACTGGATCTTCCTGATTAACCTCCCGGTGGGCATTATCGGGGCGATCGCCACCCTCTGGCTGATGCCGAACTACAAAATGCAGACCCGGCGCTTCGATCTGGTGGGTTTCTTCCTGCTGGCGGCGGGCATGGCGACCCTGACCCTGGCGCTGGACGGGCAGAAAGGGCTGGGGATCTCCACCCTGTCATTAGCCGGACTGGTCGCTATCGGGGTGATCTCCATTCTCTGGTATTTGTGGCATGCCCGGGATAACGATCGCGCCCTGTTCAGCCTGAGCCTGTTTCGTAATACCACCTACCGGCTGGGGCTGCTCGGCAGCTTTGTCGGGCGCATCGGCAGCGGGATGTTGCCGTTTATGACCCCGGTCTTTTTGCAGATTGGCCTCGGCTTTTCGCCGTTCCACGCCGGGCTGATGATGATCCCGATGGTGCTCGGCAGCATGGGGATGAAGCGCATTGTGGTCCAGGTGGTGAACGCGCTCGGCTATCGCCGGGTGCTGGTGGCCTCCACCCTCGGGCTGGCGCTGGTGAGCCTGCTGTTTATGGCCGTCGCGCTGCTCGGCTGGTACTACGTCCTGCCGCTGGTGCTGTTCTGCCAGGGGATGATCAACTCCATCCGCTTCTCGTCCATGAACACCCTGACCCTGAAAGATCTGCCCGACGAGCAGGCGAGCAGCGGCAACAGCCTGCTGTCGATGATCATGCAGCTGTCGATGAGCGTCGGGGTGACCATCGCGGGGCTGCTGCTGGGCATGTATGGCCAGCACCACCTGACCGCCGACAGCCCCGTCGTCCATCAGGTATTCCTCTACACCTACCTGAGCATGGCGGTGATTATCGCCCTGCCGGCCATTGTTTTCGCCCGGGTTCCGGATGATACCAGCAAGAATGTCGTCCTCAGGCGGCGCAAAAGGAGTGAACCATGAAGTTCTGGCGGCCCGGCATTACCGGCAAGCTGTTTCTGGCCATCTTTGCCACCTGCATCGTACTGCTGATCACCATGCACTGGGCGGTGCGGGTCAGCTTTGAGCGCGGCTTTATCGACTACATCAAACACGGTAACGAGCAGCGGCTACAGGGGTTAAGCGATGCCCTGGCCGAGCAGTACGTCCTGCACGGCAACTGGCGTTTTTTACGCAACAATGACCGGTTTATCTTCCAGATCCTGCGCTCGCTGGAGCACGACACCGACGACGATCGCCCCGGACCCGGCATGCCTCCCCACGGCTGGCGGACCCAGTTCTGGGTGATCGACCAGGAGATGCGGGTGCTGGTCGGCCCGCGCGCCCCGGTGCCGCCGGACGGCACGAAGCGGGCCATTACGGTGAACGGCGCTGCCGTCGGCTGGGTGATCGCCTCTCCGGTGGAGCGGCTGACGCGCAATACCGACATCAACTTTGACCGGCAGCAGCGCCAGACCAGCTGGCTGATTGTCGCCCTCTCCACCCTGCTGGCGGCCCTCGCGACCTTCCCGCTGGCGCGTGGACTCTTAGCCCCGGTAAAACGGCTGGTGGAAGGGACACATCAACTGGCGGCGGGGGATTTCACCACCCGGGTGGATACCCGCAGCCAGGACGAGCTGGGCAAGCTGGCGCAGGACTTTAACCAGCTCGCCAGTACCCTGGAGAAGAACCAGCAGATGCGGCGGGATTTTATGGCCGATATCTCCCACGAGCTGCGCACCCCGCTGGCGGTGCTACGCGGCGAGCTGGAGGCGATTCAGGACGGCGTACGCCAGTTTACTCCGGAATCCGTTACCTCTCTGCAGGCAGAGGTCGGCACGCTGACCAAGCTGGTGGACGACCTGCATCAGCTGTCGATGTCCGACGAGGGGGCACTGGCCTATCAGAAAGCGCCGGTGGATGTGATTAACATTCTGGAAATGGCCAGCGGCGTCTTCCGCGAACGCTTTGCCAGCCGCGACCTGCGTATTGAGCTGTCGCTGCCGGAGAACGCGGTAGTGTTTGGCGATCGCGACCGGCTGATGCAGCTCTTCAACAACCTGCTGGAAAACTGCCTGCGCTATACCGACCCCGGGGGCATGCTGCGTATCTCCGGCAAATGCGAAGATCACCGTTTTGCGCTGACCTTTGCCGACACCGCGCCCGGCGTCTCTGACGAGCAGCTCCACAAGCTGTTTGAACGCTTTTATCGCACCGAAGGCTCACGCAACCGGGCCAGCGGCGGCTCCGGCCTGGGGCTGGCGATCTGCGTCAACATCGTTGAGGCCCACGGAGGCACCATCCGCGCCGCCCATTCGCCTTTTGGCGGGGTTAGCATTACAGTAGAGCTACCGCTGGAACGCGATTTATCGAGAGAAGTATGACTGAGTTACCCATTGACAAAAACACACCCCGCATCCTGATCGTGGAGGATGAGCCTAAGCTTGGGCAGTTATTAATCGACTATCTGCGGGCGGCAAGTTATGCCCCGTCGCTTATCAGCCACGGCGATCAGGTTCTGCCCTATGTGCGCCACACCCCGCCGGATCTGATCCTGCTCGATCTGATGCTGCCCGGCACCGACGGCCTGACCCTGTGCCGCGAGATCCGCCGCTTCTCCGAAGTGCCGATCGTGATGGTGACCGCCAAAATCGAAGAGATCGACCGCCTGCTGGGGCTGGAGATCGGCGCCGATGATTACATCTGCAAACCCTACAGCCCGCGCGAAGTGGTCGCCCGGGTGAAAACCATTCTCCGCCGCTGTAAACCGCAGCGTGAATTGCAGGCGCTGGATGCCGAAAGTCCGTTGATCATCGACGAAAGCCGTTTCCAGGCCAGCTGGCGCAGCAAGCTGCTGGATCTCACCCCCGCAGAGTTCCGCCTGCTGAAAACCCTCTCCCACGAGCCGGGCAAGGTCTTCTCCCGTGAGCAGCTGCTGAACCATCTGTATGATGACTACCGGGTGGTGACCGACCGTACCATCGACAGCCATATCAAAAACCTGCGTCGCAAGCTGGAATCCCTCGACGCGGATCAGTCGTTTATTCGGGCGGTATATGGTGTGGGGTATCGCTGGGAAGCGGATGCGTGCCGTATGGGATAGTAAGAGGAAAAACATTACCCGCTGTGGCGGGTAAGCCGATCAGGCCGCGTTCGCCGCGCCGTATGCCCTGATGGCATAGCCCTGCTTTTGCCAGTGGTCCAGCTGCTGAAGCTGTTCCGGAGAAATCACCCGGCCCGTCCAGACCAGAATTTGTTGCCCGGGGAAGAACTCCGGATGAGGTAAATCAAGGGGTTCGGCAAAGACATCAATGCGCCAGCCTTGCTGCGATAAACGCCAGCCCTCCAGCCACAGAGCGGTACGATCCTCAATTCCCCACCCGATCAGTAATGCATCCCTGCCCGCTTTAACACGCGAGGCAGTGAGGCTTGATACGGCATGCTCAATCAGAATGCCATCCAGCAGACTGCGCATGGCGCGTGCAGTATCACGATCGAGGCTCAGGGTGTTGCGCAGGGGCTCAAAGACGTTGTCGATCAGGGTTTCCACCGGATGGAGCGCAATGAAGGCCGCCATTTTCGCACGCAGTTTGGTCGGGTTAACCTGACGTAACGTACCAATCATCTCTTCCTGCAGCGCAGACCAGTCGCCGGGCTCAGGCGCTTTTCCTTGATCGAGAAGCGCTTTGACCTTGCCAACCGGCACGCCACGCTCAATCCAGCGCTTGATCTCTTCAATGCGCAGGATGTCGTCGTCATCAAATTGTCGATGCCCGCCTTCGCTGCGCTGAGGCTTGAGCAACCCGTACCGGCGCTGCCATGCGCGCAGGGTAACGGGGTTTATGCCGCAGCGTTCAGCCACATCGCCAATACTGTAAAAGGCCATCGATTCTCCCTTCCTGACCGATATATTCGTTACCCAAGGTAACGAATCTCACCGGGGTGTACAACTTGTTATATTGTACAACAGAATTGTATCACTGCCCGATGAGTATCAGTTTCAAAAGGTGTCGCGCGGCTCAGGCCATGACACAGGCGGGATGCCGGCCAGTTGAGGGTGGGCAAACAGGTGTCCCTGGAAGTGAGAAATCCCGGCGGATTCGAGCCACATCCACTCTTCCGGCTGCTCAACACCGACCACGGAGATCAGAATTTCCAAAGCTGTACAACATTTGATGATGGCCAGCACGATAGCCTGGCGTGGACCGCTCTTGTGCACGTCGCGGATCAGGTCACGGTTAATCTTAATCCGGTCTGGCTGGAACTGCGCCAGCAACAGCAGCCCGGCAAAACCGCCGCCGAAGTGATCAATGGTCACGCCGATCCCGGCGGCCTTTAACTCACGCACCGCACCGGTGAACTCGTCGAGACGGGAGATGACTTCGTTCTCGGTAAACTCCACCACGATCTGCTCAGGCACCAGCCCGTTGGCCTCTATCTCCTGAATTAGATAGCTGACCGCATTGGGCACGTTGACCAGCGTCATCGGGAGCAGGTTTACAGAGAGGCTCTGATCGCCCAGCCCCAGCGCGCTGGCCATCGCAAACGCAACGCTCTTACTTTTCAGGTCAGCTTCGTAGAGTTCATCCCCCACATACCCCTCGAACCAGTTCCGGGACATCGCCCCTTCCGGGGTGCGGATCAGGGCTTCCAGCGAGACAATTTCCCGCGCCAGCGGATCGATAATCGGCTGGAAGGCAAAGTTGCACACCTCGCTGTAGCGCCGCGTCAGGGAGCGAACGCTGGGGGCGTCATTATCGGCAATAAAGTCCCACTGTTCGCCTGACGGCAGCTCAAAGTAGTTCTCTTTTTCACTCTCCTCGACGAAGGTTCTGAAGAACTGCAGCGACCTGTCGTTATAGGTCAGCTGGTACTTGGTCGTGCCTTTATCCAGCACGTTTTGCAGCACCACTTCGGGATCGTATCGACGTAAATCAAAGAGTTCCATACCGCACTTGCCGAAGCGCCGTGAGGGAGAATAATCACACAGCAGCTCCACCACGTTGTGGTGACGCGGGTCTTCACATATCGCGCGGTAAATGGCTCTTACGCTCTCCTCGGGTCCTTCCAGCAGCTGAAAAAAGAGCTTGCCGTTGAACAGAAGAATGCCGCTAACCCCGGCTTCGCTGTTCTTTTTGTTTGCTGCAACAACCATGTCTTCCAGCACAGTAACCGGTACGTGGTCACGGTAGTGACTACGGTAAATAATGGTAGTGAGCATATGTTTCCAATAGAGGAGGTGAATGAAAGTCCACGGTATCAAATGGTTGGCTTTATGTCTTATTAACCTATCCAGGGCTTGCTTCGCCCTATTCCTGTTACGGAAATAACGGTAAAAATCACCGAAAATGTACAATATTTTCTTTCTTTATTGCTAATTTTATTACAGTTAACGCATTGATAATTATAGTTTAGCACGTAATGATCAAAATATATTTGTTAAGTTGTACAATTAGTCTGTACAGTATTCATCAGTTAACAAGATATTAACCATTTTTTAGCTCTGCGGATTTCAGGAGTGACATATGCGCGAGAACGGGTTTGCACCGACTACAGCCAATGCCATTACCCAGTATTTTAATAAAGCAAACCAGCCTTCCCAACAGGAAACGCTGGGACAAATCGTCGTGGAGCTCCTTCGGGAAGGAAAAATCCTTAACCGGAAATCCATCTGCACCCGACTGCTTTACCGGATGGAACAGGCAACGGATCAGGAAGAGGAGAGCCGTTACCAGACGCTGATTGGCCTGCTGTTTGATCGTTAAGAGACGTACGCCCACAGCTGCTAATTGAATTGTTTTCAAGTCAGTTTTTTCTTCGGGACAGTTTTTTTATACTGTCGCCACAGACTGACTTAATGCCGCAATTCCTCTTACAGGTAGGTGTGGCAACAGAGACGTAGTTATGAACAGAAGTGACCATGAACGACTTACTGATGAACTTATTGGCGAAGCCACTCTTTCTCTGCTTAAGGATAACGGCCCCATCAGCATGAAACTTTTGCTGCAAAGGCTGCAACAGATGTTATCGACAGAGCGAGATGGCCAGCGTCGGAATGTGCTTTCCCAAATCATCCTGGAAA